>JADIMD010000032.1 GCA_017695015.1 Candidatus Cryptobacteroides faecigallinarum | reverse complement strand
CGGCAATTACCGCATGAGAGGGGGCATTTTCGCGGAATTCTGCGATTCGGTTGCCATTAGATACGGCGGTTACGATTCTCTGAAGACAGGCTGGGTAAGCAATATAATGTTCGAGCCTTCCGTCGGGGCTGAAATCCTGGACAATATGGCTGCGGCAGAGCCTTGCCTCGATGTGTCCAAGGGTATTTGTCTGGAAAATATCAGCAGGGCAGGAGAATATTGGAAGCTCCGTTTCATTGATGCCGGTTCCGGCAGAGAATGCACAGTCAGGGCAAAAGTCGTCATCGACGGCACCGAGACAGGGGATGTGATGAAAATGGCCGGGGTCAGCTGCCATGCAGGGATGGATTCGAGATATGTTACCCGCGAGTCCATTGCGCCTGAGGAAAGTAACGGTATAGTCCAGGATATGACATGGGTCGCTGTCCTTAAAGATTACGGTCCTGATGCAGATGTGACCATAGCTCAGCCTGAAGGTTATAATCCTGACCTGTACAGGGATTGCTGCAAGAATCCGGGCAACACTGACGGGGTGCAGCCGCTGTGGACAGTGCAGGAGATGCTGGACTACGGGAAACTTCCTTCGGGAGAATATATGCTCAACTGGCCTATAGAAGGGAATGACTTCTATTGCAATGTGCTTGATATGGACAGGGAATCCCGTCACGAGGCATACATGGCGGCAAAGAACATGACTCTCGGGTTCATATATTATATCCAGACGGAGCTCGGGCTGAAGAATATCGGCATTTCTGACAGTGAATTCCCTACGGCAGACGGGCTTGCCCTGATGCCTTACCACAGGGAGGCAGGCAGGATAGACGGAGAGGTGCTGTTTACTGTAGATTATGCGGCAAGGCCGTTCGGACAGGCTTATCCTTTGTACAGGACAGGCATTGCTGTCGGCGACTATGCCGTGGATCACCATCATGACAGGTATGACGGCACTGAAGAGCTGCCTGACCTGCATTTCTATCCTATACCTTCTTTCAATGTCCCGATGGGGGCTCTTATCCCTGCAGGGGAAGACAATATCCTATCCGCAGACAAGTCCATGTCAGTTTCCAATATAATGAACGGGGCGACGAGGCTTCAGCCTGTGATAATGCAGTCAGGACAGGCTGCAGGAATTCTTGCGGCCCTCGCGGCTTTGACTGGCAGGGATGTCAAGGAAGTCGGGGTGAGGGAAGTGCAGGAGGTCCTTCTGGAAGGAGGCGGCTATATCATGCCGTATACTGACCTGAAGCCCGGTGATGCCGGATTCGAATCCATACAGAGAATCGGGGCGACAGGGATTCTCAAAGGCGAGGGCAGAAATGAAGGCTGGACAAATCTGACAGTTTTCCATATCGATTCCCCTGTGTGCTGGGCGGAGCTTGCCGAAGGGCTTTCTCCTGATTATCCCCATGCATCGGAATTTGCATCAGGGATGGAAGGGAATGTGGCTTTCAAAGATCTGGAGGAACTGTTCAGGAAGATGTCTCCCGACAGGAACTTCGATATCGATGCCCTGTGCGACAGCCTGAACATAGACATCCACGGTTCTTCCGATGAGGTGTCGAGACTGGAGTTTTCCATGCTTCTCGATGCTGCAGTGGATCCGTTCGGCAGCATGCCTGTGGATATATACGGCAGGACAAGGACGGCCCTGGTGAATCCGTTGACGGGCTCGGGAGGTCATGGACATGTGTTTGTCGGGGCGAATGTGCCTCACGGTATGGTGGCTGTCGGGCCCAACAATGTTTCGGAAGGATGGGACTGGTGTTCCGGGTATCATGATTCAGACAGGACAATAGCAGGATTTGCGCAGAACCACCTGAGCGGGACAGGGATTGCTGATCTCGGAGAAATAGTGCTGATGCCGTTTGCCGGAGGCGAAGCCCATATGGAGAAGGGTACCGGGAATGGCGACGGCTATGCGGAAAAATACGACAAGCGGGACGAGACTGTCATGCCCGGATATTATTCAGTGAGACTGAAAGAGTCCGGAATCCTTGCCGAGATGACGGCATCAGAGCATGTCGCACTCCACAGGTACACATGGGCTTCGGCAGAAGAGGGTAACGGGATTGTACTCGACCTGAAATCCGCTCCCAAGTCCATTATGGGCAGGCAGGGGTATCTCTCTTCCGGGATAAGAAAGATTTCGGACAAGGTGTTTGCAGGATACAGGGTTTCGGATGAATGGGCGAGGGGACTGACTGTCTGGTTCGCTATTGAATTTTCATCAGTGCCTGATGCGGAACTGATGCCTGACGGGTCTTCAGGGGGGGTATTCGGCTTTCATGACAGGCAGGTCGAGGCACGGGTAGCCCTGTCTTATGAATCTGAAAGCAAGGCTATTGCCAATCTCAGGGAAGTACAGGGAAAGAGCTTCGATACAGTCCGGGCAGAAGCGGACTCCAAGTGGACTTCGGAACTTTCATCCATCGATTTCAAGGGGATATCCCCTCAGACGGACAGCATTTTCTATACGGCATTGTATCATGCCTCATTCGCTCCACAGCTTTATTCCGATTTCGGGGAGCAGGATGAATATACCATTTTCTCGCTTTGGGACATCTACAGGGCTGCATGGCAGCTGTATACACTGATCGACCCGAGGGCGGCCGGCTATGCCGAATCATTGATGGATATTTCGCAGAGGACAGGCAGGCTTCCTGTCTGGCATCTCGGAGGTGTCGAGACGGACTGTATGGTCGGAGTCCATAGCGTACCTGTGCTTGCAGATGCAGCATTGAAAGGTCTTGTCGACATCGATGAAGCATGGGAGCAGGTGCGGAAATATCCTGTGCAGCCTGCCGATATGGTCCCGGGACTGGAATACATCGATTCTCTCGGCTGGCTTCCTGCAGACAAGGTGAACTGGTCTGTGTCGCGCGCCCTTGAATATTGTATAGACGATGCGGCTGCCGCGAGGCTTGCGATAGCTGCCGGGGATACCGCGGCTGCTTCATATCACGCGGAGAGGGCTTCGCTGTACAGGAATTATTTCAAGGACGGCTACATGAGAGGCAGACTTTCCGACGGCTCATGGCGTACTCCTTTTGACCCTTCCTTCTCCCTGCATGAGGAGGCAGACTACATAGAGGGCAATGCATGGCAGTACACATGGCTTGTACCTCACGATGTGGAAGGGCTGATCGGCCTGTTCGGAGGGAGGAAGAATTTCCTCGATCATCTTGATGCGCTTTTCGCAGCTGATTCCGAGCTCAATGAGGGGGCATCGGCAGACATTACCGGAATGATAGGCCAGTATGCCCACGGAAACGAGCCGAGCCATCATGTAGCTTATCTCTATGCCCTTGCAGGAGAACCATGGAAAACCGCTGAGCTTATCCGGCAGATATGTGCTGAATTCTACAGCACCGCCCCTGACGGGCTGATAGGAAACGAGGATTGCGGACAGATGTCTGCATGGTATATTTTCTCTGCCCTCGGATTCTATCCGGTGGACCCGGCCGGAGGATATTATGTGTTCGGTTCACCTCTTTGCGAGGAGGCGGTGATCAGGACCGCTTCGGGCAATGATTTCAGAATCGTGGCGACAGGCAATGATGAACACAACAAGTATATCGGTTCGGTATATCTGAACGGCAAGCCGTATGACGAACCGGGAATATCGCATGAAACAATAATGAAAGGTGGAGTCCTGGAATTCAGGATGACATCCGAACCTCATAATGTCAATAACAGGTAACAAAATGAAAAACCATTATTTATTGCAGCTATTGATTGCCGTCTGTGCGGTCCTGTTGCCGGTTTCGGCATTAGCCGACTCGCCGGTGAGGGGAAAGGTGACGGACAAGAACGGCGAGCCCCTTGCAGGGACGATGGTGTACGAGCAGGGGACTTCCAACGGGACCATGACCGATGTGGACGGGCAGTATTCTTTTACAGTGTCTTCCGATGATGCAGTGCTGACATTCTCGACTTTGGGATTCAAGGAATACAGCGTCTCCCTTGCGGGAAGGGCAGTTGTGAATGTCACCCTTGAAGAGGATACCGAGACTCTCGACGAGGTGGTGATAGTCGGTTACGGCGTGCAGAAAAGAGGGACTCTCACAGGATCAGTGGCATCCATCAATACGGAAAAGCTGACAAGCGCTCCGACTGACAACCTTACCAATATGCTTGGAGGAAAGCTTCCCGGACTGGTTTCGCGCCAGACATCGGGCGTGCCTGGAGACAATGAGGCCCAGATCTACATCCGAGGCGTCTCCACGACCGGTACTTCGGCTCCTTTAGTGCTCGTGGACGGTGTGGAAAGGGAATATTCCAACCTCGACCCTAGCGAAATCGCCAACATCACCATCCTGAAGGATGCGGCTTCGGCGGCAGTCTATGGAGTGAAGGGAGCAAACGGAGTAATCCTCGTGACAACCAAGCGAGGCGATGTGCAGAAGACATCCGTCACATACAACGGAGCAGTGACCCTCTCCCAGAATGCGGATATGATTACCCTTCTGGACGGACCTGAATATGCATATTGGCATAATCTGGCTTCAGAGATGGATGGGGTTGCCCTTGAGTACAGTCCTGAAGAGATAGAATACATAAGGAATGGTGGTGACCCTCAGGGAATATTCGCCAACACCGACTGGCTCGATCTCATCTTCAAGAAAGTCGCTGTGGGACACAACCACAATGTGAGTGTAACCGGCGGAAACGAGAAAGTCAGGTATTTCGTGGGAGGCAGCTTCCTCGACCAGGACGGTATCATCGACAATGTATGGTTCAAGAGATACAATCTCCGTTCGAACATAGACATAAACATTACCGACAGGCTGACCCTCAAGCTGGATGTCTCGGGACGAATCGAGGACAGGCACCAGCCGGGAGTGTCTGCAGGAAGCAGCGACCCTACAGCATCCCTCGACAACGGAGGAGCAGACTATGGCTACAAGAACATCGTCTTCTATGCCATATCTGCAAGGCCTACGGTGAGCCCTCAGCTTGAGGACGGGACATATCTCGGATATTACAATCCTTTGATCGCCAGAGACCAGTCGGGATTCAACGACAAGAACAACAGCTATGTCCAGACTTCCGCAACCATAGAGTACAGGATCCCGGGAGTGGAGGGTCTTGTGGCGAAAGGGCTTTTCAGCTATGACTTCCAGAATGCACAGCAGAAATATCTTACCCTGCCATATACCCAGGCAACTCCTACTTACGGCAGCAGAAATGATGACGGTCTGCTCAACATGACATACGGACCTTCTCCGCATCATCCTACCGGAGTCAACAAACTCACCGAGACCCATACTTTCTTCAGGAGGTTCACATATCAGCTGATGCTGAACTATGCCCATACTTTCGGAAAGCATGATGTAGGCGCAGACCTCGTGTGGGAGCAGAGCGGTACAAGGACCAGAACATTCAGCGCGAGCAAGCAGGACTTCGCAATCACGGAGATTCCTGACCTTGATTTCAGTACGGAAGTGACTCCGAATTCAGTGACGGGAAGCCATGCTGACACGGGCCGTCAGGGTCTGCTCCTCAGGGCCAACTATGCATATGATTCGAGATACCTTGTGCAGGCTTCAGTCAGGGGTGACTGGTCCGCCAAGTTCAGGGCCGGCAAGAGACTCGGTATCTTCCCTGCCGTCTCCTTGGGATGGAGACTTTCGGAAGAGCCTTTCATGAGCGGCACTAGACATATCCTCGACAACCTCAAGATCAGGGCGTCATGGGGACAGCTCGGTAATGATGCCATCTCTGACTTCCTGTATGTCCAGGGTATCGCATTGAGCCAGAATCCGGATGTGGTGATCAACGGAGTGCCTTCACAGAGCCTTTCGACCACTTCCGTACCTGACAGGGACATCTCATGGGAAAAGACGACCACATATAACATAGGTGCAGACTTCTCTCTGTGGCAGGGCAAGCTGTCATTCGAAGGAGATGCATTCTACAAGGTCACGACCGACATCCTCCAGTCGCAGTCAGGCCAGCAGCCGCCTTCCATCGGAGGAAACTATGCTTCGATAATCAACGGCGGAATCGTGGATGTCCGCGGATTCGAGCTCATGCTCGGACATTCCAACCGTGCAGGCGACTTCATCTACAACATTTCAGCGAACATGTCATTTGCCCGCAACAGGTATGTCAGCACCAATGACAGCGAGAACATACCTTCATGGCAGAGCAAGATAGGCCAGCCTCTCGGAGGAGTACTCGGATATGTGTCCGACGGACTGTACCAGACCGAAGAACAGGTCGCGATTCTCCCGAAATACGGGGATGTGAAGCAGGGCGACATCATCCTGAAGGACCTGAACGGAGACGGAAAGATTACCGCGGAGGATATGACATGGATAGCTGGTTCGCAGATCCCCGAGATAATGTTCGGACTCAATTTCGATTTCGCATGGAAAGGCATTGACTTCTCCATGTTCTTCCAGGGGGCGGCGAACACCGACATCATGCTTTGCGGGAATTATTCGGCTCTCGGATTTTCGAACGGTACATATTACACCCAGGCTTTCAAGTGGGGCAGCAATCCTCCTAAATATCTTGTGGAGGGCAGCTGGACACCGGACCATACCGATGCATCCTATCCACGGCTTACCCTGAATCCGAGCACGAGCAACACTCTTGCGAGCGACTTCTGGAAAAGGGATGCTTCATACCTCAGGCTCAAGAACCTGCAGATAGGATATACTATTCCTGCCAGGCTCACGAAAAAATTCTTCGTGCAGAATCTGAGGGTGTATTTCAACGCAAGCAATGTCTTCACTATTTCGGCGCTTTCAAAAATGGGTATCGACCCTGAGGCCCCGAGTGTGAACAACGGCTACTATCCTCAGCAGAGGGTGTTCAGCATGGGTATCAATCTGTCTTTTTAATCTTCCGGAATATGAAGAACATTATATACTATACATTCATTGTCGCTTTTGCCTCACTGGTGTCCGCCTGCTCGGTAGTGGATCTTGACCCGAGCAACAAGTACAGCAAGGACTATGGCTATCAGAGCCAGGCAAATGTGGAGCTGTATCTGAATTCGTTCTATCCGATGATCTATGATTTCGGACAGTTCGGCTCGAATGCTCTCGGTGGAAGCAATTCCAGCATGTCCGACGGACTCACCGATATTCTCAAATATGGAGGAATGGTGCCAGGCACGGGAGACTGTAATCTTATCATGACGGAAGACGGCCGCCAGAGCGTTTCCCAGAACTATTTCGACGCCTGGACCACCTGCTACGGCTGGATCAGGAGAATCAATGAATTCCTTGACGGCCTGGACGAGCATCAGTCGAATTTCACTGAAGAGCAGTACAGCCGTTTCCGCGCGGAGGCCCTCTTTTTCAGGGCATATGCATATTTCCTTATCATGCGTTCTCATGCTTCTGAGAAGGATGACTACGGTGCAATTCTCTATACGGACATCAATCAGATGACGACCGGGAACAAGACGACTGCCAGGTCTAATGTGTCGGCGTCATACGACAGGGTACGGGATGACATCAATTATGCTGTCAACAACCTCCCATTGCCGTCGGCAGCAAGAGGCAGGCTTCACCGTTATGCTGCGGATGCCCTCAAGGCCCGTGCGATGCTTTATGCAGAGAGATATTCTCTCGCCAAAGAGGCAGTCGAAGACATAATCAGCGGTGCGCAGTATGACTACATAGATGATTATTCTGCAATTTTCAAGGATCTGACCAATTCTGAGGTCATCTGGGGATACGGTTTCGCCAAGGGGTCCCTGACACATAATTTCGACCAGCGCTATTCCATGCCTGGAGATGTCTGCGAGAACGGTGATGGATATGGCGGAGGATATGCCGGTCCGACCCAGGAATTCGTGGATTCCTATGATTACGCTGACGGTCAGCCGTTCGATGTTTCGGATGTTGCCAACAGGTTCATCACCAACGACAACTATATGAACCGTGACCCGAGGCTGTATGCTTCTGTCCTCTGGAACGGTGAGGAATGGAAAGGGCGCACCCTG
Source organism: Candidatus Cryptobacteroides faecigallinarum (assembly GCA_017695015.1). Taxonomy (GTDB): domain Bacteria; phylum Bacteroidota; class Bacteroidia; order Bacteroidales; family UBA932; genus Cryptobacteroides; species Cryptobacteroides faecigallinarum. Next base: position 29,686 of record JADIMD010000032.1, on the reverse strand, counting down.
CAGTGCTACCCTGGAGGAGAGGACATGAGATATTATCCTTATGGTGAGGTCAGCTCTCCGGGCAACACGGTTACGGGATATTACATGAGAAAGCTGATGGACGAGAGCAACAGGGATTATATCCTCAATGGCTCATACCAGCCATGGATAGAATTCCGTTATGCCGAGATGATGCTCATCTATGCCGAGTGCCTTGCATATGAACAGAACTACACTGATGCGTGGGATGTTGTCAATAAGTTGAGACAGAAGAGATTCAACGATGAGGATGTCTATACTGCACCTATCTCCGACTGGGAGTCTGCACTTGATGTCATCCTGAAGGAAAGGGCTGTCGAGCTGTGCTTCGAGGGTCACAGGTTCTGGGATCTGAGGCGTACCGGACGGGCAGCGGAAGTCCTTGACGGCAAGAGATACAGCGGTGTAGAATGGACATTGAATGCAGGTGACGGCACTTTCACTCCGGAGCTGGTGTCCTGCGATATGGGTGCAAGGCATTATCCTGAACGCTTCGACAGGTTCCCGATACCTCAGTCCGAGATAAGCAACAACGGTCTGGCAAGACAGAACAGTGACTGGTAAACAATGGATATTATGAAAAGGATATTGATATTTTTCGGGGCAGTGATGATGCTCCTGGGTTCATGCCAGAAACTGGATTTGCCCGAACTTGACAGCGACAAGGAGATAAACGGATTGAAATGCTATGTATTCAACGATCCGGAGGACTGGGGGACAAGCAAGGAAGTGGATTTGCTTTCCGGCAATTACAATGCGGACAGGGGAGCGATCATCTACACCTTCTCTTCAGCTGACTTCACCCGGGAAGACCTCCAGCGCTGCCGTCTGGAGGCGTCCATCCCGTCTACGGCTTCCATAATGGAGCTGAGCGGTACCGGAGAAGAGATTGGCAGTGGGATAGGGGGACTTAGAAGCCTCTACAATACCACCGTATATTTCAAGGTGGTGGCGGCTGACGGTTCTTCGAAATCCTATCAGGTCTCTTTGAGATATGAATGAAATACAATTTACCACTAATTTTTTACACTTTTAATTTTTATTGAGATGAGAAAATTTATAGTGATTCTTGCCGGATTGGCAGTCCTCTTTACAGGATGTAAGAAGGACAATCCTGAAGTCACCGGATCTATCAGCCTGAGCCAGGATATGGTGCAGGTCAATGGTCTGAGTGAGGACTATTTTGTCTTTGTGGACAATGCTGCCAGGACAATCGAGATAGAGATTGCCTATGCCGATGTGAATGAGCTTGCAGCTCTTGAGGTGGAGTTCGTGAACCTGCCTCAGGGAGTGACTGCTGAAGGTTTCACATGTGATTTCACTGCTACTCCTTCAAGGCTGGTCTCTTTCTCTGACGGCTCTGTTGAGGTGCAGTATACGGTGACTGCTGAAGCTGCAGATCCTGACCCTCATTTCACTTCACTCACAGTCAATGGAGTGGCTGCTGCCAACAATGAGGTGAAACTCAGCGGTACATCAGACCTTGCAAACGCTGTCGTGGAATTCACGGTATCTCCTGAAGGCACCAAGGTAATGGTTGGCGACCAGGAGATCGAGAGCGGGGCAACAGTCGATTTCAGCGACAAGGTGAACGGAGTGACTTTCACCCTTGTGTGCGGTGAGATCACCAACACCGACAAATATGTCGCAGTCACAACAGGTATCAACAATGTAGTCAGGGTATGGGGACATTATGCTTCTCCTGAGACTGTTACCGACGATTGGTTCGGCACTGAAATGCCTGCTGCTTTAGGCGACTGGATGAGGAATATCGCAATGGACAACCAGTATGTCTACATGCCTCATGCTTCAGGTACTGGCGGAGTGTATGCTGTCAATGTCTCTGACGGAAAACTTGCAAAGGCGATGTCTACAACAGGCATAGCAGGCGGAGTACACCTTACTTCGGATGCAGAGGTGATGGACAACGGTTCATCCACCATCCTGCTCGTCTGCAACCTTGCCAACAATGCTGCAGGCAACCTTACAGTGTATGCATACGACAATGTGGATGCGGCTCCGAGGGTAGTCCTCAACTATTCTCTCGCAAATGCCACCCCTACCCCTCGTCTCGGTGACAAGATGACTGCAGAAGGGACATGGGAGAAAGGTAAGCTTTATTTCTTTGACTATAATAATGCTACTGAAAGAAGAGTATTCGCATTCTCGATAGAGAACGGAGTAATAGATCCTAATCCTGAAATCATAAGTCTCGGTGCTGCTGTTACGGGCAACAGTATTTCCGGCATCTACAAGTACAGCGATACTGAGTACATATGGATGGGTACTGCAGGACATGCAAAGGTATATTCTGTCTCAAACGGTACTTTCACAGAGTCTTGTTTCCTTGATGACGGGTCAAAATGGTCATTCCCTGAGCATGGCGCAAGATTCTTCTCGTTCAATGACGAGTCCTATATGGCATTCGTGACCCTTGCAAATGCATATCAGGATGGTGACCTTCGTATAGTACCTGTGGCAGGACAGTCACTTGCTGACGCCCTTGCCGCTACAGACCAGTCTGCAGGCCGTGTGCTCGGACTCGGCGACCCTGTAGAGCATGGCATCACTGCTCTCAAGAACGCTAACGGTGCAGGCGACAGTGCAATGAGGACCATCAACGGTGAAATCTACATTGCAGCCGCAGTTCCCGGTACAGGAATTTCACTTTTCAAGATAGAATAACGGGTATTTGTTTATCATGGGCTGTGTCCGGTGCATGCCTGGACACAGCCTTTATTATCACTAAATTGCGATGAAATTCATTATTGCTGTTTCAGCCATTGCGGCCTTCCTTTGTTCCTGCTCGTGCCAGCCGTCTGACCCGGTTGCCGTAGACCCCGGACCTGAATCCGGAGACAAACTTCTGATTACGGAATTCTCGGTGAGGGAATATCCAGGTGTGCCTGTGACCATTGACAATGAGGAGCATGTGATAGATGTCGTGCTTCCATACGGGGCGATACCTGGAGAGGCACATTTCGAATTCACCGTCGGTGAAGATGTGACTGCAAGACCTGCAAGCGGGGATGCAGTGGACATTTCAGAAGATGTCTCCATCTATCTTTCCCTCCCGGACGGGAATGCCAGGAAATATGTCGTGAGGACAACGGTAGCAAAATCTTCCGATGTCGTGCTTACGGCTCTCACAGATAATGAATATCATCGCCAGGCCGTGATTGACGGAAATGAGATATCATTTTCGTTCCCGTATGCGGCAGACATTACTGCCCTGACTTTCACTCCGCAGACGATAGAAGGTACAACATTCGACCCTGACATCACATCTGTGCCAGTGGACCTTACAGAGCCGCTCACAGTCACTGTGACTTCTCCTGACGGGACAAGGTCTGAGAAGTTCACCATCACGGCCACAGTGGAGGATGTGGCAAAGGAGGTCAGGGGTGTATATCTCCCGTCCCCGTCACATACTTCCTCTTTCATCACATATGAAAATGTGAAGAAGTCCATCGACCTGATGGCAGAACTGAATTTCAACACCCTTTTCGTAGGGTCATGGGCAGCCACCAAGGTTTCATGGGACAGCGATGTCCTGCTGCAGAACAGCACTTACAATACTGCGTCAGAGGGCAACATGTATGCTTCATACAGCGGAGGCTCGGGAGATGCCCTGAGAGATATTATCGATGTGGCGCATTCCAAGGGCATAAAGGTGATACTGTGGTTTGAATACGGGTTCATGCACGGCATAGGAAGTGTGAACCACAACGACCCCGTGCTTGCCAGACATCCTGAATGGATAGGCATCAACAATTCAGGGAATTATTGCAACTACAACGGGACTGACTACTATCTGAACGGATATGACCCGGAGGTCCAGAATTTCATGATGTCCCTTATGAAGGAGGCTCTGCAGAAATATCCTGAAGTGGACGGAATCCAGGGCGACGACCGTATGCCTGCAATGCCGCGCAACTCGGGATATGACGAGAAGACGGTTGCCGCCTACAAGGCTGAGAATGATGGGAAAGAACCTCCTCAGGACTGCAACAACCCTGGCTGGGTGAACTGGAGGCTTGACAGGCTGAATGCCTTTGCCAAAGCCATGAGTACAGAACTCAAAGGTATCAAGCCGTCTCTGATAGTGTGCTTCGCTCCTAACAAATATCCGTGGTGCGAGGACAATCTGATGCAGGACTGGCCGCAGTGGATAGCTGACGGTGCAGTGGATCTGCTGACGGTGCAGTTCTATGTGACATCTTCCTACGAGAATGACATCAACACCGCCCTCAGGTATGTTTCGCAGAATACGGACAAGAATATCCTCAATCCTGCCATGATCCTGAAGAACGGTTCTGTCGTCATGTCGGAAGAGATGCTGATCTCCCAGCTTCAGTTCAATGACAGGGTGGGGACATGCGGAGAATCCCAGTTCTGGTTCGACGGTCTCCTCACCGATTATGTGCAGAAGGTGTTCAGGGACTTCTATCCTTCCAAAGCGGAATTCCCACTGTAGCATTTTTCCGAAAGTTTCTTGATTGATATTGCCATGAAAATGAACATATTCCTCATCGCTTCAGTATTTGCCGCCCTTTCCTGTTCTCCGACAGAACCTGTGACGCAGCAGCCTCAGGAACCGGCGGATCCTGAGCCGCAGCCTTCAGAGCGCGTGCTTCTCGCTCCGGGCTCGCTGGCTTGCTCCATGACTGATGCCGGTCTGCTCCTTACATGGGAAGACAACAGCAACAGGGAGGAGGGCTATATCGTGGTCCGTCAGGTAGGGGACGGGGAGCCTGAGAATATTTTCATAGATGCCAACAGCACAAGCTATACCGACACAGGGGTGGACAAGGGACATTATGTCTATACTGTCATGTCGTATTACGGGATGGACCGTTCTGATCCTGCATCCTGCGAATACGAGAACTATTCCGCCCCGTCAGTGTCGGTGGGAAACCCGGAGACTTCATGGTATATGGTGTCAGTCCCCGTCATCCTTGACGATGACGGCGGACTTGAATGCAGCGTGGGCATATGCTGGTCAGAGGATGGCGAGCCTACGCTTGAAGACAATGTGTATGAATTCCGGGGCGAGGTCTCTGAATCCGCCGGCTGCTATGGGAATGTGACCGGAATGGCAGAAGGGGAGACATATACGGTCAGGGCCTGGGCAAAGAATGCCGAGGGGACAGTGTATTCTTCGTCTGTCTCCGTGCAGCCGGGCTCACATCCCGAGCCGTTCTATCCTGAATGGCAGGAGATTGACACATATGACCTGCCGTCATCCGTAAGACTGTATTCCACGAGCACGGATATTACAGGACGCCATGTGAACGCATGGTATGCGGTAGCCGACATGTCTGCCGGGGATGTGGAGCTCAGGACAATGAAGGCATCTTCACTGAAAACCCCGTCGCAATTCGTGGAAGAGGATATGGCAGGGGAGAATGTCTGTGTCATAGTCAACGGAGGATATTTCGACAGCACTCCGCAGTCGTTCAGCTATGTCCTGGACAGGGGAGTCCAGCAGGCTGCAAATATCAAGACTCTGACGCGCACTTTTTCATATTATGTCACCCGTGGCGCGTTCGGTGTCAGCAGGGACGGGAAGCCGTCCATAAGGTGGATATACAATTCAGGAGACACTCCATGGACATATGGAAGGCCTCTTCCTGTGGTGGATGGCGAGAATACTCTCACCCCGACAGCCTTTTATCCGGAACAGTCATCTGACTGGGATGTGTATTCTGCCATAGGCGGAGCTCCTGTGATCCTCAGGGACGGGAAGATATGCTTCGATTATCTGACCACGGCATCAGGGAAATACAAGACCAATCACGAACTGCTGCAGAATGACATCTTCGGACCGTCAGTCCGTCCTCCGAGGACTGCGATAGGATATACTGCTGAAGGGAATATCGTGCTCATGGTGGTGGACGGACGCAATGCCGGCGGCAGCCAGGGTGTTACCCTTGACGAACTTGCGAGGCTTATGGCAGGGGTTGGATGTACTGATGCCCTCAATCTGGATGGCGGCGGCTCTACAGCCATGTGTGTCACGCCTTCGGCAGTGCTTCTCAACAGCCCTTCAGACGGCTCACAGCGTAAAGTGATGTCATTCGTGTCGTTCGTCTCCAAATGACAATCTTATTATTTTTTGTTACCTTTGCGTCTTGATTCGTTAAATGGACGCGATGTTACAGAAATTTCTGAAAAAGATACGCGGCTACAGGATGTCCATGAGGACCAAGCTTACGCTCGGACTGGGCTCAATAGCTGCAATGCTTCTGCTTTCCAGTATAATATCAGTGCTGGAATACAGGAGGATGAGCAATTATGTCTCCGATCTTGTAGCAGACAACATCAGGAATATAAACATTGCCCAGAAATTGGTGGCAATGAGTGATGAATACAACCTTAAAGTCCTTGCGGCGATAGGGGAAGAGGGCGTAGTGCCTGAAGTTCCGCAGTTCGACAGGGATGCGTTCATGGACCAGTGCGACAGTCTCAGGATTGCCCTGTCTTCGAGGGAGGCATCGCCTCTTGCGGATTCTGTGATATATTCCTATTCCGCTTACATGCTCACTTCTCTCGAACTTCCCAAGGTCATAGCTTCCGATTTCATCGATTCGAGGGACTGGTACTTCAAGCGGCTCCAGCCGAGATACAACAGGTTGAGGTCTGATATCGAGAGTCTGACAGATGCTGCATATGCCGAGCTCCAGACCAACTCCATGGCATTTCAGGACAGTTTCTACAGAAGTATTATCCCGGGGATAGTGTCAGTTGCTGCAGGACTTGTCCTGGTGCTCCTGCTCCTGTTTTTCATCCTTGCTTATTATGCCAATCCGGTGTACAAGATGCTGTCGTCCCTGCAGAATTACACCTTGACGGGGGCAAAATACAGATGTTCGTTCGAAGGAAATGACCAGATGGCGGCCTTGAACGAGCAGATAGCGGATTTGGTGGAGGAGAATGTGGAGCTCAAAAGGCGCAACAAGGCTCTGAGAGACGACAAGGACAAGCTCATCGAGGCTGTCCAGTCGGTACAGGAATAGCCATTTGAATGTAGCAGCGTATGAATGTCAAGGTCATATCAAGGAATGTCGGGCTTGCCCTGCTTGTCAGCGCCCTGTTCATGTTCATTTCGATGCTCGTGTCGCTGTCGGACGGAAGGGATTCGGCGTTCGGTCCGCTTGCAATAAGCTTTATCATCACTTTCATCTTCGGCGCTTTCCCGTTTATTTTCGTCAGGCAGTCCTCTGCCATATCCCAGCAGGACGGATTCCTGATCATGATGCTGTCCTGGCTGCTGTCCTTTATTTTCGGGATGCTGCCATATGTGCTTTGGGGAGGCGAATTCTCATTGGTGAACGCATGGTTTGAAAGCGTGTCCGGCTACACTACGACAGGCTCCACAATCCTCACCGATGTGGAAGCTCTTCCCCGCAGTCTCCTGTTCTGGCGGTCGTCCACTCATTTCATCGGTGGTTTCGGAGTCGTGGTCTTCCTGCTGCTGGTGCTGCCTGATGCCAGCCCGTTCCGTCTGAGGCTTGCCAATATCGAGCTGTCATCGCTCTCAAGGATAGGGTACAGGTACCGTTCGATGAGGATAGTGTATATCATCACGGCGGTATATCTCGGAATTACGGTAGTGACGACTGTCTTTCTGATGATAGCCGGGATGTCGTTCTTCGATGCGATAAACCATGCATTCAGCATTGTGGCTACAGGAGGGTTCAGCACTAAGAACATGTCTCTGGCGGAGTTCGATTCAGTGGCAATCAATGTGGTCTCGATGGTTTTCATGATAATCTCGTCCCTGCATTTCGGCCTGATTTTCACTGTAGTGGCGAGCCATTCCTTCAAGCCTCTTTTCAAGACTCCTGTCGTGAGGTTCTTCCTGGGCTCCATAGCCGTCCTTTCTGTCGCTCTGATGCTTGTGCTGATGATACAGGGGGATTATCATGACTGGGGCAAGGCTGCCCTGGAGTCTGTATATCAGGTGGTGTCCTATATGACCACCACAGGTTTCGGAATGAGCGACAATGCAGCGTGGCCTGCCCTTGCCGGCATGATACTGATGTTCGCAGTGCTGTTGGGAGGATGCTCCGGGTCTACTGCAGGAGGTATCAAGGCGGACAGGATATATATAGCGCTGAAGACCCTGTCGCGTCAGATAAAGTACAGCATCCATCCTACGGCTGTCCGCCAGATCAAGATAGGCAACCACAGCGTTTCGGATGCGGAGGCTTCTTCCGTGATGATGTACATAGTGCTTTACTGTCTGATTCTCGCCGCAGGGATATTCCTTGTGCTTCTGTGCGGAGTGGAGCCTTCTGAAGCAGTATCGGGATTCATATCATCCATGGCCAATGCCGGTCCTGGAGTCGATTCGATAAGCGCATTGGGTACTTATGCAGCCCAGCCGGCTTCCGCGAAATTCATATATACCCTCGGCATGATATTCGGCCGTGTCGAGATATATCCTGTGATAGCCGTGATATACATGATGTTCAGAAGAAATGTGTGATGGGGCAGTCCGGTTATCTATATTCACAGTTCATTTCGCATTTCAGATTTTCTCCGACTACATGCCAGGACAGGCTTTTCCGGGATATGGCGGATTTTATCGGCAGTGATGATGCGGATATCCTCGTAGTGAACGGATATGCCGGGACGGGCAAGACTTCAGCGATGGCGGCAGTGGTAGCCACACTGAGATCTGTGAAAGTGCCGTGCGTCCTGCTGGCCCCGACTGGACGGGCGGCAAAGGTGCTGTCGTCGTATGCAGGCGGACAGGCATATACCATACACAAGCATATATATCGTCAGAAATCAGTAAGCGGTGACGGTTTCGGCCAGTTTACTCTGAATTACAACAAGGCGAAAGATACCCTCTTCGTGGTGGATGAGGTCTCCCTGATAGGGATAGACGCAGGTGCGCAGCAGACGGCGGCTTTCGGGTCAGGCAATCTGCTTGAGGACCTTGTCTCCTTTGTCAGAAACGGTGCCGGGTGCAAGCTCGTGCTTGTCGGGGATTCAGCCCAGCTCCCGCCTGTGGGGCTCGACTGCAGCCCTGCGCTTTCGAAAGATTACATGTCCATGGTCGGGGGAACGGTCTTCTCTTCTCTGACCACTGTCGTGCGTCAGCAGCAGGAATCAGGCATATTGTACAATGCCACCTTGCTAAGGGACATGATAGAGACAGATTTGGCGGCAGGCGGAGTGTCCGGGCTGAAGCTCCGCACAGACGGTTTTGACGATGTGGAGAGGATCGGAGGAGGCGAGCTGATAGAGAAGATATCGGATGCGTATTCCGAATACGGGGAGGATGAGACTGTCGTGCTGTGCCGTTCCAACCGAAGGGCAAACAAATACAACGCAGGAATCCGTTCTGCAGTGCAGTTCAAGGAGGACAGGTTAGTGAGAGGGGACAAGCTGATGATTGTCAAGAACTGTTACCAGTTCGTGGAGAAAGTGGACGGCATGGACTACATAGCCAACGGGGACATCGCCAAGCTGGTGAGCATTTCCAGATATGAGGACAGGTACGGGCTGCATTTTGCCACTGCGCGTATCGCATTCCCTGACTATGACGACCAGGAGATTGTGGCGAAGGTTATCCTCGACACCCTGGAGTCCGAAAGCGCGTCGCTTACATACGAGCAGCAGAATATGCTGTATGCAGGCGTGAATGAGGACTATTCGCATATCGCATCGAAGAAGAAAAGATATGAGGCGGTCAGGGAGGATTTGTATTTCAATGCGCTGCAGCTGAAATACGCCAATGCCGTCACGGGACACAAGTCCCAGGGAGGACAATGGAAATGCGTCTTCATAGACAACCCGTTCTGGCAGGAAGAACTGTCGGAGGATGATCTGAAATGGCTTTATACGGCAATCACAAGGGCTGTCGAGAAGGTCTATTTCGTCAACTTCAATGACAGGTATTTTTAGAACATAAAAATTTATACTATGAATATCAAACCAATAATCCTTGTCGCCGCGACCGTCTCATTCATGTCGCAAACATTTGCAGCCGCCCCTTCCTCGGCAGCCGGCGGTCCGTCGGTGGAAAGCGCATTTGTCAAACCGGCGCTCGACCCTGTCCCGTCCGCATGGAAATGGATCTCATCTGACAAAGTCATATTTTCATATGACAGGACATATGAGGATTCCACGGCATTCGTGTTCGATGTTTCAAGAAAGAAAAAAGTCACCGGTGTGACGGCGCCGGAGAAATACAGCTCGTTTCCGGTTAAACCGGAAGGTGCGGTCAACCTGACTTATTCTCCCGATTCCACAATGCTGGCGTTTACGCGCGCAGGCGACCTTTATGTGGTGGAAATCGCTTCCGGAAAGGAACACAGGCTGACATATGACGGGACTGACCTGATACTTAACGGATATGCCTCATGGGTGTATTATGAGGAGATTCTCGGCAGACCTTCGAAATACAAGGCGTTCTGGTGGTCTCCTGACAGCAGGAAGATAGGTTTCTACCGTTTCGACAACACAGAAGTCCCCCTGTTCCCGATCTATTCTCCTTTCGGACAGGACGGTACACTGAGGCAGACGAGGTATCCGAAGGCAGGGGAGACCAATCCTCAGGTACGCATCGGCATCGCTGATCTGACTTCAGTCATCCAGGGCGCGACCTCTGCCATCCCTGACGGGGAGGGAAAGACAGTCCCGACCGTCTGGGCGGATTTCGACCCGGAGGAGGACCAGTATTTCGGAATCCCGTTCTGGGGCGCTGACAGCCGTGAATTCTTTATAGCAAGGATGCCCCGGCTGCAGAACACCTTGGATCTGTATGCCGTCTCATCTTCAGACGGGAGCAAAAAGCATATCTATCACGAGACATACAAGACTTGGATAGACTGGATAAATGAAGTCATATTCACTGACAAGGGCCTGTATATGGCAAGGGCTTTCGAGACAGGATGGCAGCAGATATATTTCCTGTCCTATGACGGGACGCAGTTCCGCCGCCTGACTGACGGTCCGAACTGGTCTGTGGACCTTGTAAGGGTGGACGAATCTAAGGGTGATGTCTATTTCACCGCACAGAGGGATTCCCGTGTCAGGTCTTCATTGTACAAGGTGGACAGGAAAGGCAAGATTACGGCATTGACCGACACTTCCATGCATGTCTCAGGTGTCTCGTTCTCCCCTGACGGGAAATATTTTGCGGCATCTCTTTCCAATATGTCCACTCCTGTGAAAATAGTGGTGGCAAAGTCCTCAGGCAAGGCTGCAACTGTCCTGTCTGATGCACGCAGCTGTACCGTGGTCGCAGACATGGCTTCTGATTCCCTCGATCTCGGGAAATATGCCATGCCGCAGCTGGTCTGGATGACAACGGATGACGGTTTCAGGCTTCCTGCCATGGTCACCCTGCCGAAAGATTTCGACCCGTCTGTCAGATATCCTGTCCATGTGGATATCTATGGAGGTCCGGACACCCCTCTCGTCAGGGACAGATGGACCTCCCCGACAGCGGATAACCAGTGGTGGTCGGAAAACGGCATCATCCAGGTGGTCGCAGACTGCAGGGCGGCAGGAAACAGCGGAAGGGCCGGTACGGACATGGTGTACCGCAACCTTACGGAATGGCCTGTGAGAGACTTTGTTGCATGGGCGGACTATTTCAAGTCCCTGCCTTATGTCAACGGAGACAAGATCGGAGTGGAGGGCTTCTCTTTCGGAGGGACAATGACTGCAATGCTCCTGTTCAGGGCACATGAGAGCTACCATTACGGGATTGCCGGAGGCGGTGTATATGACTGGTCCCTGTATGACTCGCATTATACCGAAAGGTTCATGGAGACCCCGTCGTCCAATCCTGAGGGCTATGCATCTTCGAAAGTCCTCGATTATGTGACCGGATATCCTGTCAGCTGCACGGTGGCTGCGGACCCGGACCCGTCGGTGATGCTGAAACTGACCCATGGCACGGGGGATGACAATGTCCATTTCCAGAATACTCTCCAGCTTGTCGACAGACTCCAGTCGCATGGCAAGAGGTTTGAACTGATGGTGTATCCTGACGGGATGCATGGATACATCAGCTATCAGGGGAAGCATTTCCTGTATGAAAACCGCGATTTCTGGCTGAAATATCTCAAATAGCGGGCTCAGGTCCTTTCAGTGACAAACAGCAGGTTGCCTGAATCCGTACCTGATGCGGAGGACACCTTCAGCCCGAACATGTGGATGCGGTCCGAGGCTGTCACTTTCAGCCTTTTCCTGAGTTCGTCGCTGCTTATTGGGAGGTTTCTTGCCGTGACTTCCGCCTGTGGGAATTCCCTGCAGGCGGCTTTTATTCCGGATTTGTCCAGAGGGAAGATGCGGATGATTCTGAATTTTCTGAACAGCCCGTCCGTGCTGCCGTCGATGCCATCGGAGACATAATAATGGGTGGACCTGTCGAGCATTGCCAGCCCGAAACGGCTGCAAATCAGTTTATATGCTCCTGCCTTCATCAGTGCCCTGTCAGGCTCTAAAAGATATTTCCACCCTGTCCTGTCTCCAGACGGAAGGGCGGCACAGGCCTCTTCTTCCTCATTTCGTGTGAATGTGAATTCTCCTTTTCCTGAGCATTTTGCGCAGACTGTGCATTCCCCGTCGTATTCCCTGTCCACATATGCGACTATTTCCTTGCATTCGTTGGCGGCGGACACCACATCTATCCGTCTGCATTGCCGTCCGAGAGCTTCTGCCACCACGCCGATGTCTGCCATCGGAGACAGTTTCACGGCTATGTATCTGGCAATCTGCAGCAGGCTGTCTTTGAGCTTCAGGATGTCAGGGCGGCAGTCTTCGAGCCTGAACACCTTCTTCCCGTCCGATGACCTCCTTGCCGGGTCAAGATATATTATGTCGGGTCCGAAATCCTGAAGAAGCTCTGCCGGTGAGGCAGGATTGCAGTCTGCCGATGCACCTTCTGCATTCCCGTCACAGACCATGTTGCTCCTTACGGTGATGTTGCCGCATCCGAGAGCCTTGAAATTATGCTTGGCAGCTTCTGCGAGGACAGGGTTCATCTCGTTGTAAAGTACTTCCTTGAAATGACGGGAGAACACATGGCTGTCCACTCCGAGACCTCCGGTCAGGTCGGCAATCTTCAATCCGGACAGGCAGCCGCCGGATTCCGTGACGCCGCGATCCTCCACAACGAGTTCCCGGATGCTGTCCACCTTGGCTTCGGCGGTGAATTCCGACGAGCATTGCTCCGTACAGAGAGAATTCGGGAATATCAGGGCAGGGTTCCTGTACCATGACGGGACCTTTGCCTTCAGCTTCCTGTGCCCGAGAATCGTGCTGACGGCTGTTCCCATGTCGATATCAGGCCATTTCGATTTCTGGAAAAGCAGCCTGTCGGTGTCATCGTCGATATGCGTTTCTATGAATTCCTTTAATCTCTCCTTGTCCATTTCCCGATTTGTCTTTCAGGCTGTAAAAATACACATTATATTTTGCGGATAATTGATAAAATTTATAAATTTGTGAGATTTGAGTGACAATTTGAAAGATCATATAAATAATTTACTAACTGATAACTATATGGAAAGAGACTTTAGACAGGTAGCCCAGAGCTGGCTCGACGGAAATTATGATGAGGAGACCAAGGCGCAGGTCCGTGAACTCATGAAAGACCCTGCTGCACTTGAGGATGCATTCTACCGCAATCTCGAGTTCGGTACCGGCGGGCTTCGCGGTGTCATGGGCGTAGGCACCAACAGGATGAACAAATATGTGGTGGCGATGGCAACCCAGGGTCTTGCTAACTACATTCTCAAGAATGTCCCTGGAGACAACCACAGCGTGTGCGTTTCCTTTGACAGCCGCAACAACAGCCACGATTTTGCCAAGATTACGGCGGAAGTGCTGTCCGCAAACGGCATTCATGTGTATATCTATGACTGTCTCCATCCTGTACCTCTTCTCAGCTATGCTGTCAGGAAGAAACATGCGACTGCAGGAGTGATGGTGACAGCTTCTCATAATCCAAAGGAATATAACGGCTACAAGGTGTTCTGGAGCGACGGGGCACAGATTATAGCTCCTGTGGACCAGCAGATTGTCGCTGAAGTGAATGCAATCTCAGATCCTTCCATGGTCAAGTACAAGGCAGAAGGCAAGGAAGGCGGCATCGAGATCATGAGCGACGAGATGAACAATGCCTATATGGACGATGTGCTTACCCTCATGCTTTCTCCTGAGTCAAGGGCAAGACACAAGGATCTCAAGATTGTCTACACTCCGCTTCATGGTTCTGGAGTGCATATCGTGCCGGAAGTCCTGAAAAGGCTCGGGTTCGAGAATGTATACCATGTTCGGGAGCAGGATGTCAGCGACGGCAATTTCCCTACAGTGATGTCTCCGAATCCGGAAGAGCATTCCGCTCTTGAAATGGCTGTGGCAGTGGCTGACAAAGAGGGTGCAGACCTCGTGCTCGCGACAGACCCTGATGCGGACCGTCTCGGAATCGCAGTAAGGGACAACAGCGGCAAGATGGTGCTTTTCAACGGCAACCAGACAGCTTCAATGCTGACATATTATATCCTCAGACGCTGGTCTGAGCTCGGCAAGATAGACAGCACCAAATATGTTGTCAAGACCATTGTCACCACCGAGCTTATCCGTGCAATAGCGGAGAAATACGGAGTGAAGGTTTACAATGTCCTCACAGGATTCAAGTATATAGCCGATGTGGTCCGCAACAATGAAGGCAAGGGTGAATTCATCTGCGGCGGAGAGGAAAGCTACGGCTTCAATGTGGGTCAGTTCGTGCGCGACAAGGATGCTCCTATCTCATGCGCGATGGTGGCTGAATGTGCTGCATGGGCAGCAGACCAGGGCAAGACCCTCTACCAGCTCCTTCAGGACATCTATGCCGAGTTCGGCTATTACAAGGAGGCTCTCGTATCTCTCGTCCGCAAAGGCAAGGAGGGAGTCGCAGAGATTGCCGCCATCATGTCTGACATGAGGAACAATCCTCCGAAAGAGCTTGCAGGACTGCCTGTGACAAAGGTTGTCGACTATAACAAGCCTGAAGAGACTGGTCTTCCTAAGTCGAATGTCCTCCAGTTCTTCAATGCCGAAGGTGATGTCGTTTCCGTGCGCCCTTCAGGGACCGAGCCTAAGATCAAGTTCTATTTCGGCGCGAAAGGTCCTGATGCTGACGCAAAAATCGGCAAGCTTCGCGAGCAGTTTGTAAAATAATCAGCCAGGGGCTCCTGTAGAATGCAGGGTTCCGGCATCGGATAACATGACGGGGATGTCCTGAAGCGATGTCCCCGTCATTCTGAGTTTGTCTGGATTGCAGGCAGGATTGTATTTATGAAAAATTGTCTGTTATGACTGTATCTGTAATGTTGTTGATTGTCGCTGCGGTCATTGTGCTGGCTGCGGTCACGGTGGTGTATGCCCACAAGTCCCAGAAAGCCGGATATGAAAAATTGATGGAAAGCCAGAAGGAGAGCTATGAGCAGACCCTTGCTTTCCAGCGTCAAGGTTACGAGAAAGACCTTTCCGGCCAGAAGAATTATTATGAGAAGCTCATCTCCGAGATAAAGGAGAATCATGAGAAGTCTCTGAAAGAGCAGATATCTGCAATCAGGACCCAGATGACAGCGAGCACTGAAGAAATCCTGAAGGCAAGGGAGAAGGAGCTGAGCGACAAGGCTGTCGAGACTTTCAAGAACATCACCGGTGGGCTCGCAAAGGATCTCCAGGATATGAAGAAGTCGTTCGAAGACAACAAGCAGACCCAGACTTCCACCACTACCGGCATGAAGACATTCATGGAAGAGGCGGTGAAAAAGCTGAAAGAGCAGACTGAAAACATCGGGACAAAGGCGGACAATCTTGCCGATGCCCTCAGGAGCAAAAACAAGATCCAGGGTATCTTCGGGGAAGTCAGGCTGGAGAATATCTTCAAGTCCGAGGGCTTTGCCGAAGGCCGTGACTACGACAGGGAAGCCACCCTCAAGGGCGAGCTGGGGGAAAGGATAGTGAATGAGGATTCGGGACGGGGAATGCGCCCTGACTTCATCATACATTATCCTGACAGCACGGACATCATCATCGATTCCAAGGTGGACCTCAAGGCCTATGCCGATTATTTCGAGGCACAGGATGATGCCGGGAGGGAGGATGCAGCCAGACGCAACCTTGCCGCAATGAATGCGCAGATAGACAATCTGTCGAAAAAAGACTACAGCAGGTATCTTGCCCCGGGACGCAGGTCGTTGGGATATGTGCTGATGTTCGTTCCGATCTACGGTTCCCTGCAGCTCGCCAAGTCTATGGATGAGGGCATATGGAGGCGCGCTTATGAAAGGAAGGTCCTGATAACGACAGAGGAGACCCTTATGCCGTTCCTGAGGATGATCCGCACCGCATGGGTGAGTGTGGAGCAGGTGAAGAACCAGGAAAGGATAATTGATTCTGCCCAGAAGATGATAGAGAGGGTGTATGATTTCGCGAAATTCCACAAGGTAATGGGCGACAAGCTGAAGGATGTCCAGGAATATTATGAGAAATGCGAGTCGAAACTCAAGGATTCGGGGCAGAGCATAATAACTTCAGCAAAGCAGGTCGTGGCCCTCGGTGTGCCTGAAAAGCACGGCAAGAAAGTCACTGAAATATCTGCGCCGCTTCAGATGATAGATCAGGAAAATGAAAAATAAACGGACAGGATATGAAATCTGACATTGAAATAGCAAGAAGCATCAGAATGAAGAAAATCACTGAGGTCGCGGAAGAGACCGGCATACCTCAGGACATGCTGGAACAGTACGGTCACTATATGGCTAAAGTGCCTGAGTCGCTGATGGATGAAGAGAAGATCGGGAAGCACAGGCTGATTCTTGTCACCGCGATTACTGCGACCAAGGCCGGGATAGGCAAGACAACTGTGTCCGTGGGACTGGCTCTCGGACTCAACAGAATCGGCAAGAAGGCGATAGTGGCATTGAGAGAGCCTTCTCTCGGGCCTTGTTTCGGTCTCAAGGGCGGAGCGGCAGGAGGCGGCTATGCCCAGATCATGCCGATGGACAAGATAAATCTCCATTTCACGGGTGATTTCCATGCCGTCACTTCGGCGCATAACATGATTGCAGCCTTGCTTGACAATTACCTCTATCAGCACCAGAGCGAGGGCTTTGCCCTGAAAGAAATCCTCTGGAAAAGGGTGCTGGATGTCAATGACCGTTCGTTAAGGGATATTGTGGAAGGTCTC
The DNA here is from genome assembly GCA_017695015.1 of Candidatus Cryptobacteroides faecigallinarum. Classification (GTDB taxonomy): domain Bacteria; phylum Bacteroidota; class Bacteroidia; order Bacteroidales; family UBA932; genus Cryptobacteroides; species Cryptobacteroides faecigallinarum. The sequence continues at coordinate 12,453 of JADIMD010000032.1, read as the reverse complement.
GGTCCTAGGACCAACGGCATCACACGCCAGACAGGCTTTGACATCACTCCTGCTTCCGAACTCATGGCCATTCTCTGCCTGTCTTCCGGACTGGATGACATGCGCAGAAGGATAGAGAACATCATCCTTGGGGTCACATTTGATGACAAGCCATTTACTGTCAAGGATCTCGGAGTGGCAGGCGCAATCACTGTCCTGCTGAAGGATGCGATACATCCGAATCTCGTGCAGACTACGGAGGGAACTCCTGCTTTTGTACACGGAGGACCTTTCGCCAATATCGCCCACGGATGCAATTCGCTGATTGCCACGAAGATGGCGATGACATTCGGGGAATACACAGTGACCGAAGCTGGATTCGGGGCTGATCTCGGAGCGGAGAAGTTCTTCAACATTAAATGCAGAAAGAGCGGTCTGAAGCCGGATCTCACAGTGCTGGTGGCATCGTTAAGGGGATTGAAGATGCACGGCTTCGTTCCCGAAGACAAGATAGACGCTCCTGATCCGGAAGGGCTGCGCAGGGGATTTGCCAATCTCGACAGGCATATCAGGAATCTGCAGGCATTCGGACAGACGGTTGTGGTATGTTTCAACAGGTATTCTTCCGATACTGAAGAAGAGATTGACATCGTCAGGGAACATTGCGCACAGGCAGGGGTCGGCTTCGCTGTCAACAACGCTTTCTGCGAAGGGGGCAAGGGTGCGGAAGAGCTTGCAAGACTTGTGGTCGAGACAGTGGAAAACCATCCTTCTGGACCTCTCAGTTACACATATGAGGATGACCAGAGCATTGAGTCAAAGATAGAGTGCATTGCCAAGAACATCTACCATGCAGGCTCCGTGTCCATCGGCAAGAAAGCAAGGGACAAGATCAGAAAGGTCAACGAGATGGGGCTTTCGCATCTCCCGGTATGTATAGCCAAGACACAGTATTCCTTCTCACAGGACAGCGCCAAATACGGGGCTCCGGAAGGTTTCAACTTCAGCATCAAGGATATAGTCATCAACGCGGGGGCGGAAATGATAGTCGCCATTGCAGGTGACATCATCAGGATGCCGGGACTTCCGAAAAATCCACAGGCCCTGCATATCGACATTGTAGACGGGGAGATTGAAGGATTGAGCTGATTATATTGTGAACGGATGAGGCACTGAAAAACTCATCCGTTCTTCTGTCAATGGATGCAGGAAGCTGATGCTTTCCGCGTGAAGACACAGCCTGCGGTAATATGTTCCCCCATACAGAATGTCTCCGAGGATGGGGCAGCCGAGACCTGCGGCTGCATGTACCCTCAGCTGGTGTGTCCTGCCTGTCAGAGGCTTGAACCTGACTATGGCAAGCGCCTTCCCGTCCTGGCCGGAATTCGCGGCATTGCTCCAGAGCACCGAATATTCGGTCACGGCTTCTTTCCCGTATGTGAAATCCACAATCTGTCTTGGCCTGTCTTCAATGTCGGGGCGCATCGGCAGGGATATCGTACCGGTCTGTCCCTCGGTCAGCCCAGTCCTGTTCTCGACAACTGCGACATAACTTTTGCTGACCTCCCTTGCCTCGAATTGTTTCCTCAGTGTGGACTGCGCCCTGAGCGTCTTGGCCGTCAGTATTACTCCGGAGGTGTCCATGTCGAGCCTGTGGACTGCGAAACATGGCTGTGGCAGCCTTTCCACCATGGATATCTGCCCGTCCTTGCCAGGGACACACAGCATTCCGGCAGGTTTGTCGACCACCATCAGCGAGCTGTCCTCCCACAATATCGCAGGGACGGTGCTGTCATCAAATCCGTATGGATTGTCCGTATCCACACCCTGAAGCATCCATCTCAGCAGTGGTCCGCATTTGCTGCTGCAGGACGGGTAGAATTCCCCTTTGACCTTTTTCTCTGTGCCGGATGTTCCCAGACCGCTGTCTGCGCAGTACCAGAATTCTCCCATGCTGACAGGTCTTAGCCCGTGGGTGAATGCATAGTCTAAAAGTTTCGGAGCGGCGCAGTCTCCTGTACCTCCGGGAGGGACGAGCCCTTTCATTTCGAATATTTCAGATATGCTTTTTTCTTCTCGTGATCCGTTGTGTACCCTGTAGCTGCTGAAAATCCATTTCTGAAGGGAGTCCGACATTGTTTTCCTCTTTTGCCTGAGCTCCCCGAGGGCTTCCGTGATGTCTCCGCTGCAGATTTCCCCTGATTCAATGGCGGCTATTTCCCTGCCGACAGCATTTATCCTGGCTTCCTCAGTCTTGAAATAGCCTTTCGGGTCCAGCAGATCGAACACGGGAGGAACGAACCCTTCTATCAGATTCATTTCCCCGATATTGCCCGAGAATGCCGCTATAAAGCATTTCCCGTCAGGGAGACGGTGCATCAGCCCTTCATCGTATCCGATGCCGCCTTCTTCCGGCTCGACGATAAGCACACCGAACATTTTCCCTTCCCCTGCGGCTTCCCTCAGCCACGGGGTAGAATCGATATGCTCCAGTGTCACGGCAGCTGCAGCCTTCACTTCAGGAGCGGGATCATATCTGAACGGATAGGTGAATTTCCGGGACATCTGTTTACGGCTCGTCTATATGGTCTGAAATGATCAGCAGCCTGTCTCCGTCTTTCAGTTTTACCCTGCCGTTAGGCACGAGGAACTTTCCGTCTCTCTTTATCATCATCACCAGCATCCCGTCAGGCAGCTGGAGCTCCTTGAGAGTGTCTCCATGCAGGAGAGAGTCCTGGGTAAGGGTGATTTCCACCAATTTCCCTGCCTCTTCCGGGATCTCTACCCCGAACTTGTCGTCTTCTACTGGGGCAGTATCGTTGAGTTTCAGCCAGGAAGCTACGCTCGGGATGGATGAGCCCTGGATGACAAGCGACAGCAATGTGATGAAGAATACGATGTTGAATATCTGGTCAGATCCAGGAATTCCATCCACTACAGGATATGTGGCGAAGATTATCGGTACGGCGCCCCTGAGACCTACCCACGAGATGAATATCTTGGACCTGATATTGATTTTCCTGAAAGGGAGCAGGGACAGGAACACGCTGGCCGGTCTTGCCACGAGCATCATGAACACTCCGATCAGCAGTGCCATCGGGGCAAGCTTGAGCATGTCGCCCGGATTGACCAGAAGACCGAGGGTGAGGAACATTCCTATCTGCATCAGCCATGTCAGCCCGTCGAGGAATGAAGCAATCTGGGTCCTGTTGGTGATCTTGTGGTTGCCTATGATGATACCTGCGATGTAGACGGCGAGGTAGCCGTTCCCGTTGAGGAATCCCGTGATGGAGAAGGTGAAAAACACCATGCTCAGGAGCATTATTGCATAGAGAGGGGTGTTGTTGAGGTTGATCTTGTTGATGACCCATACTGCGGCATAACCCATCAGCACTCCCACCGCTGCACCTATCCCGAACTGCTGTACCAGAATCCAGAGAGCCTCTGTGATCAGATGCCATGCGCTGATGTCTGCATTCGGAGAAGTGACCTCGCCTGCTATCTGTATCAGCATTATGGTCAGGATGTATGCCATCGGATCGTTGCTTCCGCTTTCCAGCTCAAGTGTAGGCTTGAGGTTGTGTTTCAGGTGTATGTTCTTGCCCCTTAGCAGGTTGAATACGGCGGCAGAGTCAGTAGAGGACATGGTCGCCGCAAGGAGAAAGCAGGTCACAAAAGGCAGGGCGAATGGCACCTGGTCCCAGCAGGACAGCATATATATGAATGCTCCTGTCAGCGCTGTAGTCAGCACCACACCCACTGTCGAAAGCACAAGTCCGGGTCCGAGAACAGGCTGGATTTCCCGTATCTTGGTTTCCATTCCTCCAGTAAACAGGATTACGCAGAGTGCTGCCATGCCGACGAACTGTGCCTGGCGGACATTGTCGAATTCCAGACCGAGCCCGTCGCTACCGAAGAGCATCCCTGCAAAAAGGAAGAGCAGCAATGCAGGAAGACCGAACTTGTAGCCGACCTTGCTGATGAGAATGCTGACGAAAATCAATATGGAACCTATGAAAAGCAGGTTCTCTGAAGTAAAATATATCATAAGGCTGTTTTTTTCAGTTTTTTAGATGACTGTATTTTCTTCGGCATACTGCCTGCACCATTCCCGTACTCCGCATTCTCCGCATTTCGGCTTCCTGGCAGTGCAGACATATCTTCCGTGGAGGATGAGCCAGTGGTGTGCTTTTGCACGCAGATGCTCAGGTATCGAGCCTGTCAGGTCTTTCTCCACCTTCTCGACTGTCTCCCCGTCGGAAAGTCCGATCCTCCGTGATACCCTGAATACATGCGTGTCCACGGCGATTACCGGCTTGTCATATACTACAGACGCAATCACATTGGCGGTCTTGCGTCCTACTCCTGGAAGCTTCACGAGTTCCTCTGTGTCTGACGGGACATTGCCTCCGAAATCGTCAAGCAGGGTCCTTGCCATCCCGATGAGGTTCCTGGCCTTGTTGTTGGGGAATGTGATGGATTTGATAAGTCCGTACACTTCTTCGAATGATGCATCGGCAAGCGACTGAGGGTCTGGGAATCTCTCGAAAATGGCTGGGGTGTACATGTTCACCCTCCTGTCTGTGCATTGTGCGGAAAGTATCACCGCAATAAGCAGATGGAAAGGGGAGTCGTACTGCAGCTCTGTCTCTGCAACGGGCATGTTGTCGCTGAACCAGCGTATTATATTGGAATATCTTTCGTCTCTATTCATCTTTCTGTCAAATGTTTATGTCAAGCTCCCCGAAAGAGAGGTCGATGACCTCCTCGTCCTTCACCTCCTGGCAGGATTCGTCTTTGCAGACAAACAGCCTTCCGATGTATTTCTGGCAGATGTTCATGTTGTGTGTCACCATGACTATCGCCGTTCCCTTGTCGCTGTTGATGCGGCGCAGGAGCTGCATTATCCCGTCGGCGGTCTCAGGGTCGAGGTTGCCTGTGGGCTCGTCGGCTATTATCACTTCAGGGCTGTTCAGAATGGATCTTGCTATGGCTATCCTCTGCTGCTCTCCTCCGGAAAGCTGGTGCGGCATCTTGTGGGCCTTGTGTGCCATCCCCACCGCATCAAGCACCTCCTCGATCCTGCGGTAGAAAGAAGCTCCCTCTTTCCAGCCTGTGGCTTTCAGCACGAAGGCGAGGTTCTCCTCGACACTCCTGTCCATAAGCAGCTGGAAATCCTGGAACACGACTCCGAGCTTCCTCCTGAGGTAGGGAATTTCCTTGGCCCGGATTGTCCCGAGGTCGTAGCCGCACACTGTCCCTCTCCCTTTCCCGAGAGGGTTCTCCGCTATCATTGTCCTTATGATGGATGTCTTGCCGGTCCCGACTTTCCCGACTATATATACGAAATCTCCCGGATATACATTCATGTCAAGCCCGTATATCACGCAGTTTTCCCCGTTGAGGATGTCTGCGTCCGAAAATGATATTACAGGAACTTTATCTTCCATTTCATTAAAATTGTACAAAACATACAAATATACGCATTTATTTTTGGGTGAAAATTCAAAACAGTTTCTAAATTTGCGAAAATTTTCATTTGATGACACGACAGGGTTTCTTGGCTGCAGCAGTTTCAGTTATCCTGCTGGCGGCGGGTCTTGTATCGGAGACCCCATCGGCAGCGGCATCATATGGCGCCGCCGTTTCTGCTGTGGACAGAAAAGATTTCAGATATGCCCATGACCTCTACAGGAGAGGCATGTACGAGAGGGCTGAAGCCATTTTTGCGCGGCTTTATTCAGAAAGCGGAGATTTTGAGGCAGGAGGTTACATGGTCCTCTGTGCGGTGTGTCTCGACAGGGACGGATACCGTACCATGATGGAGGATTACATTGCCAGGTATCCTTATTCCGGGCTCATACCGCAGATAAGGTTCAGGCACGCGCTCAATCTCTTTGACGACCAGGATTATATGGGAGCGTCCGAGGTACTGGAGATACTCTCACGCAGGCAGCTTTACCGCCATCAGGTGCCGGAGTTCCTTTTCAGAAAGGCATATTGCGATCTCGAGAACGGCAACTTTGACCGTGCCCTGATGCGTTTCGACGAGGTCCTTTCGAGGCCTTATTCGGACTACACTGCCCCGTCCCAGTATTTTTCAGGCTATATCCTCTACCAGCAGGAGAAATTCGCCGATGCGGCAGCAAGGTTTTCCGAGTCTGCCAAGGATGCCCGTTTTGCTGAAATATCCAATTATTATATCCTTGAATGCCGTTTCATGGACAAGGACTATCAGTATGTCACTGCCAACGGTCCGGAGATGATGGACTCTGTTCCGTCTGAAAGGAGGCTCCAGCTTGCGAGGCTGATTTCAGAGTCGTTCCTTGTGCTCGGAGATGCCGCATCCGCCAAGGAGTATTATGACATGGAAACGGATTCGTCACGCGAGAAGACCAGGACCGACTATTTCTATGCAGGCTCTGTCCTGTATGCGGTGAAAGACTGGGCCGGGGCAGCGGACAATTTCTCGAAGATGACATCGAGGACGGATTCTCTCGGACAGATAGCAAGCTACCAGATGGCTTTCTGCTATATCCAGCTCAAGAACAAGGTCGCCGCGATGGAGGCTTTCAGGGAGGCGTCATTGCCAGAATACGATCCAGTCATAGCCGAGGATGCCTATTACAATTATGCCAAGCTGGCTTTCGACCTCAACAATGACATCTCGGCGTTCGACGGTTATCTGACGAAATATTCCGACCTCAAAAGAGGGGACAGGGTATATTCCTACATTGCGGTAGGCGCATTGCGCAACAGGGATTATGCATCTGCTGTAGAGGCCTATGACAAGGTGGAGGAGCTGGATCCCGTGATGAAGACCAATTATATGAAAGCCAATTATCTCAGGGCGAATGAACTGGTGTCCGACGGGTCATGGAGAGCTGCCGTTCCGTGCCTGAGGGCAGCCGCATACTATTCCGACCGGAGGGAGATGTTCAACCAGCTGTCCCGTTTCTGGCTTGCGGAGGCATATTACAGGGACGGCCAGTATGACAAGTCGATGACTGTCCTGAAAGAGCTGTACAACACATCAGCCCTTTACGGGATGGATGAGTCTCCCCTGATTCCATACAGCATGGGTTACTGCTATTTCCAGCAGGGAATGTATCCTGAGGCAGCCAAATGGTTCGGGGAATATGTCGGTACAGGCTCGGAGGCATTCAGGAAAGAGGCCCTTCTGCGCAGGGGTGACTGCTTCTTCCTGCAGAGGGATTACAGGACGGCCCTTGAAGTCTACAGGCAGGTTCTCGACGGCTATTTCGACAAGGATGACATCTATCCGTATTACTATGCTGCCATGTCGTGTGGCCTGACAGGTGACATAAAGGGAAAGGTGAAACTGCTTTCTCCTGTGCAGCAGGCAGATCCGGCTTCTCCGTACTATCCTGAAGCCATGCTGGAGCTCGGCAGGGCATATGCTGCGGACGGCAATGATCAGAATGCAGAGAAATGTTTCGGAAATATGCTGACGACTGTCAAGGACAGCATGTACATGTCGAAGGCCCTGGTGGAGCTTGGCACTCTCGCCAGAAACAGGGATGACATGGATGCGGCACTGGCATACTACAGGCAGGTGGTGGAGCAGATGCCCCTGTCGGAAAGCACTTCAGATGCTCTCGCCGCCATAGAGACGATTTACCAGTCCCGCAATGACCCTGAGAGCTACCTTGCCTACATCGATTCGATGGGAATGTCGTCCCTGAAGACCGAGCAGGAGAAGGAGGACATGATCTATAACGCGGCGGAGCAGATTTTCCTTTCAGGAAACTACGAAAAGGCCCTGGCTTCCCTCCAGTCCTATCTTTCCCGTTATCCTTCGGGGGCAAAGGTCAACGAGGCTGAATTTTACCTTGGGGAGACCCTGATGTCGCTTGGAAGGAAGGAGCAGGCATGTGACCGCTATTCCGTTGTCATGGAGCACGGGTCAGGTTCGTTCAGGGAGATTGCCGCCCTCAGATATTCTGTCCTTTCCTATGGACTCCAGAGATATGCAGATGCATTCAAGGGATATTCCTTCCTGAAAGATATCGCCCTGATGCCGGAGAATGCCGATGCGGCGCAGATCGGGATGATGCGTTCCGCCTATGCAGGGAAGATGTATATGGAAGCAGTTGCCAATGCCGGGCCTTTCGTCCGGGAAGGGGTCGGGCAGGACCTCAGGGCTGAAGCAGAGTACATCACCGCGAAATCCTATATGGCAATGAGCCGCAGGGATGAGGCATTGCCTTTCCTTGAAAAGCTTTCTTCTGCGGTATCTACTGAATACGGTGCGGAAGCAGCCTATCTCCTCATTCAGGACAGCTACGACAGGGGAGATTTCGCCAAGGTCGAAGAGAAGGTATATGCCTTCTCGGAGTCCGATTCGCCAGTGCAGTACTGGCTTGCCAAGTCCTTCGTCGTCCTCGGGGATGCATTCGCAGAGTCAGGCGACTACGAGCAGGCCAAGGCGACCTTTGAAAGCGTACGCGACGGATACAATCCGGACAAGCCTGACGATGTCAAGGACAATCTGGACCTGAGGATATCCAAACTGGAGAAATTGATTGAATCACAGTCGGCTGGAGCGCAGGAAAGCCAGCTTTAAAATGAACAGGACAATGTACAGGAGTATTCTTCATATTGTGACGGCTGCATGCATGGGATGTTTTGCAGTGGCGGCTTCGGGACAGGACCTCGATCCGACGGTAGAGGTTACAAGGGACTACCAGGCAAGGCATGCCGAAGTGGACAAGCCCCTGATGGATATGGCTGTCCCTGATTCCGTGCTCAGGTTCGAGATAGATGTGGACTATACCGTGACCGACAATCCCTACAAAGGCTCGTACGAATTCCGCCCATATTCGCTCGACATTTCGCCCGAGTCCTCTGCCACTGATGCCAGAACCCTGTTCCTCCGTGTCGGCGCAGGGTATCAGCTGCATCCGGTGGCTGATTTCGTGTATACTCCTGCATTTCGCACCTCGGCCTTTTCCATGAGTGTCTACGGGACTCACAGGTCGTATTTCGGTAGGTACAGGGCGCTCTCCCTCAAAGAAACCGCCGGCACAAATGCTGAACTCGGCTGGACCAGGGGAAGTGGAAAAAGATATTCGGGATATGATTCGTATACGAGAGCAGGGGTAAACGGAAGGGCGGACTGGAGCTCCGGCTTCTTCACCTTCGATGTCGGCTATCTCGGATATGCTGCAAAGGACACCCTGATGAAAAGGGGCTTTGATGCCGTCAGGGCTGATTTGAGGGTTGCTTCCCGGACTGCTGCGGAGAAGTATTTCCTCTATGACCTGTCAGTCTCCTATCTTTACGGCAGGGACAAGGTGCCAGGTGCGGCAGGGCTGAATGAGCATGATTTCAGCGTATACGCATCTCTCGGTCCTGTGTTTTCTCGGCAGTCGAGGGCTCTGCTGGATGTCGACCTTGAATATTCCGGCTATACCGGGTCATTGAGTTCTTCGTCTGTAAGATTCAGCCTGACACCTCATTATGTGCTTGACAAAGGCAGGTGGTTCCTGGATCTCGGGGCGGAGATTTCGGTGATGGCAGGGAACGACAGGACAGGATATGCGGCATCGCCGTACCTCAAGACCATGCATGCGACCAGGGGACAGTATGTCTATCCTGATATCGAAGTGGGATTCGATGCGATACGCAATTATCTCAATGTCTATTTCAAGGCTGACGGGGGAGACTGCATCAACAGGTATTCCTCATTGCTTGCACGCAGCCGTTTCACAGGGCTGTCATGGGCACATTCGGAAGCAGGTATGCCCCTGATGGACAATACAGTGGAGCGCGTCAATGCAAGGCTGGGACTCAAGGGAAATATAGGGTCAAGGTTCCTGTATGATATCAACGGAGGATATGCCAGATACCATAACATGCTGCTGGATGCTGTAATCCTGTCTTCTGTCTCTGAATATGCCCTTCCTGCCTTGGCATATGGCTCATGCAACATGTTTTTCGCTGAATTCAATATTGGATGGCATTCGCAGGACATAGCGGCTGACGCCAAACTGAAATATGTCTCGACCGACCTGTACCGCAATATGTCTGTCGGGTTCGCCCCGTCTCCGTTTACCGCGGATGTGGACATAGTGTACAACTGGAAGAAGAGGATTTTTGCAGGGCTCCATTGCGATGCCGCTCTTGCCCGGGACGGATATTGTCCTGCCGACATCATGTCCGGCACCCCTCAGGCGAAGACTTCAGTCAGGATTCCCGGATATGCCGACCTTGGCGTGTCTGTGGAATATAAGTTCAACAGGAAGGCTTCGGTATGGGTCTATGGCGGAAATCTCCTCGACATGACCATCCAGCGCTCGCCTCTGTATTGCGAAAGCGGCATTTATTTCACTGCCGGCATCACTCTGAGCCTGTAGACGGATTGCAGCATTAGAAAAATTTTCAAAAAACGCCAGAAATTCTTATCTTTGTCCGTTTACAAATCAGTACATGAAAATGGCCGAGAACGAAGAGAGAATCGAGGCGGAAGCACAGTATTCCGCGAACAGTATCCAGGTGCTTGAAGGACTTGAGGCTGTGAGGAAGAGACCGTCGATGTACATAGGCGACATCGGGGTCAGGGGACTTCACCATCTTGTCTACGAGGTGGTGGACAACAGTATAGACGAGGCGCTTGCAGGATACTGCACCCATATCGAAGTTACAATCAACGAAGACAATTCGATAACAGTCAGGGACAACGGACGAGGCATACCTACTGGCATGCATGAAAAGGAGCACCGTTCCGCCCTTGAAGTCGTTCTGACTGTCCTCCATGCCGGAGGAAAGTTCAGCAAGGACAGCTACAAGGTTTCCGGAGGTCTGCATGGCGTCGGTGTATCCTGCGTGAATGCCCTCTCGGATTATCTCCGTGCGGAGATCCACAGGGAAGGCAAGGTGTTCGTCCAGGAATATTCCAAGGGCAAGCCGCTCGGGGATGTGAAGGTGACAGGGGAGGCTTCGGATACCGGTACGACCATCACATTCCATCCTGACCCCGAGATTTTCACGGTCACGACTGTATATGACTACAATACTCTTGCAGCCCGTCTGCGTGAGCTGGCTTATCTCAACAAGGGTATTACCCTGACCCTCACTGACAAGAGAACGAAGGTGACCCCTGATGGTGACGAGAACGCTTCCGAAGGCGAATATCGCAGGGATGTATTCTATTCCAAGGACGGTCTGAAGGAGTTCGTGGAGTATCTTGACGCCGGTGCGGAGAAGCTCATCGAGTCGCCGATCTGCCTGGAAACGGACAAGATAATCCCTATCGAGATAGCACTGCAGTACAACACGGGCTTCAGCGAGAAGATATATTCTTATGTAAACAATATCAACACCATAGAGGGAGGTACCCATCTCCAGGGTTTCAAGATGGGACTTACCAGGACCCTCAAGGCATATGCCGAGAAGAACGGGATGCTTTCGAAGTTGAAGTTCGATCTTGCTGCTGATGATTTCCGTGAAGGTCTTACTGCGGTGGTTTCAGTCAAGGTGGCTGAGCCTCAGTTCGAAGGCCAGACCAAGACCAAGCTCGGTAACGGCGAGGTCGTTTCTGCGGTTTCACAGGCCACTGCTGCAGCCCTCGAAACATATCTCGAAGAGAATCCCCGTGAGGCGAAGATGATTGTCGACAAGGTCATCCTTGCCGCAACTGCGCGTCATGCTGCGCGCAAGGCCCGTGAAATGGTGCAGCGCAAGACAGTGATGTCTGGTGCAGGAATGCCAGGCAAGCTCGCTGACTGTTCGGAAAGGGATCCGGAGAAGTGCGAGCTCTTCCTCGTGGAGGGAGATTCCGCAGGCGGTACAGCAAAGCAGGGCCGTGACCGTGCCACCCAGGCCATCCTCCCGTTGAGGGGAAAGATCCTGAATGTGGAGAAGGCCATGGACCACAGGGTGTTCGAAAGCGAGGAAATCAGGAATATCTACACCGCTCTCGGAGTGACAGTCGGCACAGAGGAGGACAGCAAGGCCCTCAACCTGTCCAAGCTCCGTTACCACAAGGTGATAATCATGACGGATGCCGATGTGGACGGAAGCCATATCGCCACATTGATCCTTACATTCTTCTTCCGCTACATGTTCGACCTTATCCGCAACGGCTATGTATACCTTGCGACACCTCCTCTCTACCTTGTGAAGAAAGGCAAGGAGGAGATATACTGCTGGACAGAGGCCCAGCGCAAGGAAGCTACCCTGCAGCTCGGCAAGGGCTCCGACAAGGGAGTTACCGTGCAGCGTTACAAAGGTCTTGGAGAGATGAGCGCGGAGCAGCTCAGGGACACCACAATGGACCCGACCAAGAGGCTTCTCCGCCAGATCACCATCGACAACGCGGCCGAGGCTGAGCGGACTTTCTCGATGCTGATGGGTGACGATGTGCCGCCGAGAAGGGAGTTCATCGAGAGGAATGCCCATTATGCCAACATTGATGCTTAAAATCTGAAATTATTATAATCTGAATTATTA
>JADIMD010000031.1 GCA_017695015.1 Candidatus Cryptobacteroides faecigallinarum | reverse complement strand
AAGGATCGTCCATGTAGATGATTGTGGACGCCTGTTGCTCCGCGGTTGTAGTTTTACCGCACCATTTAGGCCCTTCAATCAAAACGGCGCCGATACCTGACAGCTTTCGTTGTAACTCCTTATCCGCAATTCTCGGTTTATATCACTATGTTTTAAAATTCCCATATATGGCTAAATAAAATTACCTTCTTTGGCTAAAAATTGTGTCGCAATTCGGCAAAAACGCATAAAAATCACATTGTACCAGCATGAAAAAGTTGGTAACATGCATTTTGGGCAGAGTCGAATATCTCAGAACCGCCTTGCCGATCCGCTCGTAACTGCTCTTGTACTTATGCTCCGTCAGCCTTCTGTCAGCTGACACATATCCTCCATCGCAATCTTCTCCCCGGCAGAAGTCCTGTCAATCCGACGGGTAAGATAACAAAGCGTATTGTCCGCCATTCGCATTAATGTATGGGGAACCACATCAATACGCGCCACCTCAGCAAGATGCATGGTCAGATCCTCTACCTCCGGCATCTGTTCATACAATGACGTCTGCGGCTTGCAGATATAGCCACCCCAAAGCCCGACAATAGTCAGGCGCTTTCTACCCTCATGCTCAGCCAAGTGCAAAGACAACTTCGGCTGAACACCTGTCAAGGATGTCTGATCCTGAATAATCCTCAGGGCAAGTTGGTCCAACTGCTCCGCCGTGTAGTCTAAAACAGGCAAAACCGTTGTTCCGAAGAACTTCCGGATACAGTATGCTGATATCCGTATTCCTCAGCACAATATCCAATAACCACCCTTCAGGAATCAAGCCATCGAAAAATGGGAAAAGCACTGTACTGGTGTATGCTTCTTCCCGCAAAGGCAATGTCAGACTGACAGCCTTCGCCGTATCCAAGGACAGATACTCCGGCAAATACCGGAACTCATATCCTGCATCGTTTTCTGTCAGGATGCCTGCCGGACGATCGTTATAAAATATTCTGGCCTGTCTCACTGCCTGTCTGTTTTCAAAATTGCAACCATCTCATAATTGAAGAAATCCAGAAGCTGATTCACCTTATCGAGGCGCAGGGTCTCCTTTCCCTGTTCAAGGTCCCGGACAAAACGCAGCCCAACACATGACTTCAACGAAAGTTCCTCCTGTGTCAGACCATACTGCTTTCGCAGCATTTTCACTGTAGCGGACAGATTGTTCATAAACATCCACATTATACCATTTCGGGTACAAAGTTAATACAAATTTCCGAGAATATACCTGAAGAGGTATAATTTATCACTCTACAGCAGAGTTATACCATATAGGGTATAATCAGCAGTTGTATACCCTCCTGGTAAATATATCGCAGATAGCCCTATTATAATTTTGTTAATTCAACAATGAATTTATCCATACCTTTTGTCGCAGTTTCCTTAATTTGAATATAGTTATCAGGAAGCCTATCCGACAGATCCGCCACATTGATACTGTATTTGGGGACGGAATGGTGCGGATATTTTACAATCAATGACGCAGGACTTACCCGCAATGAAGTTCCTCATATACAGCACGGCGCAACTTATTGTAGTAATCAAGTACCTTTTGCGGATTCTCATAGAATGCCGCTGCCGTAGCATATTCTTCAGGGTCTTCAGCAACCCATTTGCCGCTACAATCCCTATAAGACGGTATTCCACTTTCCACACTTATTCCCGCCCCAGAAAACACAACAAGCTTCTGCCTGTATAAAGGTTCTTTCAGTTCTGGTAAAGCATCCTTTTTCGTATATTCCGTAATTAACTGATATTCTATTAGTTTATACACGTCAATACATTTTACTCAGTGCAATGGGAAATTTTACTCAGTGCAAAACAACAATCTCAGCGGTTCATCGCTAATCCAGCATGATGAACGCAGCCCAGTAATAGGGACTGTCATACTTTTTCCGCACCTCATTCTGAGCATTATAGAATGATTCGCGCTTACTTTTTCCTTTTACGAGGTTACTGTAAAAGTCCTGCATCATCAGTGATGTCACTTGGTCGTTGACTTTCCACAGGCTCATGATGATGGTGCTGACTCCAGCATTCTTAAAAGCCCTCTGCAAACCATAGACGCCTTCGTCCGCGATCTCTCCAAGACCTGTCTTGCAAGCCGACAACACCACGAGGTCGCAGAAACTGAAATCAAGAGACGCTATCTCAGCTGCCGTCAAAACCCCATCCTCAACACCTTCCGGCACCGTTCCTCCCTTCCAGGCCATATTGCCGCCGGACATAAGCAGGCCGGTACGTTGAAGTGATGAGACCTCATGCGGCTCATTTTGGGCCATAAAGGGATTGTTGATAAAGAAGTCACTCCACTCCGCCTCTTTTTCAGTCTTATAAAAGCCATGAGTCGCCATATGCAGGACGTCAAACCTGCCCCCTGACAACGCCTTGAATGACTCCTCATTTCCCTTTTCAGAGATGAACAATTTATAATCCCATTTAGATTGGGACATAATGGCTGCAATCCTATTGACTTCATCCAGTGTCCCTGACAGATATCTCCAGCCGCCTCGGACAGCAGTATCCAATCCCCACCTCCTGCTCTCGGCTATCATTGTCGCCTCATCCTCATCATACACAAGCCCCCCATACAACACTGCCGAAGCATACTTTCTTTTGGTCTCCTCCCTGCACACTTCCCTGGTCGAGGATACCCGGACAGCATTATATGACTCACAGAATCGTTTTTCCCCGTCATTAAGATTCTCAACAGACAAGCCGTTCAGACAGCCGGCAGGCGAGAAATAGACCGTTTTTGTTCCGGTCAGATAAGGGACAAGCGGCGACCATATAAGATCATACAACTCTTCGGAAACAGCTGATTTCCCATAGAGGGTATCAGGAGAAAAGCCCATCAGTTTGTCCAAGTCTTCTTCGGGGCAAAGGACCACAAAGCGGGGTTTTTTGTAATCGTTCCTTGCCAGCATTGCCGCATAATAACTCTTATTGTCAGGGACATTGTGGTAGACAACAAATTCAATGGCCGCATCCCTTTTATCCAATGCATCAACGATATCGGAAAAAGTATAATCAAGTTCATCCGTATAATCATTGTTTTGCCGTAAATACATGGTTATCTCCCTTTCCAAACCGGAAGCGGTCTTCCTGGCTTCCTCAAGAGATACACCGGGAGCTGTCGAAACCGGCTCGCCATTGATATAGCGATTGAGATTCCGCAGCCTTTCGTATTTGGATATCACCCCACTGTCACCCGCGCTATACACGGCCCTGGCGTATCCTACGGAAGTCTCCAACAGCAAACCTTTATTAAAAAGAAGGAAATTGTACAATTCTGTATCCTGCCAGCCATTCTGACGCAATGAGAAAAGAATGTTTTTGGTCTGAGAGAAACGGTTTCCGGCGATAAGCGACTCCCGCTCATCTGCATTCAGATATGCTGCATTGCCCAGATAAAAGCTCCTGTAGTACTCTGTCAAGACGGGTATTATCTCCTCGGATTGAGAATTGTCCAGAAATGAAGACAGTATGAAATACAAAAAGCCGGTATAATACTGAGTCCCGGCTCTGACTCCTGTCTGGTCCAATATGTTCAATGCCTGAGCGAGATATGCCTTGGCCTCGGACATTCCATTCAACAGCATCACATATCCTATTGAACCATACAGATAGGCTGCGACATCCGTCTGTTCCCAATGGTGCTCTTTCAACTTTGCAATGGACAGATCCGTGAGTTCTCGGACTTGCTCCATATCCTTTTCGAAAGCATATGCTGTCAAGAGGTTGATATAGGCAGATATGCAATATGGACTGTCATGACTTTCCAATATAGGCACAGCTTTCTGCAACACGGTTTTTGAATTCGGGTAATCACCTGTGGATTGGTACATCAGTCCGAGATTTTGAAGGCAGGAAGCGTATTGTACACTATTTTCTCCATACACCTTCCCAAAACAGTCCAAAGCCTCCTTACAGCATTCTATCGCTTGGGGATAATCTCCTATCCGGGTATAAAACACTGACTTGTTCTGTTCAATTGTCCCATACAGCACATGCTGCTTCCCATAATTATTCAGAACTGTCGTGCTTGCCAGATCAAAAATTGCGATACCCATATTGTCCTTACCCAACTCCAGATAGCACATTCCTAAATTTTGAAGCAAGGTGAGGTAGCTCACGGAATAGTTGTCCCCCGCTTTCTCCAAAGACTCCTTGGCCTGTTCAAAACACTCCTCCGCCTGCTTGAAATCCCGTTTTTGGTGGAAATACAGATATCCTAAATTTGACCATGGAGCATAATCCGATGTGCCGACAATATGATGCTCCTCTATTGACTTCAACAACTTTTCTTCCGCCCGGCGTGTATCGGAGGCAGTATACACCATTCCTTCCAGATTGTGTAAAATGGACATCATCATAAGACTGTCCTTTGCATCTTCAAAAAGCCTCTCTCCAGAGCTCAGTATCGCATAGCACCGCTCGATGCCGTATTGAGCCGCCTCCCTCCGACCACGGGACGCATACTGATTTGCAACCTGAGTATTATACAATAATGCCTGCTTGCTGTTTTCTCCATACAAAGTATCCGTAAGAGCTTTTAGTTCCGAAATAGTATGCTCATATTCATCTTCTTTATATAGGCAGGTCAATGTCTCGGACTTCAGAAGCAGATATTCCCAATAGCTGTCGGAAAGTTTAAGATTCAATCTATCCGCCAACTCTTCACACTTGCCGTATAGGGAATATTCGTTAAGATAATTATTGGTGTTGTGATAGGCCCAAATGAGTGTATACAGGCTTTCCAAATAGTCCGAAGAGACCGACTGGCCTGTCCTGTCATAAATGTCCAGAAGTCCAGGCGCGTAAGCAATGATATTTTGATAGTCCTTATGTGCAGAACAGAATGACAGGACATCTGACAAAGCTTTAATATACCTGTCATCAGTCTCTCCATATTGCGACTTCACACTATCTGCCACATACAGCAAGTTATTGAGAGACTGCGCATTCATCGTCCTACAAGCTATAAGGCCGATGACGATTACGATAAGAGTTTGTATTAAATGCTTCATATTTCGTTTAGATGACAAAGCCAAAGATAGGAAAGTTTTCCATTATTCACATCTGACTGAAGCCGATGCGCTTCCTTTTAGGCATGTTCATCCCTGAAGGAGCGGCGTCATGCTGTCCCTGCTGCCCGGCGGCCTTGTTGAAACCGACCTTCGGCAGATTATCAACTGCAGCGGCTTGCGCGTCCTTATATTCGTTGTACAACTTTCTGAGGCTGTCAATTGCGTCTGCAGTGAAGTAGATTGCTGTCTCATAGAGCTCGGGAAAACACGACTCGGTGTAACAGAAACTCTCGAATGAGAAGACCATGTCCTTATACAGCGGCTCATTTTTTACTGTAGCCCCGTCCTCGTCTTTGCAGGAGCCCCCGCAA
>JADIMD010000030.1 GCA_017695015.1 Candidatus Cryptobacteroides faecigallinarum | reverse complement strand
GCATATTCCCTTTATTGTCGGATTATGCTGCAGCAAGGAAAAAGGCAGGTCTTTCGGCCTGCCCTGAAAAATTCTCCATAACTGATTTCTATATCGACAGCTGCGGAAACGAAAAAATTTCCGGCTATGCCCCTGAAGGAGTCAGGGTAATGGATGTCGGTAAACCAGATTCTTTGAAACTTGCCGATGATTTTGTAACCGGCAGCCTATAAGCTGTCTTTCTCAATCCTGCCTTCGATTTCTTCCTCGAATTTCACTGGCGTGCATCCGCTCTTCTGTCCGAAAGGAATGGTGATGGAATGTATCCTGAAGAAGAAATAAATGACCATGGCGATGCAGAGGACGCATAATGAGATGTACGAGCCGGTGCTGAAAACATCCATGAAGCTGTCGGCCTCCTTGAACATCTCCATCCTGCCGATGACAGCAGACAATGTGTTGTTGACGCAGTGCATCAGCATGGTAAGCTTCAGAGACCCCGTCCTGTAGTAGACATATCCGAAAAGTATTCCGAAAACGAATGCCGGAATTGCCTGCCACGGGTTGAGGTGGATCAGGGCAAAGACCGCAGCCGAGATCACTATTGCCCATATGGGTTTGATCTTCTGAAGCAACCCTCTCAGGATCATGCCTCTGCATAGCCATTCCTCGAATATCGGAGCAAATACAGAGACTGACAGCAAAGTGACCCAGAGGGGACCTTCCATCATGGAATTCATCATTTCCTCTAATGATTCTGGCATCGGAGGCATGATAGCATTGATCGGATCGAGGGCAAAAGCTGCCGCCAATGTCGCCACAGATACCGCTATGGCGATTGACACTCCTGAGAAATTGCCGAAATTCTTGCTGTCTATCAGATATCCTCCTTCGAAAAATTCATTTTTCCTGCTCTGATATGCAGCATACAGCATCGGCGGAATGAACATCAGAGGGTAGGATATGAGAAATCCGTAAGTTTTCGCCGTCTCTTCCGAATATGCCATAAGCCCGAGAGTGGTGGCATTGCCTATGGCTGCGCCTATGACCAGCAGCACAATCAGCATGATAGAGCCTGTATACCCGGGGACATAATAGCTGAAAGCCGAAAAGAGGTCGTATGAGCGTTTCGTCTGTCTTCTTGCCATTGTGCTCTATTTATACAGAGGTGAAGGATAGATTCCCTTGTCGGCGAATTCCTGGAATTTTGCAACTACTCCCGGACGATCTTCCTTGAAAGTGACACCGAACCATTTCGAAGATGTGGAGAGAAGTTCTGCACGCGCGCTTCCTTCACGGATCAGGCTGTCCACGGCAAACGGGATGTAGAATTCTGATTTCAGCTCCTGCCCGTGCTCTTTCAGGAAATCGCAGAATATGGATTCTGTCCTTGTGAAGTAATCAGGTGTGAATCCCCACATGTTCATCGAGCAGAGTGTCTTGGCGTCCAGTACCACCCTTTCTCCCTTTGCATTGTCGCCATGGATCTTGCCGTCACTTTCGACAAGGATGTTGTGGTGCTCCTCGATGTGGGTGAGCATATGTTCTGCATCTCCGGTGCAGATTCCTCTGGATACTCCGCCGGATTCTGACAAAGTGTTGTCAAGCTCGAATCCTACAAGTGCGTATTGTCCTGTGGTATGCTCATGCTTCTGAAGCCATGCCGAGATCACCTTGAATGACTCTTTCCCGTAGTAGTCGTCACCGTTTATCACCGCGAATGGCTCGTTTACAATACCTTTGGCCATGAGAAGCGCATGGGCCGTTCCCCATGGTTTCTGCCTTTCAGGGTTCATGTTGTAGCCTGACGGTATCTTGTCAAGTTCCTGTGATGTGAACCCGAATTCAAGAGGGGTCCCGTCGATGCATTTTACATTCTTGTATTTTTCCCTTACTGCCTTTTCGAATTCTTCTCTGAAAAGGTCTCTGACAATGTACACGACTTTGCCGAATCCTGCCTGTACTGCGTCATAGATGGAATAGTCGATAATGGTTTCTCCTGCAGGTCCGAGTCCGTCAATCTGTTTCAGCCCGCCATACCGGCTTCCCATGCCGGCAGCGAGGACAAGCAATGTAGGTTTCATATTTGAATATTATTTGATAAATAATTGTTTGTCATGACAAAAATCTCTCAAAAATAGTTAAATTTGCGCACAAACGGAAATTGTTTTCAAGAATTTGGGAAAACTCAGACAACTTTTTACAGGAGAACACAAATGGTTCTTCAGATATGCGGCCTTTGTGGCTGCAGTCGCTTTGCTGTGGCTGACTTTCGGCCCCGGGAACAATATCCTGCACTGGATAGGGGCCAGATTCGAGATTTCATCACAGGAAAAGCAGATAGAGCAGTATACGACTGAAATCGAGGAGATGGACCGCCGTATCAGGATGCTCCGTTCCGACAGGGATACATTAGAAAAATTCGCCCGGGAGAATTTCCATTTCTCTGAACCGGGCGATGATGTCTATATACTTGATGAGTAGTCCTGTTTCTTAGAATCCGGTATAGGTCATAGGGCTGATTTGCCTGAGCTCTTCCTTGACGGATTCACTGATGTCGAGACCTTCTATAAATTCCGCTATGGTTTCGTGGTTGATGGCCTTTCCTGTCCTTGTCAGGGCCTTGAGAGTTTCGTAAGGATTAGGGTAGTTCTCCCTGCGGAGGATGGTTTGGATCGCTTCTGCGACTACTGCCCAGTTCCTTTCGAGATCCGCCTTGATTGCCTCTTCGTTGATTATCAGTTTGCCGAGACCTTTTTTCAGTGAGCTGAAGGCTATCATTCCGTGGGCAAGCGGCATTCCGATGTTCCTGAGTACCGTGGAATCTGTAAGGTCTCTCTGGAGTCTGGAGATAGGAAGTTTCATCGAAAGGTGGGTCAGCACAGCGTCTGCAATCCCGAAATTGCCTTCCGCGTTTTCGAAGTCGATAGGGTTGACCTTGTGCGGCATCGCTGATGAGCCGACTTCGTTCTTGTTCACTTTCTGCCTGAAATATTCCATTGATATGTAGGTCCAGATGTCCCTGCACATGTCTGTGAGGATTGTGTTGATCCTGCGGATATTGTCAAACAGGGCGGCAAGATTGTCGTAATGTTCTATCTGGGTCGTAGGGAATGACCTCTTCAGTCCGAGTGAAGACACGAACCTGTCTCCGAATGCTATCCAGTCTATGCAGGGATATGCGACCTTGTGTGCGTTCATGTTGCCTGTCGCACCTCCGAATTTGGCAGGATATTCCAGCAGCGACAGCTGTCTGAGCTGTTCGAGAAGTCTGACATGGAACACCTTGAATTCCTTTCCTACTCTTGTCGGCGAGGCTGGCTGTCCGTGGGTCTTGGCGAGCATTGGGATGTCTTTCCATTCCTCAGACATCTTTCCGATGGTATCCACGATTTCCTGCAAGGCAGGGAGGTACACTTCTTCCATCGCTTCCTTGAATGAAAGTGGAACCGAGGTGTTGTTGATGTCCTGGGATGTAAGGCCGAAATGTACGAATTCTCCCCATTTGCTGATGCCGAGGGTCTTGAAATGTTCCTTGATGTAGTATTCAATGGCCTTGACATCGTGGTTTGTCACTTTCTCTATTTCTTTTACTCTCATTGCCTCTTCAGGAGTTATTGTCCTGTAGATGTCCCTGAGGGTTTCAAACAGGTTGCGGTCGAAGTCTGCAAGCTGTGGAAGCGGAATTTCGCACAGTGCGATGAAATATTCGATTTCCACCCTGATCCTGTATCTGATAAGAGCAAATTCGCTGAAATATTCTCTGAGGCTTTCAGTCTTGCCTGCATATCGTCCGTCCACTGGGGATACGGCTGTGAGTGGTGAGAGTTCCATGTGTAGAGATTTTTTGTTGCGACCGCAAATATAGTAATAATTGCCGTAATGGTGGGAAGAACAGAGAAAATATCCCTCGCAAGCTCGGAAATGTTCTCCCACCATTACGGCAATTCGTCAGCGCAGATGGTTGCCCCTGCATAACATC
>JADIMD010000006.1 GCA_017695015.1 Candidatus Cryptobacteroides faecigallinarum | reverse complement strand
GTATTACATATTCGCGGCCCAGCTTCTCCACCTGAGCATTGAGCTCTGCAGAAGCCGACTCGTCGATAACGATCTGTGTTATACCGTAACGGTCCCTGAGGTCGATGAAGCTCATACCGCCCATCTTCCTTACTCTCTGGTCCCATCCGGCCAGAGTGACCTCCTGTCCGGCATTCTCTAGGCGAAGCTCGCCGCATGTGTGTGTCCTGTACATAGCTTGTCAATAATTTGCAGATGCAAAAGTAGGAAAAAAATGCACTCATTTATCCTGCCTGACTGCTAAAAGTCCACACCGAACTTGAAGCCGAGCATCAGCCAGCGGTTATTGCTGTTGGAAAGGAATACGTACTTGAGGTCTATACCCGTATGAAACCATTTAAGAGGACGGTAGAGCAGCGTCGTGCCAACACCGAACACGGCTCTGGTCGACTCGGAGACCTGATGGATGGTGCCGTGCCCCACACCGGCCTCTACCGTAGGACAGATGGTGAGCTTGCCCGTCTGGTTTCCAAAAAGCAGGGACAGATAGGCCGTGCCCATCACCATACCTTTCATCTTCGAATGGGTATAGATCGTGCCCTTGGTGACCAGGCCGCCGAAATTGATGCCCGCCTCCAGATTGTTGTTGAGAAATGTATATCCGAGACCCACCGCTTCGTAGCCGAACGTCTCTGGTCCGCTGCTGAACACAGGAAAAGCCAGACTGATGTTTGCAGTAAAGTCACCGCGTGTCCTCTCCTTCTCCGGAACCGGATCAACGGCCTGATATCCAGAAGCCGTAAATGAACACGTCAACAACATAATAATGACGACTGTACAGGAAACTGCATTCCAGGCAAGGTGTGTTCTGTCCATAGAATAAATTCAAGTTATTGTTTTCGGTCTGCAAAATTAGAAAAAAGTGTACATTTTGTAAAGATTATTCCAGCAGGATATAGTTTGTACTGCGTCCTCCTTCCTCGGTCTTCTTCAAAATGCCTTTTTCAACAAGATCACGAATATCATTAAGTGCTGTGTCTGTAGAGCATTTGGCAATCTTCGCCCACTTGCCGGTAGTCAGTTTGCCGAAGAATCCGTCAAACTGCATATTGAGCAGTTTCTGCTGTCTTGCGTTGAACGTAACATTCCGGTTGCGTTCCCAGAAATCAGCTTTCCTAAGGACTGACGACAATGCATTTTCGGTTGAATCCAGTGCTTTTTCGAAACAGCTCAGGAACCACAGTATCCAGTCGGTGATATCTCCGTCACCACGCTGCGTCCTCTCCAGGATTCCGTAATACTCTTTTTGCAGCAACTTCATCTCCGCTGATATGGAGTAGAATCGCTTTCTGCTATTTTCAGAACGGGCAAGCAACATATCGGTCAGTGCCCGTGCAATGCGCCCGTTACCGTCATCAAACGGGTGAATAGATACAAACCACAGGTGTGCTATGGCGGCTTTCAGCACAGCATCAATATCTTCGTCACTGTTGACCCACGAGATGAACCTCTCCATCTCCACCGGCACCCTGTCCGCAGCCGGAGCCTGATAATGTACTCTTTCCATGCCCATGGCACCTGACACAACCTGCATCTCACCACTCCTGTATTTGCCTACCTCTATACTGTATAATCCGCTCATACCGGTTGGAAACAATACATTGTGCCATCCGAAAAGACGTTCCGCCGAAAGAGGCCCGCTATAATTCTGTGTTGCATCCAGCTGCATCTCCACGATACCATCTACATAACGCGAGGTTGGAACTACTCCTGCCGCTGTTATTCCGAGTCTACGGGCTATTGATGAGCGTACCTCCTCAAGATTAAGGCTTTCTCCCTCAATTTCCGATGAGCGGACAAGATCCACCGACATATTCGACAGCACAGCTTCATCCTGAGAATCGAATCCAAGCGACAACATCCTCCCGAGCACCACGCCCTGCTTGGATCGCACACGTCCCAACTCATTCATTATCCTTCGAATATCATATCGGAACTGCCACCAGTTATCATAATCGTGAATATACCGCATCGCTTTATATTTTGCGCAAAATTAGGCAGAATTCGGTGAATAGGCAAATTATTCGCCGAAAAAATTCGGCGAATAGACGAGTATTTCACCGAATTTCGTGAAAGTACTCGCCATCCTGCTCATCTTCACAGGAGTCTGGCTCGTTACCACCAGCAAGAGTCGCGTCCAGATGGAGCGGGAGGAAGCCGCATGAGTCCATTATTCAATTTGCATAATTTAATTTGAATAATTACATTTGTAGTAAAATAAATAGAGTATGGATACTACAGAGAATCCTTTCATCGTCTCCGGCAGCATTGACCCGGAATACTTCTGCGACCGCCGCGATGAGTCGGCCAGACTGATCAAATCGCTGACGAACGGCAACAACGTGGTACTCATGTCTCCCAGGCGCATGGGCAAGACTGGACTGATACAGTTCTGCTACAGCAGCAGTAAACTGAGCGGATATCATAAGTTCTTCATCGATATCCTCCACACTACCGGACTTAAAGAACTCACATACCTTCTGGGAAAGGAAGTCTTCAACCGCCTGGCATCCTCGGACCGCAGGATGGTCAGTCTGCTGATCCGTACCCTGAAATCCATCAGCGGGAAACTTGGATTCGACCCTGTCAGCGGACTTCCTGCGTTTTCCTTGGAACTCGGTGACATAGACCGGCCGGAGTACACTTTGGAAGAGATC
>JADIMD010000029.1 GCA_017695015.1 Candidatus Cryptobacteroides faecigallinarum | reverse complement strand
CCTTATATGAAGCGACCACGGTCACATCAGCGACATTCCCGTCCACTGAATTGATGGTCACATTGTATTCGTTTCCGTTGATTTTGAAATTATATTGTTTCATTTTACGATATTTTTAATGTGTCATTTCTTTTTGTCCGGGAGCTGACGCAATGTAGCGTAGCGTGAATTCCATGGAGTGGACTTAGGCTTGATGGTCACGACAAAACTCTCGTTGTCATGTACTTCATCAGCCATGCATTTGTCCAGAGCCATTGCGATGGCAGCGCAGATTTCCCCTCCGATGGAGTTGTCGAGCCGTGCTGCTATCTCGAATGCCTTTTCTGATGATATCTCGTTCATGATCTTCAGTTTTAAATGACTACAGAGGAAGGTTGTCGTGCTTCTTGGCAGGGTTGACCACCTTCTTGCCTGCAAGCTGCTCCAGTGCACGGATTACGCGGAAACGGGTGTTGCGAGGCTCGATGACATCGTCGATATATCCGTATTTGGCCGCCTGGTAAGGATTGCAGAAGAGGTCGTTGTACTCTGTCTTCTTTTCCTCTGCCACGCGTTTCTTCTCTTCAGGATCTTCGATGGCCTTGATTTCCTTTGAATAGAGGACTTCCACTGCGCCCTCTGCGCCCATCACTGCTATGTTTGCTGAAGGCCATGCATAGTTGATGTCGCCTCGGAGCTGTTTGCAGCTCATCACTATGTGAGATCCGCCGTATGACTTCCTGAGGGTCACTGTCACCTTAGGAACAGTTGCTTCTCCGTATGCATAGAGGAGCTTTGCCCCGTGTACGATGATTCCACCGTATTCCTGCTGTGTTCCGCAAAGGAAGCCAGGCACATCCACGAGTGTAACGAGCGGAATGTTGAATGCGTCGCAGAAACGGACGAACCTTGCAGCCTTGCGCGATGCGTTGATGTCAAGCACTCCTGCAAGAATCTTAGGCTGGTTGGCGACGATGCCGACAGAACGGCCGTTCATGTGCGCGAAACCAATGATGATATTCTTTGCGTAGTTCTTGTGGATCTCAAGGAACTTGCCGTCGTCCACAATGCTGCCGATGACCTGGTACATGTCATACGGCTTGTTGGGGTTGTCAGGGATAATCTCGTTGAGAGCATCGTCAACTCTGCTGACAGGGTCATTTGTAGGGACTATCGGAGCCTCTTCCATGTTGTTCTGAGGGATGAAGCTGAGGATGTCCTTGATGATCTGGAGTCCTTCCTCTTCTGTGTCGGCAGCGAAATGCGCTACTCCGCTCTTGGTGGAGTGTACGCTTGCTCCTCCGAGGTCTTCCTGGCTAACAACTTCACCGGTGACGGTCTTCACCACTCCTGGACCTGTGAGGAACATGTATGAGGTGTTCTTCACCATGATGTTGAAGTCCGTAAGGGCAGGGGAGTATACCGCACCTCCTGCGCATGGCCCGAATATGCCGGAAATCTGAGGAATCACACCGGAAGACATGATATTTCTCTGGAAAATCTCTCCGAAACCTGCAAGTGCGCATATGCCTTCCTGGATTCGTGCTCCGCCGGAGTCGTTGAGTCCGATGCAAGGGGCACCGTTTTTCATAGCCATATCCATCACTTTGCATATCTTTTGTGCCATTGTCTCTGAAAGGGAGCCTCCTGACACAGTGAAGTCCTGTGCGAAGATGTAGACTGACCTGCCGTCGATGGTCCCGTGTCCTGTGACTACGCCGTCACCGTCATAATGGGTCTTGTCCATTCCGAAATTGGTGCAGCGGTGCTGAACGAACATGTCGTACTCCTCGAAGCTGCCTTCGTCGAGGAGCATGGCAATCCTTTCCCTCGCCGTGTATTTCCCTTTCTGATGCTGGGCATCGATTCTTTTCTGACCTCCGCCCATGCGCGCTTTGGCCCTGCGCTCTACAAGTTCTTTGATTTTTTCCTGCTGGATACTCATAATATCATGTAGTTAAGTTATTTCAATGTAAATGGGTTTCCATAAACTCTGCAAATATAACTCTTTTTGGCAAAAAACAGCTGTTTTTGTCGAACTCCTGAATAACATTGGAAAAGATGAACGCAAGGACTTGCAGAATGGAAATCTTTTGATAACTTTGTCAGCGCCACAATTAACACTGAAATGAAAATACTGACAATCGAGGATCTGAACTCCGTCAGGTCAAACGCTGTCCGCAGTCTCATGCTCCGGGAGCAGAGTAATGTGGTCGGTGATGGCAGCAGCAGCGGTCTCGACACAGGGACTGAGCATATGCAGATTCTGATCTGCGGAGGAACGGGATGCAAGGCATCTTCCAGCCAGCTAATCAGCGAAAGAATCAAGGAAAAACTCATCGAGAAAGGTATCGGGGACAAGGTGGATGTAATTACGACGGGATGTTTCGGCTTCTGCGAGAAAGGTCCTGTGGTCAAGATTATCCCTGACAACACTTTCTACACCCAGGTGACACCCGACGATGCCGATGATATCGTGAACGACCATATCGTCAGCGGAAAGAGGGTGGAGCGTCTGCTGTATGTCGACCCAAAGACTGGGGCCAGCGTCAGCGATTCCAAGCACATGGACTTTTACCGCAAGCAGATGAGGGTTGCCCTCCGCAACTGCGGTTTCATTGATCCGGAGAACATTGAGGAGTACATCGCCCGTGACGGCTATTCCGCTCTGGCAGAGAGCCTTCTGCACAAGACTCCTGAAGATGTGATAGACGAGGTCAAACGCTCGGGACTGAGAGGACGCGGAGGTGGAGGATTCCCTACAGGAGTGAAGTGGGGCTTCGCACGCAAAAGCGTTTCCGATGTGAAATATGTAGTCTGCAATGCTGACGAGGGAGACCCGGGAGCATTCATGGACAGGTCCATCATGGAGGGAGACCCGCATTCGATAGTGGAGGCGATGGCCATATGCGGATATTCGATAGGCTCGTCTAAAGGTCTGGTCTATATCCGTGCAGAATATCCTTTGGCTATCCACAGACTGAAGACTGCCATTGCCCAGGCAAGGGAATACGGACTGCTCGGAGACAACATCCTCGGCAGCAGATTCAGCTTCGATATCGAGATCAGGTACGGGGCCGGAGCTTTCGTCTGCGGTGAGGAGACGGCTTTGATACATTCCATGGAGGGCAAGAGGGGAGAGCCTACGATGAAGCCTCCTTTCCCTGCGGAGTCAGGCTATCTCGGCAAGCCTACAAATGTCAACAATGTCGAGACACTGGCGAATATTCCTGTAATATTGACAAGGGGTGCGGAATGGTTCTCGTCAATAGGCACAGAGAAATCCAAGGGAACCAAAGTGTTTGCCCTTGCAGGAAAAATCAACAATGTAGGTCTGATAGAGGTGCCGATGGGCACTACGTTGCGCGAGGTCATCTACGAGATAGGAGGAGGCATCAAGGGCGGCAAGAAATTCAAGGCGGTGCAGACCGGAGGACCTTCCGGAGGATGCCTTACGGAAAAACACCTTGACATACCGATAGATTTCGACAATCTCCTTGCCGAAGGCTCGATGATGGGCTCGGGAGGAATGATTGTCATGGACGAGGATGACTGTATGGTCTCTGTCGCAAGGTTCTATCTGGATTTCACAGTGGAGGAGTCCTGCGGCAAATGTACCCCGTGCCGTATCGGCAACAAGCGTCTTTTGGAGACCCTGAACAAGATAACTGACGGCAAGGGTACCGAAGAGGACCTCAAGACACTTTCCACTTTGGGCAAGGTGATAAAGGACACTGCCCTCTGCGGACTCGGACAGACATCTCCGAACCCTGTCCTTTCCACACTCAACCATTTTTATGACGAGTATCTGGAGCATGTGAGGGACCACAAGTGCCGGGCAAAACAGTGCAAGGCCCTGCTGACATACACCATCAACCCGACATTGTGCATCGGCTGTCATCTTTGTGCAAAGAACTGTCCTGCCGACGCCATCATCGGTGATGTGCGCAAGCCTCATATCATCAATCCTAACCAGTGCATCAAGTGCGGCATGTGCATGGCAAGATGCAAGTTCAAGGCGATCTCAGTTAATTGATTGTTATGGAAGAGAAACAGATAAACCTACAGATAGACCACCATTTTGTGACTGTTCCCGAGGGGACGACAATCCTGGAGGCGGCGCAGAAGATAGGCATAGACATACCTACACTCTGCCATATTGACCTGAAAGGCACATGTATACGAAATAATCCCGCATCATGCCGTATCTGCGTGGTGGAAGTGGAAGGGAGACGGAATCTCGCCCCGGCTTGTGCCACAAGATGCACCGAGGGCATGGTAGTGCGCACCAGCACATTGCGCGTGATGAATGCACGCAAGATCGTGGCGGAGCTGATCCTGTCCGACCATCCGAACGAGTGTCTGACCTGTCCCAAGGCCGGCAATTGCGAGCTGCAGAATCTTGCTCTGAGATTCAACATCAGGGAAATGCCTTTCAACGGTGGCGAACTTTCGCCACGCAAAAGGGAGGTGACTGCTTCAATCGTGAGGAACATGGACAAATGCATATTCTGCCGCAGATGCGAGAGCGTGTGCAACGAGGTCCAGACAGTCGGTGCATTAGGCGCAATCAGAAGGGGGTTCAACACCACGATAGCGCCCGCGTTCGACAAGATGATGGTAGACAGTGAATGTACCTATTGCGGACAGTGCGTTGCAGTATGTCCTGTGGGAGCATTGACGGAAAGGGATCATACGAACCGTCTTGTGGAAGATCTTGCAGATCCTGACAAGGTCGTGATTGTCCAGACAGCTCCTGCAGTAAGGGCTGCTATAGGTGAAGAGTTCGGGCTGCCTGCAGGTACCTTAGTCACCGGCAAGATGGTGGCTGCGCTCAGGGAGCTCGGCTTCGACTATGTGTTCGACACGGATTTTGCCGCTGACCTCACCATCATGGAAGAAGGTGCGGAGATGCTCAACCGCCTCACTAAATTCCTTGACGGTGACAAGTCCGTGCGTCTGCCTATCCTGACTTCATGCTGTCCGGCATGGGTGAATTTCTTCGAGCATCAGTTCCCTGACCTGCTCGATGTCCCTTCCACAGCTCGCTCGCCTCAGCAGATGTTCGGCTCGATAGCCAAGACATGGTGGGCAGAGAAGATGGGAATCCCTCGCGAGAAGCTTGTGGTGGTGTCCATCATGCCGTGCCTTGCCAAGAAATACGAGTGCGACAGGGAAGAGTTCAAGACTGGAGGCAATCCTGATGTGGACTATTCCATATCCACAAGGGAGCTTGCAAGGCTTATCAAGAGGGCGAATATCAGCTTCACCCTTCTTCCTGACATGGATTTCGACCAGCCTTTGGGCGCATCCACTGGTGCAGGCGTGATTTTCGGAACTACCGGAGGTGTCATGGAGGCAGCCTTGAGGTCAGTATATGAAATGTACACAGGCAAAGTCCTCAAGGATGTCAATTTCCAGGCTGTCAGAGGTATGCAGGGTGTCAGAAGGGCTGTGGTGAATCTCGACGGGTTCGAGCTAAAGGTCGGCATAGCACATGGATTGGGCAACGCCCGTCATCTTCTCGAGGATATAAGACATGGCCGCAACGAGTACCATGCAATCGAGATCATGGCCTGTCCTGGAGGATGTATCGGAGGTGGCGGACAGCCTCTCCACCACGGCAATTCAGATGTCCTTTACGCGAGGGCGAATGCCCTGTACAGGGAGGATGCAGGAAAGACCATACGCAAGTCGCATGAGAATCCTTTCATCAAGACCCTGTATCAGGAATATCTCGGCAAGCCTTTGAGCGAGAAGGCCGAGCATCTGCTGCATACCCATTATTTCAACAGGTCGATGTAGAGCAGCAGGTGATTATCCGTCAAACCATTAAAACTGAATCTTATGCCAGATATAAAACTGCCATGTGATGTCGCCTCCAAGGTCGATTCAATATGTGAAGCCCACGGCAACAATCCTGGAGAACTGATCAACATACTCCATGAAGCACAGCATCTGATGGGATACCTCCCTGAAGAAATGCAGCGGATGATAGCAAGGAAGCTGAATATCCCCGTGTCCAAGGTATACGGAGTGGTGACTTTCTATGCTTTCTTTACTATGACAGCAAAAGGGAAATACCCGATTTCCGTATGTATGGGCACGGCGTGCTATGTGAGAGGAGGGGAGAAGCTCCTTGACGAGTTCAAGAGGGTTCTCGGAATAGATGTGGGAGAAACTACTCCTGACGGCAAATTTTCCCTTGACTGCCTGAGATGCGTCGGTGCATGCGGACTTGCTCCCGTGGTGATGATCGGGGAGAAGGTCTACGGGCGTCTGCAGCCTGTGGATGTAAGACGCATCCTGGACGAGCTGGAATAGGCAGATTCCTAATCGGGAAGAGAGATTTTGTCGAGTATCCCTGTCGCCCATGCTATGGTCATTCCATAGTTGGTGATGGGGATATTCAGTTTTGCGGCACTGTCTATTCTGTGCATGACATATTTCCTGTTGAACATGCAGGCTCCGCAATGGATTATCAGGTCATAGCCGGACAGGTCTTCGGGGAAATTGTTCCCGGCAACGATATCTATGCCTACCACGTTCCCTAAGCGTTTTTTCAGCATTGCAGGAATCTTGACCCTGCCAATGTCTTCAGTGGCAGGAGCATGGGTGCAGGCTTCTGCAATGAGTATCCTTGAGCTTTCGGTAAGTCTGTCCAATGCCTTTGCCCCTTCGAGGAATACTTTCAGGTCGCCCTTATATGCAGCGAACAGTATTGAGAACGATGTCACTCTGCATCCTTCAGGTCTTGCTGCCCATACTTTGGCGAATGCCTGGGAATCAGTGATTATGAGATCCGGGGGGCAGGAAAGGCTGGCGAGTGCCGTTCCCATTGTCTCTGGAGTGCAGCAGATGGCGGTACAACCTTTGTCCATCAGTTCCCTTATTGTCTGCACCTGAGGAAGTATCAGCCTCCCTTTTGGAGCTTCGCTGTCCTGGGGCATTACAAGCAGCACGGTATCCCCGGATTTTGCCAGGTTTCCTGTCAGGGACAGGTCGTCTGCCGAATTTTTCTCTGCAATATTCCTGATGGCGTCGAAAATTGCCTCCATACCTTCCCCTGTGGCCGCATTAACTGTGAGAGGTTCTTTCCCTGTCAGCCTTGTGACTATGTTTGCCATGGCTCTGATGTCGGACTGGATTCCAGAGGAAGGAGCAGCAGTCTGTGCATGGCTGGAAATGTTGAGGACGGGAATTGTCGGGATATTCCTATCTGACAGGATTTTACACCATTTGCTGTAAATGTCTGAATGTTTTTCCGGTTCTTGATTGTCCTGTCTGAACACGAGTATCGCCATGTCCGTCCTGTCGAGTGCCATGCCTGTCCTTGCCACTCTCAGGTCTCCGATCTGTCCGTCATCGTCGAATCCTGCAGTATCGATTAGGACGCACGGACCTGCCCCGGGGATTTCCATCGCTTTGCTGACGGGATCGGTGGTAGTGCCGGGCATGTCGGACACAAGTGACACTTTCTGCCCTGTCAGGGTATTCACAAGGCTCGATTTGCCGCTGTTGCGAGTCCCCAATATCGCTATATGCAGTCTTTCCGCTACCGGTGTTTCCATAAATATATCATTTTTTGTCATCCTGAGCGTCAGCGAAGGATCTGGAGTCCATTCCGGTGTCCCTTGACAGATTCTTCACTTCGTTCAGAATGACAGTGCTTCGTTCAGAATGACAGTGCTTCGTTCAGAATGACAGTGCTTCGTTCAGAATGACAGTGCTTTGTTCAGAATGACAGTGTTTCGTTCAGAACCGGAAATCCCGCCTTCCGTTCCGGATTTCTTCCAGATGTCTGGCTGTCAGTTCCCTGACCATATCGCTGGAAATATTCTCCATCTCTTTCCTGATGGCCGCCAGTCCCTTCTCCTTAGTCTGAGGGGAAGCATAGTCCTGAAGGTATTCCATCAGTGTCATCAGAGCATTCGGCTGGCAGCAGTCGGCGATTTTCCCCCTTTTCACAAGGGACATGAACCTGTCTCCCGTCCTGCCCTCCCTGTAGCATGCAGTGCAGAAGCTCGGAATGTGCCCGAGATCCAGTAGCCATCCCACCACTTCGTCCAGGCTGCGCCTGTCGCTGATGTCGAACTGTGCCGTCTCCTCATCCTTTTCTGCGTAGCCCCCGACGCTGGTCCTTGAACCTCCGCTTATCTGGGAGATTCCGAGTCCGAGCACTTTCGCCCTGACTTTCTCGGATTCCCTGGTGGAGATAATCATCCCTGTGTAAGGTACCGCGAGCCTTATGACGGCCACAATTCTGCAGAATATGTCATCAGGCACGGCATTGGGGAAATCTTTGGTGTCTATGTCGTCGGCAGGGCAGATTCGCGGTACGCTTATCGTGTGTGGTCCTACCCCGAATCTGGCTTCAAGGTGTTCGGCATGCATGAGCAGACCCACGAGGTCGTATCTCCATGTGTCGAGTCCGAACAGCACCCCGATTCCTACATCGTCAATGCCTCCCTGCATGGCCCTGTCCATGGCTTCAGTGTGCCAGGCATAGTCGCTTTTCGGTCCTGTCGGATGGAGGACTTCGTAATTCTTTCTGTTGTAAGTCTCCTGGAACAGGATGTATGTGCCTATCCCGGCTTCCTTCAGCTTCCTGTAGTTCTCGACTGTAGTTGCCGCAATATTCACATTTACCCTCCTGATTGCCCCGTTCCTGTGGTGAGTGCTGTATATCGTCTTGATTGAGTCCAAGATGTATTCTATCGGGTTGTGGACCGGGTCTTCGCCTGATTCTATGGCGAGCCTCTTGTGCCCCATGTCCTGAAGGGCGATCACTTCCTCCCGGATTTCATCCTGGCTGAGCTTCCTTCTCGGTATCGTCCTGTTCTTGGAGTGGTATGGACAATAGACACATCCGTTTATGCACCAGTCCGACAGGTACAGAGGGGCGAACATGACTATCCTGTTGCCGTATAGCTTCCCCTTGATTTCGCGTGCAAGCTCGAATATCTTTTTCTGGAGTTCAGGGTCTTCGCATTCCATGAGTATGCTGGCTTCCCTGTGCGTCAGCCCTTTGAGCATGGCGGCTTTTCTGATTATCTCTTCGACAGTTGCCCTGTCTTTGCTATGCTCGCGTGCATAGAGTATAGTGTCCTGGATTTCCCTGTCGCTGATGAATTCATCAGCTATTTCAGAAGCAGGGTTGTATGTCTTTTCCGTTTCAGTCATTTCCTGTTGTAGTCTCCTTTGTCAGTTACAATATGATAACCGATTCTTTCTATCCTTGTTTTAAGTGCGTCGAGTCCTTCTGCGGATTCGGCTCCTGATGAGGCCTTGCCGTCATATAGCGAGTAGTCGCCTCTGATATTCTCCGGGGAGAGGTTGGGCATCAGCACATTTGCTCCGGCGAGAATTCCTTTTTCCCTGCCGTCTGCCGAAATGGTGGCAAGTGCGGTGGTGGATGGAATCAGGGCGTCCGGAAACATAAGCCTGAATATGGATATGAGTTTCATGGTCAGGTCGATTCTCCTGTCGTACAGGTCTGTCCTTCCGCTGTAATTATCCATCCCTTCAGCATTTGCAGACGGCTGATGCTCGCTGTACCATCCTGAAAACACGGTGTCCTTGTGCGGTATGAAAGGTCCGAGACCTATCATTTCCGGCTGAAGCCGCCCTATGTAGACTATGTCCTCCACTATGTTGTCCATTGTCTGGTAGGGGCTTCCGACCATTATCCCTGTCCCTGTCTGATATCCTGTTGATTTCAGGGTTTCAAGGCAGTGAAGCCTCTTGTCCAGGGACATCTCTGCCGGGTGCAGCCTCGAATAATGCGAGACATTATGTGTTTCATGCCTGAGCAGGTACCTGGTGGCTCCTGCCTCGAAGAACCTTCTGTAGCTCTCTTCCCTCCGTTCTCCGAGGGAGAGGGTGATTGCGCAGTCAGGAAATCCGGCCCTTATCCGTCTGCACAGGTCTTCGATATAGCTGTCGGCATCATCCGGCATCTCTCCTCCCTGCAGAACGAATGTCCTGAATCCTCTTTCAAATCCGAATGAACATCTCGCCAGTACTTCGTCCGTGCTTAACCAGTATCTTGAGATGTTGCGGTTGCTTTTTCGGATTCCGCAGTACAGACAGTCGTTTCTGCAAATGTTGGTAATCTCTATCAGTCCTCTTATGTAGATGCGGTGTCCGAATCTGCCGATGGCGGTCTCTTGAGCTGATGAATGCAGGTACGAGATCTCATCTGCATTGCAGCATTCAAGAAGAGACCGGTACCCTGAGGCATCCAGTCTCTTCTCCCGTTTCAATGTGTCAACAAGTTCTGTAATCAATTGCAGTTACGCTGTTTGGTACACAGGATTCAGTTCTGGTGTGCCGGACGGAGAAGGTCGAGCACTACCTTTACAGGGTTGAATGTCTCCAATGGAACTTCCACGAAAAGTGTGTTCCAGTCGCTCATCGAACCGTTCCAGAGTCCAGGAAGCTCCAGTGCCTTGAGTTCGCGGCCCTGGTAGCTCTTGGAGCTGATGAATCCTGCTTCTTCGTCCACATATTTCGTGAGGTCGAAGCTCTCTCCCTTGTAGTTGTGCAGGCAGCAGACGATGTCCACAGGGTTGAAGTGTGTCGCAGACGCGAGGGCTGCCTTTGCCTTTTCGTCAGACATGTTGATCTGTACGCTTTCGAGAATCTGCAGAGATGTGGACCCGTCCTTTTCCTCGATGATGAAAGGTCCGCCGCCCGGCTCTCCCTGGTTCTTCACCATTCCGCAGACACGGATAGGCCTGTCGAGCTTCTTGCGCAGCATCTCGACCCTCTTCTTGCAGTCGTCAGCTGCAGGCATCTTGATGCACAGCTCCTTCAGGAGGAATTCTTCGATGTCGTTGCAAAGGTTCTGGACTTCAGGACTCATGTATCTTTCATCATATGACTGGGTGAGGCTCGGAATGTATGGCGGCATCGCGTGTGCCATACCTTCTCCCGTTGCTGCGTCGAGTTCCTTGAGATAGCCGAATATCTTG
The DNA here is from genome assembly GCA_017695015.1 of Candidatus Cryptobacteroides faecigallinarum. Lineage (GTDB taxonomy): Bacteria > Bacteroidota > Bacteroidia > Bacteroidales > UBA932 > Cryptobacteroides > Cryptobacteroides faecigallinarum. Next base: position 28,132 of record JADIMD010000029.1, on the reverse strand, counting down.
TCCCTGAGTTCAACTGCTTTGCCGAGAAGCACTTTCTTGTATTTGGCCGTTACAGGAAGGTATTTTTCGACAGCCACATTGTCGATATTCTTTATCGACACCACTTCTTCCTTGAGCTGGTTGAGGTTGTAGATCAGAGCTCCATGACCGGCAGGACGGAAGAGCAGGGCGTCTGTCTCGGTCCTGAAAGGACGGTTCTCGACATCCACTGCAATGGTGTCTGTGGACTTGTCCTGGAAAGTGAAGGTGACATTGTATTTGACCCCGTATCTCTTTTCATATTCCTCCTTTACCTGTGCCAGAGCCTCTTCGAACAGGTGCTGGTGTTCAGGGGAAATGGTGACCACCAGATTGGCGCTTCCGTCGCTGTTCCTCATATAGTCCTGTGCCTCTACAAGGTGCTCAGCGAAGGCTGTCCTGATTTCACCGTCAGGGTACTTGTGGAATTTCAGCACACCTTTAGGCTTTGCCCCGTAATTGAGCCCTGCCTCTGTCAATGTCTTGCCGAGGATGTCCTTGCGGCTTTCCGCGCTGTCTGCAGGGGTCCCGAAAAGTTCCTTGTCATAGAATGCGAATCTGCATATGTTGGCGACGAACTTTGCGGCAGGGGAGTCTGCGGCTACATCCTTGCCGCTGTTGAGGGTGTCGAGCCCGCTGAAAAGGTCCTTGAACATCCTGGATGCCGCTCCTGAAGCAGGTACGAACTTGCATTTCCCGTCTATTTCGGCAGATTCGTAATATTTGACGGCAGCTTCCGCTTCAGCTTCGTCCAAAACTTCAATGCCGTTGCCAGGGGTGGCCGGTGCGGCGATCTTCATCCATGGAAATCCTTTCTTGAATCTTTCCACCTGAGCCTTGACCGTCTCTTCAGATGAGTTGCGGTCCATAATCTGTTTGATGTCTTTGCTCGAAAACATAGCCATTCAGTTTTATAGTTATCAATCTATTGGTTGTTAATATTCTGTCAGTCTACATATATTTCCCTTCTGTACTGGTATTCGCTCCTGAGTTTCTCGAAATTCTCTGGATTCATCCTGAAGATGAAATCGTCTGTGAAAATCGGGTAGTTGTACTGGAGCTGCGTGGTGATCTCTCCCTGGGTCTTCCCTTTAAGGTCGAGCCTTTTCGGCTGGTGCTCCGGAAGGTTGCGGGTGGGGAAGAAATGATAAAGCCCGTTGATGTCGAACTGCCTTGCGACCGCCCTTACTGCCGATGCTGTACCGTTCTGTTTCCCCTGGAATGAGTATCCAGCGATGTGCGGAGTCGCTATGTCGGTCATTTCCAGAAGTTTGAGATTGATGTCAGGTTCGTTGTTCCATGTGTCGATGATTACAGGGCCGAGCTTGACCCTCGCCTCCATCAGCGCTTCTTCATCCACCACTTCTCCCCTTGAGGCGTTGATAAAGAAAGACCCCGGCTGCATCAGTTCGAAGAAATGCCTGTCTGCCATTCCTTTCGTGGTCTCGTCAAGAGGGGTGTGCATGGTCACGATATTGGAATTGGCAAGCAGGTAATCGAGGGAGACGAATTCTTCAGGCCCTTCTTTTTCCGCCCTCGGAGGGTCGCATTTCAGGACCTTGAACCCGAGATATTTCGCCATATGCTCCACTTTCTTGCCCACATTCCCGACTCCTATTATTCCCATTGTCATGCCGTCGAGCTTTATCCCGTTGCGGGAAGCCGTGCCGTATAGTGCGGTGAATACATACTGCATGACTCCGCCTGCGTTGCAGCCCTGTGCGTTATAGACTCTGATGCCGTTTGCCCTGCAGTAATCCAGGTCTATATGGTCGGTGCCTATGGTGGCTGTAGCTATCAGGGAGACCTTGGTGTCGTGCAGCAGTTCCTCGTTGCATTTCGTCCTTGTCCTGATGATGAGGGCGTCTGCATCCACGATATCCTCATGTCTGATGTCCTTGCCGTCGATGTATACTATATCCGCGTACGGCTCGAATATGCCTTCGAGAAACGGAATATTGCTGTCTGCTACTACCTTTATTCTTCTGTACATCTTACTTCAATATTATGTCCTTGACAGTGCCAGTGTCGTCCTGGAAGCCAGGAGTGATGCTGTCTTCCGATAGCGACCTGTTGATTTCTCCGATTATCGTCTCTTTCTGGAAATAAAGCTGGCTGCGCACGGCGGAAGATGACAGGCTGACATACAGCTTTCCATTGCTGAAACTGCGCCGGAGGGTAAATTGTCCAGCACCCGAGACCTTGTCCCACGCTTCACAGACCTTGAGATTCACCAGCCCCCGGGCGAGTCCCATTTCCGAAATGTACTGCCTCACAAGATTGTCCATTGTGGCTGCTTCCTTTCCTATGATTGTCCCCAGTTTCATGCTCAGATTCTTGTGAAACATCCTGCGGCAGTCTCGAAATAGGCCCTGTCGGCGGTGACGCTGTCCACTATGCCTTTGAGCCTGACCTTGTTGCTGTCGGTTATGAAAATCTGCCCGAATTCGTTGCCTGCCACCATTGAAATCAGATTGGATATCCTCGACATGTCCAGCTTGTCGAATACATCGTCGAGCAGCATCATCGGGGCGAATCCGTATCCTTTCTTCATTATCTCGTACTGGGCGAATTTCAGGGACACTATGAACGATTTCTGCCGCCCCTGCGAGCCGCATCTCCTGATAGGGTGACCGTCCATGGTGAACACGAAATCGTCCCTCTGCACTCCTGAGGTGGTGAAGCCCAGCACGGAGTCTTTCTCGAAACTTGCGTCGAACACTTCTTCGAGGCTGCCGTGTTCCAGGTCCGAACGGTATCCGATGGACACTTCTTCCCTGCCTCCTGACAGGGCCCGATAGTATTCGCGGACCACCGGTGTCATTTCCTCCACGAGTCTTGCCCTTGCCTCATGTATCCTTGCCGCATGCGGAGCCATCCTCTCGCTGAATACGGAAAGCAGCTCCTTGTCCGGTCTCCGGTCCTTCAGAAGTCTGTTCCTCTGCGACAGGAACCTGTTGTACTGCTGGGCTGAGTTCAGATATTCCCTGTCCATCTGTGACAGCACCGAGTTGGCGAAACGCCGTCTTTCTTCTCCGGATTCGCTCACCAGCGAGATGTCCGATGGGGACACCATGACTATAGGCAGCTCTCCGATATGGGCGGAAATCTTGTCGTATGCCTTGTCGTCCTTGCGCAGCTTCTTGTCTCCTCCGGCAGTCACCTGTATCGCGAACTTGCTCTTGAGAGGTTCTTCACCCGACCTCGTGTTCATCAGATAGGTCCCGCAGACCGAGAACGAGTCCGTCCCGTAGCTGAAGATGTATCTGTCTGAGGTCGAGAATGCGCTCTTGGTCATCGAAAGGTAATATATGGCATCCAGAAGATTGGTCTTGCCCTCCCCGTTGTTGCCTGATATGCAGTTGACATTGGGGGAGAACTGAATCTCCTGGAACCGTATGTTCCTGAAATTGGAAACTATTATTTTTTCCAGTACGGGCATGCTCTGTCTATATCTGTGCAAAGATACTGAAATAATTGTAGGATTTATCAAATTTTTATAAATTTGCGCCCTGTTTCATTAGGGAAAATAAAAATAACAGCAATATGTCAAAAGAAACAAAAAATCCTAATGCCGAAGCGGTAGCCGAGGCAGTCTCCAAGACGGAGTTGTTTTTCAAGGAAAATTCGAAGCCTCTGGTAGTTAGCGTTGTGGTCATCATACTGCTCGCCCTTGGCTTCTTCCTGTGGCACAAGTTCGCATATGAGCCTCAGAGAGAGGAGGCGCAGGAACAGATGTTCCCTGCAGAGATGAATTTCAGGAATATGGAATATGAGCTTGCCCTCAACGGGGACGGCAATGTGCTCGGTTTTGCGCAGATAATCGATGAGTATGGTGCAAAGGGCGGCAAGTCTGTATATTTCTATGCAGGAGTCTGCGAGCTTCAGCTTGGCAATTACGAGTCGGCTGTGTCATATCTCAAGAAATACAACGGCAAGGACAGGATTCTTGCAGGACGCGCCCTTTCATGCCTCGGTGATGCATATGTGGGACTTGCCGACTATGCACAGGCTGTGGAATGCTTCGTCAAGGCGGCAAAGGTTTCCGACGACCTTTTCTCTGCCGGCTATCTTCTCAAGGCAGGAGTCACCTGCGAGGAGCTCGGAGATAATGCAAAGGCGCTTTCGTATTACCAGCAGATCAAGGATGACTATCCTAATTCTATGGAGGCATACGATATCGACAAATATATATCAAGGATAGAAGCTAAAGCAGAATAGATATATGGGAAGAGCATTCGAATTCAGAAAGGAGAGAAAGTTCAAGAGGTGGGGGCATATGGCCCGCACATTCACAAAGATAGGCAAGGAGATAACCATTGCGGTAAAGCAGGGCGGTCCTGATGTTACGGGCAACCCTCGTCTCAGGGCGCTTCTCCAGACCGCAAGGAGCGAGAATATGCCTAAGGACAATATCGAAAGGGCTATCAAGCGTGCCAGCGACAAGGACCAGAGCGATTACAAGGAGATAGTTCTCGAGGGATACGGTCCTCACGGCATTGCAGTTCTTGTGGAGGCTGCCACTGACAACAACAACCGTACTGTGGCCAATGTCCGTTCTTATTTCACCAAGAGCGGCGGTTCTCTCGGAACTTCAGGCAGCGTGGACTATATGTTCGACCGTAAATGCGCCTTCGTCATAAAGAGCGACAAGCCTGTAGATATCGAGGAACTCGAACTTGAACTTATTGATTACGGTGCAGAAGAGGTCTTCGAAGTGGAGAACGAGGACGAGGAGAAGGAAATCCATATCTATGGAGAATTCACCGCATTCAACCAGATTCAGAAATATATCGAGGACAACGGATATGAGATGGTGTCCGGAGAGTTCACAAGGCTCCCGAATGTCGAGCTGAAGGAACTTTCTGCCGAGGACAGGGTGGAAGTGGACAAGCTGATAGAAAGGCTTGAGGAAGACGATGATGTCCAGAATGTGTATACCACTCTGAAACCGGCTGAAGAATAAAGAGAAAATCAATTCTTATCCAAGTCCTGGAAACAGTTTTGTTTCCAGGACTTTTTTTATATTTTTGCAGATACGCCCGTGGATCGGGGCATTAAAGAATATCATATGAAAAAAGCGCTTATTACGGGAATCACCGGACAGGACGGGTCTTTCCTGGCTGAATTCCTTCTGGATAAAGGTTATGATGTCCACGGGACAATACGCAGGTCTTCAGTAGATTTCAGAGAAAGGATAGCACATCTTGAAGGCAAGCCCCATTTTCATCTTCATTATGCTGATCTCAGCGATTCATTGAGTATCATCCAGACTGTAGGCAGGGTGCGGCCGGACGAGATATACAATCTGGCTGCCCAGAGCCATGTCCAGGTCAGTTTCGACTCTCCGGAGTACACTGCCGAAGTGGATGCAAAAGGCGTACTCCGCATCCTGGAGGCAGTTCGCCAGTGCGGCCTCGCAGAAACCTGCAAGATTTATCAGGCATCCACATCGGAGCTTTACGGAAAGGTGGAGGAAGTGCCCCAGAACGAGAACACTCCGTTTCATCCCTACAGCCCGTATGCCGTGGCAAAGCTTTACGGCTACTGGATTGTCAAGGAATACAGGGAGGCATACAACATGTTCTGTTGCTCAGGCATCCTGTTCAACCATGAGAGCGAGCGCAGGGGCGAGACCTTTGTCACAAGAAAGATTACCCTTGCCGCTGCCCGCATTGTCCATGGAAAGCAGGAAAAACTGTATCTCGGCAACCTGTCCTCTTTGCGTGACTGGGGTTATGCCAAGGATTATGTGGAGTGCATGTGGCTGATTCTCCAGCATGAGACTCCGGAGGATTTCGTGATAGCCACAGGTGTGCAGCATTCTGTCAGGGAATTCTGTTATCTCGCCTTCAAGTATGTCGGTATAGAACTGGAATTCAGGGGTGAAGGCGAGGATGAAAAGGGAGTCTGCATTGCAGGGCCTGAAAACCTGGTGGGGAAAGTTCTCGTGGAGGTGTCTCCGGATTTCTATCGTCCTACTGATGTGGTCAACCTCTGGGGAGACCCTGCGAAGGCCAGGGTTGAACTCGGATGGAATCCGTCCAAGACAACTTTCGAGCAGCTTGTCAAGATAATGGTGGATGCCGACATGCAGAAAGTGGCTGTGGAGAAGGCTGGAGACCATGTTAGGATGAATCTGGCAGAGTATCTCGAAAAAGGTATCGTAAAATAGCGGTAAGGCAATGCTTGACAAGGATTCAAAAATATATGTGGCAGGGCATAAGGGTCTTGTAGGCTCTGCGATATGGGACAATCTCAAGTCCCGTGGATACGACAATCTTGTCGGCCGCAGCCATGCCGAGCTGGACCTTCTCGATCCAGTGGCAGTGAAGGAGTTCTTCGACAGGGAGAGACCCGATGCTGTTGTACTTGCAGCGGCATATGTGGGAGGCATTATGGCCAATCTCCGTTACCGGGCTGATTTCATTTACCGCAATCTACAGATTCAGCAGAATGTGATAGGCGAGAGCTGGAAGCACGGGGTCAGGAAACTGCTTTTCCTCGGTTCCACATGCATCTATCCTCGGGATGCAGCCCAGCCGATGAAGGAGGATTGTCTTCTGTCTTCTCCGCTCGAATATACCAACGAACCGTATGCCATAGCGAAGATTGCAGGACTGAAGATGTGCGAAAGCTTCAATCTCCAGTACGGGACGAATTATATCGCCGTCATGCCGACCAACCTGTATGGGCCGAACGACAACTTCCATCTCGAAAACAGCCATGTGCTTCCTGCGATGATCAGGAAGATACACCTTGCAAAGTGCCTGCATGACGGGGACTGGGATGCAGTGAGGAAGGATATTTCTCTGCGCCCTGTCAGAAGCGGAGATATGGTCGTGGCCGGCAATTCCTCGGAGGAAGAAATCCTCTCAGTGCTTCAGAATTACGGGATTGCCCCTGATGCAGTGACCCTCTGGGGCACAGGAAGGCCGATGAGGGAGTTCCTGTGGAGCGAGGAGATGGCTGATGCTTCCGTGCATGTGCTGCTTAATGTGGATTTCAAGGATACATATGATGCTTCGGCTAAGAATTCCGACGGCATAGCGGAGATAAGGAACTGCCATATCAATATCGGCACCGGCAAAGAATTGAGCATACGAGAGCTGGCTGAAAAAATCAGGCAGGAGACTGGTTTTGCAGGTGAGATACGCTGGGACAGCACGAAGCCGGACGGCACATTGCGCAAGCTGACCGATGTGACAAAGCTGCATAATCTCGGGTGGCATCACAAGATAGAGATTGACGAAGGCATTCACCGTCTCTACGGTTGGTACCTTCAGGGAATCTGCATCAATCACAATACCATATAGTATGAAGTACAATTTCGATGAAATAGTTCCGCGCAGAGGCTCGAACTCGTTGAAATGGGACGGGATCGATACAGATGGCGTTCTGCCGATGTGGGTGGCAGACATGGATTTCCGTACAGCTCCTGCCATTACCGAAGCAGTCACGAGGAGGGCACAGGAAGGAGTGTTCGGATACACTCATGTCCCTGATGCATATTACGACGCGGTGATCGGGTGGTTTGGCCGCAGGCATGGCTTCAACATCGAAAAAGACTGGATATTGTATGTGCCAGGGGTGGTGCCGGCGATTTCAGCCATCATTAAGGCGATGACGGTCCCGGGTGACAAAGTGATAGTCCAGACACCAGTCTACAACTGTTTCTTTTCTTCTATCAGGAACAACGGATGTGAAATATGTTCCAGCCCACTGACATACAGTAATGTCACTTACGGGATTGATTTCGATGATCTCGAAGCCAAGGCGGCAGATCCCAAGGCAACTCTGATGATACTCTGCAATCCCCATAATCCTGCAGGAAGGGTATGGACAAGGGAAGAATTGAGGAGAATAGGGGAAATCTGCCTGAAAAACAATGTTTTCGTGATAGCGGACGAGATACATTGCGAGCTCGTTTTCAACGGCCACGCATATACACCATTCGCTTCCCTGTCGGAAGATTTCCTGATGCATTCCGCGACATGCTCGTCTCCAAGCAAGGCATTCAATACTGCAGGACTTCAGATTGCGAATATAGTCTGTGCTGACCCTGAAATCAGAAAACGGATTGACAGGGCAATCAACATCAACGAAGTGTGTGATGTGAATCCTTTCGGGGTCGCAGGTCTTGTGGCTGCATACACTGAGGGAGAGGAGTGGCTTGAGGAGCTCAAAACATACCTCTATGACAATTATCTGTATCTGAGGGCTTTTTTCAGGGAAAATCTCCCTGAATATCCGGTACTTCCTCTTGAGGGGACTTACCTTGTGTGGGCGGACTGTTCGGTGCTGGGCAAGTCGTCGCAGGAGATAGAGGATTTCCTGCTTGCAGACCAGAAGTTGTGGATAAATGCAGGAGCGCATTACGGCAAGGAGGGGGACAGCTTCATCAGAATCAACATCGCCTGCCCGAGGACAGTATTGAAAGACGGCTTACAGAGACTTCATAAAGGATTATGTAACATTTCCGAAACCTCTTTGTAACAATGTTTTGCTATTTTTGTTAAAAATGACTGTCATGGGCAAAAAATCATCACCTTTCCCGTATACCCAGAGGGATGTCAGCTGGATGTATTTCAACAGAAGGATTCTCCAGGAAGCAATGAGACCGGAAGTTCCTCTGCTGGAGAGACTGTCTTTCCTCGGGATATATTCCAACAATCTGGATGAATTCTTCAGGGTGAGAGTAGCCTCGCTCAACAGGGTTATCGAATGGAGCGACAAGGTGGCAAGGCAAGGTGCAACGCATTCCGGAGGGGCGTCTGTAGCCAAGGAGGCGCAGCTGGCAAAACGCACGGCGAAGGAGATTTCTCGGCTCAATTCCACCTATTCCAAAGAATATGAAATGGCTGTGGAGTCTGTGTATAAGGAGTTGTCGGACAATAATATATGCCTGATTACCGATAAGGATGCAGATGCAGACCAGCTGAAATTCATCAGGAAGTTTTTCCATGACAAGCTCGAAGGGCATATAGTTCCTGTATGGTTTTCTGCCGTGAAACATCTCGATTATGAGACCGATGAGGACATCTATCTTGCGGTCAAGGCAGGGAGGCTTTCCAACAGGATAGTCGACGGAGAGAGGAGAACGGTGTATGACTATGCTTATTTCGATCTTCCGGTGCAGTCGTGCGGCAGGTTCATCAGACTTCCGGACAAGGACGGGAAATGCTATATAATGTATCTGGATGATGTGGTCAGGTGTTCTCTTTCTGAAATCTTCGAGGGGATGGGTTATGTGTCCACAGAGGCGTATGCATTCAAGTTTACCCGTGATGCAGAGATGGATATCGACGAGGACAAGCACAACGGCCTGCTCCAGAAGATAGCCAAAGGTCTTAAAAACAGGCGGAAAGGGGAGCCGCTGAGGTTTGTGTATGACAGCTCCATGCCGTCAGATCTTCTCCGGAGGGTGATGGGCAAGCTTGACCTCGACAGGAAGGACACAGTATTGCATGGAGGAAGGTACCAGAACCACAAGGATCTCATGAAGTTTCCTGACTGTGGCAGAAAGGACTTGAAGTTCATCCCGTATATTCCTATCATACCGCATTCATTGGACGGTAACGAAAGTCTGATAGACAGGGTAAGGGCGCAGGACAGGTTCCTGCATGTCCCGTATCACAGTTTTGCCCCGTTTGTCCGTCTCCTACATGAGGCGGCCGTGGACAGAAGGGTCAGGAGCGTGAAGATTACCCTGTACAGGTTAGCAAAGGATTCGAGGGTTGTGAATGCATTGATCGGGGCTGCGAGGAACGGCAAAAAAGTCACTGTCGTCATCGAGCTTTTGGCAAGGTTTGACGAGGAATCCAATATGAAATGGGCCCAGAAGATGCAGGATGCCGGTATAAAGGTGATTTTCGGAGTAGAAGGGCTCAAGGTCCATTCCAAGGTGGTGCATATAGGGATGAAGAGCGGGTCGGACATAGCATGCGTGAGCACGGGAAATTTCCATGAGGGCAATGCTGCAACATACACCGACTGCATTCTGATGACTGCTTCCAGGAGAATTACTGCCGATGTGGATACATTGTTCGATTTCATAGAGAAACCGTATATCCCTGTCCAGTTCAAGGAGCTCCTTGTGTCTCCGAATGAGATGAAAAAGAAGTTCATTTCGCTGATAAACAATGAAATAAAGAACCACAAGAATGGCCGTCCGGCGTATATCAAAGTCAAGATCAACCATATTACGCATCCTGACATAGTCAGCAAGCTGTACGAGGCGGCTTGCTCGGGAGTGAAGGTGGACCTGCTTGTCCGGGGCAACTGCTCTCTTGTCACAGCGGATCTGCCTGAAGGGGTACCTATGCATGTTGCAGGCATTATCGACAGATATCTGGAGCATTCCAGGATCTTCGTGTTTGCTGCAGGCGGACAGGAAAAGGTATTCATAGGCTCGGCAGACTGGATGCCTCGCAATCTTGACAACAGGATTGAGGTTATAGCTCCTGTATATGACCCGACTGTGAAGCAGGAAATGATCAGGATCGTGGATTACGGATTGAGGGATGCCAGGCAGGCGAGGGTCGTGGACGGACATGGCTCGCTGGAATTCGCTTCTCCTGACAATCCTCTTTCTTCAGGCTCGCAGGAAGCCCTGTATGCATATTACAGGTCGTGCGAACCTGCATCTGAAGATAATGCTAAATAATGACCGATATGGCAGAAATAGACGAAATCAGAAAAGATGCAGAGACCTATGCGGCTATCGATATAGGCTCCAATGCAGTCAGGTTGCTCATCAAGCAGCTTGAGAGCGATACAAGACCGATGTTCAGCAAATCCCTTCTCCTCAGAGTGCCTCTCAGGCTCGGGTTCGATGTCTTTGCCCAGGGGAAGATTTCCCCAAAGAAAGAAAAGGACATGGTCAGGCTGATGAAATGTTACAAGCAGCTGATGAAGATCTATGGAGTCGATGATTACAGGGCATGTGCAACTTCAGCGATGCGCGATGCCGAGAACGGGCAGTCCATTATCCGGAATGTCTTTAAGGAGACAGGCATAAAAATCGAGATAATAGACGGTCAGGAAGAGGCCAAGATGGTCTATAGCAATCATATCGAGACCATGAAAGGGAGGCGCGGCAACTTCATGTTCGTGGATGTCGGAGGAGGAAGTACGGAAATAAACCTGCTGTCTGACGGAGGCCTTATCTGTTCGAGGTCATATAATATAGGTACGGTCAGGTCCCTGAATGGGGCTGTGGCTGAGTCCGAATGGGACAGGCTGCGCAAGGATATGGCAGATCTGGCCCTTTCTTATCCCGGGATACAGATAATCGGTTCAGGAGGAAACATCAACAAATATTACCGTCTCGTATCGCGCAGGGACAACAGACAGAACAGGATGAGTGTGGAGGCGTTGAGGGAAATATTCCAGAAACTCAATGCTTTGACAGTGGAGCAGAGGATGGAGGAATACGGGCTTAAACCGGACAGGGCAGATGTCATCATTCCGGCAGGACAGATATTCCTCACCATTGCAGACATAACGGGTGCGACCTACATCTATGTCCCTGTCATAGGACTTGCAGACGGTATCATCGACTGGCTCTATACCAGACATCATTCCGGAATTTTACACTGACGGCATGCCGTCCTGAAGATGGCTGAGGTCGTAATGTCTTGATTCTCAAAACAGCCCGTAAAGCTGGGCGTCCACCTTGTCTGTGATGGATGCAAAATCTTCCGGGCGGTTCTGGAAGTCGAGCTCGTCAGCCTCTATTGTGAGCACTTTGCCCTGGTATTCGGATATCCATTTCTCGTATCTTTCGTTGAGCCCGGTGAGATATTCTATGCTTATCCCTTTCTCGTATTCCCGTCCGCGCCGTGCTATCTGACTTACGAGATGTGGAATGGAAGATTTCAGATATATGAGCAGGTCCGGGGCCTTGACCATGGACATCATCAGGCGGAAAAGGTCCATGTAGGTGTTGAAGTCCCTTTCGGACAGGTTCCCCATCGCCCTGTTGTTGGCCACGAAGATATGGACGCCTTCGAATATGGTCCTGTCCTGGATGATGACCTTGTCTGAATTGGCTATCTCAAGCACATCCTTGAACCTCCGGGTCAGGAAGTAGACCTCCAGGTTGAATGACCATCTGTGTATATCCTTGTAATAGTCTTCAAGATACGGGTTGAATGTCACGGACTCGTATCTCGGAGTCCATCCGTAGTATTCTGAGAGCATTCTCGTAAGAGTGGTCTTTCCGCACCCGATATTTCCTGCTATTCCTATGTGCATATAGAATCGTTTTGACGCGGATGCAAAAATAATGTTTTTCCGGCAATCGCGCAGGATAATGTATGCATATTTTGCGTAACTTCGCGCGCTGTTAGGATTCTGGTATGAGAAGAGCTGCAATAATGGATATGACACAGGGACCTCTGTGGAAGATGATAATCGTCTATACGGTCCCGATAATCATGACAGGTCTGCTCCAGCTGCTGTTCATGGCTGTCGACCTGATAATAGCTGGCCGGTTCTGCGGAAGCATTGCTCTTGCTGCCGTCGGTGCGACCGGAGCTCTGATAAATCTGATTGTCAACCTTTTCATAGGCTTTTCCATAGGTGCAGGTGTGGGGGTCGCCCAGGGTGTGGGGGCGAGGGATGACGCCCAGGTGTCGAGCATAGTCCATACGGCCGTGCCTACTGCAATCCTCAGCGGACTCGGCCTCACTGTCGCTGGAATAATCTTCGCCAAGCCGCTCCTTATGATGATGGCCACTCCTGACAATGTCATAGACCAGTCGACCGCCTACATGAGGATGTATTTCTCGGGGATGACATTCATGATGGTCTTCAACTTCGGCGCTTCCATTCTCAGGGCGGTAGGGGACACTTCCAGCCCTTTAATATACCTTTCCATGGCAGGAGTCCTCAATGTGCTTCTGAATTTGCTCTTCGTGCCGGTGTGCGGAATGGGGGTCGAAGGAGTCGGTCTTGCCACGGCGATTTCACAGATTCTTGCCGCAGGTCTTGTGATCAGGGAACTTATGAGGAGGAATGATGCCTGTCGCTTCTATCCGCGGAAGATGAGGTTTCACAGGAATGCCCTCAGGAAGATAATAATGGTGGGGCTTCCTGCCGGAATCCAGGGCTCCCTCTTCTCCGTCTCGAATGTCGTTATCCAGTCTTCTGTCAACTCGTTCGGCCATATAGCCATGACGGGAAATGCTGCTGCGGCCAATATCGAAGGCTTCGAATATGTCTGCATGAATGCTTTCCAGCAGACTTCCATGAATTTTACCGGACAGAATGCAGGGGCGAGGAAATTCGACAGGGTCAGCAGCATCACGCGGCTGTGCCTTGTGTATGTGAGCATTGTGGGAATCGTGCTGAGCGCCCTCATATACGGGTTCGGTCGCCCTCTGCTCGGAATGTATATCACTGACGAGGCATCTGCTATAGAATGCGGCATTACAAGGATGACATATGTCTGTCTCCCTTATTTCCTGTGTGGAATAATGGATACGATGACAGGCTCTCTCAGGGGACTTGGCTATTCCACACTCCCTATGGTGACGGCAATTCTCGGAGTGGTTGTGTTCAGGGTGGGGTGGATTCTCACGGTTTTCCAGATAGATGCATATCACACTCTCGACAGCATATATGTGTCTTATCCTATCTCGTGGATACTTACTTTCGCCGCAGAGATAGTGATGTTTTTCATTGTTCTCAAAAAAGTGCGAACTCACGCAGGAGTCATTTGATTTTCAGAATATTTTTTTAAATTTGTCATCAGCAAATTTGCAATTCTGCGTAAACTTTTTTGTTATGGAAATCTGGCATATCTGGGTGGTGGCGGCTCTTCTGCTGTTTATCATTGAAATCTTTGCGAGCGGTTATGTTATCGTGTGTCTTGCAGTGGGCACTGTAGGCGGGGCCATTGCAGCCCTTTGCGATGCTTCGCTGTGGGTGCAGATTCTGACTTTCGTGCTGACAGCCTTGTTTTTCTTTGTGGCTGTCCGACCAGTGATCAGGCATTATCTGCATAAAGGTATCAAGAGGACAAGCACAGGACCTCATGTGGGGAAGGTGCTGAAGGCAACCGAGGCTGTTCCTGCCGGTGAAGTCGGCCGTATCAGAATCGGGGAATATGACTGGCAGGTGATGGTCGTAGACGGTCATTCTGTCGAGGCCGGCGATGATGTGAAAGTTCTGAAGCAGGATTCCAATGTTTTGAAAGTCAAGAAACTGCATTAACATTTCTGAATATGGAAATCTGGCACATATGGATCATAGCGGCTCTGCTGCTGTTTATTGTGGAGATATTCACGAGCGGATTTGCGGTAATCTGCATTGCTGTCGGAGCTCTCGGAGGGGCTGTGGCGACATTGCTGAACGCACCGTTCTGGGGTCAGCTTCTTGCATTTGCTGTAGTGACACTGATTGCACTGTTCACTGTCAGACCTCTGATGATGCGCACATTTTCCAAGAAAAGCCAGCCCTCCAACATGGAATCCCTGATGGGCAGGGAAGTCAGTCTGGTGAATCCGATAGGAAAGGACATCATGGGTATGGTCAAGATTTACGGGGATGAATGGCAGGCAGTCTCTGACAACGGGGAGGAAATAGCGGCAGGAGCTAAGGTCAGGATTGTCGGGCAGGATTCCAATATATTGATTGTTCATAAATTATAGCATATGGCAGCAACAATCATCATCTCGCTGATCGCCGTAATAGCGGTCATCTATGTGCTGGCCGGGTTCACCATCGTCCAGCAGTCTTCGACAAAGGTCATCGAAAGGCTCGGGAAATATAACAGAACCTTGAATTCAGGTATCAATGTGGTGCTCCCTATCATCGAGAGGGCGCGCGTCATCAAGACCAGGGTTGCATACAGGGATTACAACGGCAATGAGATGTGGAGGATCAAGACCTCTTCCACAATAGATCTCAGGGAGCAGGTTTTCGATTTCCCGGGGCAGAATGTCATCACCAAGGATAATGTGTCTACCATAATCAATGCCCTGATTTATTTCCAGATTACGGATCCTTTCAAGTCGGTCTATGAGATAGAGAATCTTCCGAATGCCATAGAGACTCTGACACAGACTACATTGAGGAATGTCATCGGCGAGATGAAATTCGACGAGACCCTGACTTCGCGTGACACTATCAATTCCAAGATCAGGGCTGTCCTCGACGAGGCCACCAACAAATGGGGAGTGAAGGTCAACAGGGTTGAGCTCCAGGACATTATCCCTCCTATGAGTGTCAAGGAGGCCATGGAGAAGGAGATGAAGGCCGAAAGGGAGAAGAGGGCGCTCATTCTCAGCGCGGAGGGAGAGAAGCAGGCTGCCATTCTCAAGTCTGAAGGAGAGAAGGCATCGATTATCAACCAGTCCGAGGCGGAGAAACAGTCCAAGATACTGAAAGCGCAGGCGGAGGCTGAGGCCAAGCTGCTGCAGGCTAAGGCGGAAGCGGAAGCCATCGGCAAGATCACTGACGCGATAAGCGGCACTGCCATGTCTCCTGCGACATACATGCTGGCAGAAAAATACATCGAGGCACTGAAGGCAATGTCTGCAGGAAAGGACACCAAGATAGTCTATATGCCTTATGAGGCGTCGTCCATGATGAGTTCGATAGGCTGTTTTCAGGATATGTTCAAGGAACAGAAGTGACATTTGTCGAAAATCACTATCTTTGCCTCCCGTAACCAAGAAAGAATACAGGGAGGCTGATGAAGAAGGTATTTTTTACACTTATAGCAGGCTGTCTGATGTCAGGCAGCCTTTTTTCGGCTCAGGCACGGACTGCAGAAAGTGTATCAACGGAGGAGAATCAGGCAGCGGAAACTTGTCCAGACAGGACTGGACGCCGCTCCATGGCATACAGGGGCTTTATCGGAGGGATGATGCTTCATACCGGTTTTGTGTGCAGCAATGATGTCACTGTAACATCCCTGTCGGGAGCATCGCAGAAGGTATCCCTTTCAGGGGCTCCTTTCGGAATAGGCGGGGCAATCCGTTTCATGTTCGGGAAGCATCTCAGGGTCGGAGCCGAAGGTTATGTGTCCACTCTGACATACGGGGAATATCAGAGCCATGCGGAGACAGGATGGGGCGGAATCCTTGCAGACTGCGCATGGAAAATAGGCAAATGCCGACTTTTTGTAGGCGGCACTGTCGGAGGGGGAAGCCAGACAAATACCACCATCCTTTCGCCCATCGTGGATGACTATATTGCAGAGGAAAACATTTCTTATAGAAAATACAATTTCTTGGCGGTAGACCCGTTTGCCGGGGTTGAATTTTCCGTGACGAGGAAGGTCAACATCGTCCTCAAGCTCGACTATCTTCTGAATGTGTCCAATCCGCAGGATGATTTCGTGACGGGACCGAGGTTGTATGTCGGCTTCATGTTCGGCCATGCCGACTGATCCGTCGGAAGTATACGAGATACGGAAGATTGTGTTATCTTTGCAGGCATTATGGACAACAGATGCATTGAACTTCTCGAAAGCCACGATATCAAACCTACAGCCAACAGGATTCTGGTGCTGGAGGCGATGCTTTCTTCTAACCATTCGATGTCTCTGTCCGATCTGGAGTCTGTGATAGAGACTGTGGATAAATCCAGTATTTTCCGCACTCTGAACCTTTTCCGCCAGCAGCAGCTCGTCCATTCCTTCGAGGACGGCAGCGGTTCCGAGAAATATGAACTGATAGGGATTGATGATTTTGCGGATCTGCATACACATTTCTATTGCGAAGTCTGTCACGAAACCTATTGTCTTAAAATGATCAATGTCCCTTCCGTAGATCTGCCGGAAGGCTTCGAGGTCCGTTCAGTGAACTATACAATCAAAGGCATCTGCGACAAATGCTCCAGGAAATAATGCAATAAGGTTGCAGCGATAATGCGGTAGCTTTGCACCCGGAAATTCAAAAGACTGTAAATATGAAGATAATCAATCTTTTGGCTGTCGGGATATGCATAGCTGCAGTGTCGTGCAACAATGCACCGAAGCACGGGGACGGACATGAGGACCATGCCCATGAGATGGAAGAAGCCGCTCACGGCGAGTCTGCGCATGAGCATTCAGGGGAAATCTCCCTGCCGGCAGAAAAGGCGGCAGCGGCCGGTGTAAGATCCGAAGAAATCAAGGCAGGACCATTTACGGATGTGATAGAGACAGGGGGCGATGTCACTTCTGCTCCCGGTGATGCCGTGACTGTGGTGGCCAATGTGTCCGGGATAGTCTCATTCCCCGAGTCATTTGCCGAAGGCGTGTCTGTCAGCGACGGAGAAGTCCTCTTTACCATAGTGTCAGACGGACTGCAGGAAGGAGATCCTGTCAGCAGGGCAAGGATTGAATATGAAACAGCCGAATCCGAATATGAGCGTGCGAAAGAGCTCGTAGAGGACAGGATAGTTTCCAGGAAGGAATTCGAGAGCATAGAGGCAGCATACCTGACTGCAAAGCTCAGATATGAAGCTATTGCAGGGGACGGCAAAGGTGATGGAGCTGCTGTAAGGTGCCCTTCGGATGGCTTTGTCAGCAAATGTCTTGTGAATGCAGGAGATTATGTCTCTGTAGGACAGCCTCTTGCTGTGGTTTCCTCAAACAGCAGGCTGTATCTGACAGCTGATGTCTCGGAGCGTTATGCCGCCCTTCTCCCACGGATAAGGGAAGCCAATTTCAGACTTCAGTATATGGACGAAGTGCTCAGTGTCTCTTCTTTTGGAGGCAGACTGGTGTCCTATGGAAGGAATACGGGGGAAGAGTCTCCGTATATCCCGGTAACATTTGTGTTTGACGGGACGGAAGGAATAATTCCGGGCTCTTTTGCTGAAATCTGGCTGAAATCAGGGGTGAGAGACAATGTCATAAGCGTCCCTGTGTCGGCACTGACAGAAGAGCAGGGTGCATATTTCGTATATGTGCAGCTCGATGAGGACTGCTATCGCAAGCAGCCTGTCCTTCTTGGGGCGACTGACGGTGTCAGGACTGAAATCCTGTCAGGAGTAACTGAAGGGGACAGGGTAGTTGTAGAGGGGGCGATCCATGTGAAGCTCGCATCTGCAAGCAATGCAATCCCTGCACACACCCATAACCATTGACGGAGGTAGGATATGCTTAACAGGATCATACGATTTTCTCTGGAGAACCGTCTGCTGATACTTGTGGCGGCTGTTCTTCTGCTGGTCGCAGGACTTCACAGGACATTCAATGCGGAAGTGGATGTGTTTCCTGATTTGAATGCCCCGACTGTAGTTGTCATGACTGAAGCCAACGGCATGGCCGCTGAAGAGGTCGAGCAGCTGGTAACTTTCCCTATCGAGACTGCTGTCAACGGGGCTACCGGAGTGAGGCGGGTGCGTTCATCTTCCACAGCAGGATTTTCTGTCGTATGGGTGGAGTTCGACTGGGGGACTGACATCTACCTCGACAGACAGATAGTGTCTGAAAAACTGGCGACAATTACGGAAAGCCTTCCTGACAATGTCGGGAACCCTACTCTCGGACCTCAGTCTTCCATACTCGGAGAAGTCCTGATAGTCGGGCTCACCGCAGACAGCACATCGATGCTTGATCTGAGGACCATAGCCGACTGGACAATCAGGCCGAGGCTTCTTTCTACTGGAGGCGTCGCCCAGGTGGCGGTGCTTGGAGGGGACATCAAGGAATACCAGGTGCTTCTGCATCCTAAGAAGATGAAGCATTACGGTGTGACTCTTCAGGAAGTCATGGCCGTAACAAGAAATATGAACAACAATGTCAACGGAGGGGTGATATACGAATATGGCAATGAATATATTGTCAGGGGCGTGGTCTCCACCGATGATGTGAAGGAGATGTCGAGAGCTGTGATAAAGACAGTGGACGGCGCTCCGGTGACATTGGAGGATGTGGCTGATGTAAAGGTCGGCTCCAACCAGCCTAAACTCGGCCTTGCTTCCGAAAAAGGCAAGCCTGCAGTCCTGCTGACTGTCACAAAGCAGCCGGATACAGGCACGATAGAGCTGACAGAAAAGCTGGAAGCCGCATTGCATGACCTTGAAAAGAATCTTCCTCCTGACGTGCATGTCTCGACAGACATTTTCCGCCAGTCGAGATTCATAGAAAGCTCTATCGACAATGTGAAGAATTCCCTTTTGGAAGGGGCGCTCTTTGTCGTAGTCGTGCTTTTCCTTTTCCTCGCAAATGTCAGGACTACTGTCATATCCCTTGTCACACTTCCTCTTTCCCTGCTCATCTCTGTGCTTGTCCTCCATTACATGGGGCTGACACTCAATACTATGAGCCTCGGAGGAATGGCGATTGCCATAGGTTCGCTCGTGGATGACGCCATCGTGGATGTGGAGAATGTATGGAAACATTTGAGGGAGAACAGAATGCTTCCGCCTTCCGAAAGGAAGCCCGTGCTTCAGGTGGTGTATGATGCTTCACGCGAAGTCAGGATGCCTATCCTCAATTCCACTTTGATAATAATTGTCAGCTTCATTCCTTTGTTTTTCCTGTCGGGGATGGAGGGACGCATGCTTGTTCCGCTTGGGGTAGCATTCATAGTTTCGCTGTTTGCGTCAACGGTTGTTGCGCTTACCCTGACACCGGTGCTCTGCAGCTATCTTCTCGGAGGCAAGGGCGACAAGGGTGTTCCCAAGGAGGCATTCCTTGCTGTATGGCTGAAAAAGCATTATCACAAAGCTTTGGAATGGGCGCTTTCCCATAAGAAAACTGTAGTCGGCTCGACCCTGGCTCTGTTCATCGTTGCCCTTGGGCTGTTCTTTACATTGGGACACAGCTTCCTTCCGCCATTCAACGAAGGCTCGTTCACCATCAATATCAGTTCGCTTCCTGGCATCTCGCTTGAAGAGTCCGACAGGATAGGCCGCCAGGCTGAAGAACTTCTGCTTTCTATCCCTGAAATCCAGACAGTTGCCCGCAAGACTGGCAGGGCGGAGCTGGACGAGCATGCCCTCGGAGTGAATGTGTCTGAGATAGAGGCTCCTTTCGAACTTGACGGCAGATCGCATGAGGAGCTGCTTGCGGAGGTCAGGCACAAGCTTTCTTCCATTGCAGGGGCAAATATCGAGATAGGCCAGCCTATCAGCCACAGGATAGATGCCATGCTGAGCGGAACGCAGGCGAGCATAGCCATAAAGCTGTTCGGAGACGATCTCAACGAGATGTTCTCGATAGGCAACAGGATCAAGGACGCCATAGCTGATGTGGAAGGTATAGCGGACCTCAATGTAGAGCAGCAGATCGAAAGGCCTGAGCTGAAAATCATTCCACGGAGGGAAATGCTTGCCAAATACGGCATTCCGCTCTCTGATTTCAATGATTTCGTGTCCGTGAACATGGCAGGAGAGACTGTCTCATATGTCTATGAACAGGGCAAGACATTCGATCTTGTGGTCAGAGCGGACGAGGACAGCCGCGGAACTATGGAACATATCCGCAATCTGATGATAGATGACGCTGCAGGCAACAAGGTGCCGCTTTCGTATGTGGCTGATGTGGTTTCTGCTTCAGGCCCGAACACCATCAACAGGGAAAATGTCAAAAGGAAGATAGTCATTTCCGCCAACACTGCCGGCAGGGACCTCAGAGGAGTGGTGAATGACATCCAGGACAGGATAGATGCGCAGATCGTACTGCCTGAGGGATACCATATCGAGTATGGCGGACAGTTCGAGAGTGAACAGTCTGCGAGCCGCACCCTTCTTCTGACTTCGCTCATGAGCATAGTGGTCATATTCCTGCTGCTGTACATGGAATTCGGAAGTGCGGTGCAGAGCGGAGTTGTCCTGCTGAACCTGCCTTTGGCGTTGATCGGAGGAGTCTTTGCATTGCTGTTCACTACGGGTGAAGTCAGCATCCCTGCCATCATCGGATTCATTTCCCTGTTTGGAATAGCCACCAGAAACGGAATGTTGCTGATTAACCGTTACAACCATCTCCGTCAGGAGGGGGCATCCGTCAGGGAGAGTGTGATGCACGGGTCTCTCGACAGGCTCAATCCTATCCTGATGACAGCCCTTTCTTCAGCACTGGCACTGATTCCGTTAGCTCTCAGGGGTGATCTCCCGGGCAATGAGATACAGAGCCCTATGGCAAAGGTCATTCTCGGAGGTCTGCTCACATCCACTTTCCTCAATGCATTCATAGTCCCTATATTCTATGAGATACTGCATAGGAAAGAAGACCTGAGCGGAGCGAAGGATCTGGAATATAGAAAAATGAACCTCTAAAAAGAAACGAAATGTACAGACACATAAACATAATAGTCACGATTTTCGCCTCGGCCCTCATATCCCATTCCGTCTGTGCCCAGGACATCAGTTCTGTCTTGAGGTCCGTGGAGCAGAACAATGTCGGGCTTCAGTCGTTGCGGCAGGAGAATGAAGCGGCGCAGCTGGAAACGAAGATGCAGAACAATCTTGGAGACCCGTCTGTGGAGTACAGCCCGTTCTGGGCAAAAGGCACGGATGGGGTGGCGAGCTCGGAACTCGTTGTTTCATATGGTTTTGAATTCCCTACTGTGTATGCATCGAGAGGCAAGGCAGGCAAGCTTCAGCGAAGTGCTTTGGAGCAGCAGTATCTCGTGGCGAGAAGGAATGTCCTGCTCCAGGCGAAGAATCTGTGTATCGATATCATATCCATCAGCCGCAGGCTGTCACTTCTTGAGCGTAGGCTCGACAATGCGGATGCCATGATGGAACTGTTCCAGACCAGGTTTGACAATGGGGATGCTTCTGCCATCGAACTCAACAAGATTAAAATGGAAAGAATGGAGACGGCGGCACAGGTGTCACGGGTGAAATCGGAGCTTGAGACCGCAAGGCTTTCCCTGCAGGCGATGAACGGTAATTTCCCTGTGGATTTTTCCATTATGGAGTATCCTGCCGAGATGCCTGTGCCTGAATTCGAAGCTTTCAGGGATTCCCTCCTTGCCGATGAACTTGAGATCAAGGCTTCTGAAGCAGAGCTGCAGGCCGCTGAGCAGGAGATCAAGGTAAACAATCAGAACTGGCTTCCGGAGCTTCAGGTAGGCTACAGACGCAATACTGCATTGAGAGAAGCTAGCAACGGATTTATCGTAGGGGCTTCATTTCCGATATTTTCCAATAGACACAAGTCCAGGATAGCCAAGGCGCGTCATACGGCGTCCAGGCTGCAGCTTGACGATGCCAGGATTCAGGCAGAATCCAGAATCAGGGCGAAATATGACGAGATGCTCACTCTCAGGCAGACTATCGACGCATATGACAGGAATCTGATGGAAGAAACGCTTGACATGCTGCGCCGTGCAGTGGAGGCGGGACAGATTTCCGTGATCGAATATTATACTGAAGCGGATTCCGTTTATTCGAGCCTCCTGTCGCTTTCAGAGACCGAAAACCAGTATCATAAACTTATTGCTGATATATATCGGAATTCTCTGTAAATTGGCGCGTTTATTGCTGCAACTTTATCCGTTTGTATTGCTTGAAAATAGTATGAAAAGGATAACAGTTGCAGCAGTTGCATTATTATGTGCAGCAAATCTTCCGGCCATTACCTTGGAGGAATGCTACAGGCTGGTCAGGGAGAATTACCCTTTGATAAAACAATATGAATTGACGGAAAAGACATCGCAGTATTCTTTCGAGAATGCTGCGATGGGTTATGTCCCGAGGATCGCTCTTTCTGCCCAGGCTTCTTACCAGAGCGATGCGGTAGCCTTTCCTGATGAATTCAACTCTCTTCTGAAAATGGCAGGAGTGGAAATGAACGCCCTGCCCAAGGACCAGTACAAGGTCCAGTTAGAGATCAGCCAGACCATATGGGACGGAGGCTATTCCAAGGCCCAGAGAGAAGCGGTGAAGGCCCAGCAGGAAGTGTCGATGCTGACTTTGGACAAGGATATCGACGCGTTGAAGACACGCATCAACCAGATGTATTTCGGTATCCTGATCATGGAGGCGAATATCAGGACCAGCATGTATATGGACACCCTTCTGACCTCCAATATGTCGGCTGTGGAAACAGCAGTGGCCAACGGGGCGGCGATGCAGAGCGATATTGACAACATAAAGGTAGAGCTGCTGACATTGCGCCAGCAGAGGACCCAGCTCGAAAGCACTCTGAAGACATATAAGGACATGCTTGCGATAATGATCGGCAGGAAGATAGAGGACGACGAGGTGTTCGAGAAGCCGGAGATCCAGCTCGTGGACATGTCACAGAACAGGCGGACGGAACTGATGCTCTTTGATGCCCGGATAAGGCAGATAGATAGCCAGAAGAAGATGCTTGATGTGGCAGTGATGCCTAAGTTCGCCCTGTTTGCCCAGGGATGGTACGGAAGACCGGGACTCAACATGTTCAATGACATGATGTCACGCAATCTGACATGGAACGGGATAGCCGGGATTACCATGAAATGGGACATTACAGGATTCTATACCCGCAAGAATGACAGGCATAAGATAGATCTCTCCAAGCGTTCCGTCGAGGTGCAGAGGGATGCTTTCAGATGGAATACCGACATCCAGCAGACCCAGATAAAGAACGAGATAGACAGGATGTATGAAGTGATGGAGTCTGACGATGAGATAATAAGGCTAAGGGAATCGGTGAGGAAGGCATCCGAGACAAAATACCGTAACGGGGTCATCACTCTCAACGATCTGTTGAGGGATATCACCAACGAGAATAACGCCATAGTATCCGGCTCCCTGCACGAGCTTGAGCTTCTGAAGAACATATATGACCTCAAGGTCGTGCTTAACCAGTAATAAAGTGGAACAAGTTAAAACAGCAATTCATATGGTAATGACAGCAGGTAAAGGAATAATGGTGGTCGTGTTGGCCGGACTTGCAGCTGTGTCCTGCAAGGGAACGCTCGGGGACTACGATGCGGAAGGGTATTTTGAATCAACCGAGATAACGGTCTCTGCAGAAGCCAACGGGAGAATCCTTTCTTTCGGGGTGGAAGAAGGGGACATTGTGAAGGCGGACAGCCTGCTGGGTTGTATAGACACTGTCCAGCTGTATCTGACAAAGATGCAGCTCCGGCAGACGGCTGAATCCGTACGCAAGAGCCGTCCCGATGTGAGTCTCCAGATTCAGGCAATGGAGGAACAGCTTTCCAAACTTGAATATGAGAAGGCAAGGGTGGCACGGCTGCTTGAGGGTGGTGCAGCCACAAGCAAGCAGATGGATGACATCGATTCACAGATTGCTGTTACAGAAAAGCAGATAGATGCGCAGAGGACTGCACTGGACAGTTCTGTCGAAAGCATAGATGCCCAGATTGCAGGCATAATGATGCAGATAGCACAGATAGACGACCAGCTCGCAAAGTGCAGGATTTCCTCTCCTGTGGACGGGACTGTCCTTACCAAGTATTCCGAGGCCGGGGAATTCGCTGCAGCAGGGAGACCTCTTTTCAAGGTCGCGGACATGCAGAAGGTATATCTCAGGGCATATCTGACATCTGCCCAGCTCGCTGATGTGCAGTTGGGACAGAGTGTCCGTGTGTATTCCGATTACGGAGGAGACAATGTGAGGGAATACCGCGGGACGATAACATGGATTTCTGACCAGAGCGAGTTCACGCCAAAGAATATCCAGACGGAAGACGAGAGGAAGAACCTTGTCTATGCTGTCAAGGTCGCTGTCGAGAATGACGGTTTCATTAAACTCGGAATGTATGGAGGACTCGTGCTATAGCATCATAGTCAAGACCCTCAGGAAAGGTTATGGGCGAGGGCTTCCTCCTGCAGTGGATCTCAGGGACGGCTTTGCCGTGCCCAAGGGCGAGCTCTTCGGAGTGATTGGGCCTGACGGTGCCGGCAAGACCACCCTTTTCAGGCTTCTGACCACTCTCATATCTCCTGATGAAGGAGAGGTGACCGTGCAGGGCCTGGATATAATAAAGGACTACAAGCAGCTCAGGACGATAGTGGGCTACATGCCCGGGAAATTCTCCCTGTATCCTGACCTTTCCGTGGCTGAGAACCTGAATTTTTTCGCTTCGGTTTTCGGCACGGATGTCAAGTCCAATTATCATCTGATCGAAGACATATATTGCCGTCTTGAACCATTTGCCGACAGAAAGGCAGGCAACCTGTCTGGTGGCATGAAGCAGAAGCTTGCGCTGTGCTGTACATTGATCCATTCTCCGCAGGTACTCTTCCTTGACGAGCCGACCACCGGTGTCGACCCTTCGTCCCGGCGGGAATTCTGGGAAACTCTCGCAAGGCTGAAGAAGACAGGTATGACCATAGTGGTTTCCACGGCTTATATGGATGAGGCGAACAGATGTGACAGGGTCGCCATGATGAAGTCCGGCCGTTTTCTGAAGGTGGACAGCCCTGCAGATATCGTGGCGTCGTTTGACAGGACGCTCGTGGCTGTGAGATCGGATGACATGTTCCGCCTTCTGCAGGATCTCAGGAGCATTGAGGCCGTCGGAAGATGCTATACTTTCGGAGACACCCACCATGCGGTGCTCAAAGCCGGATCAGGGGCTTCCCCGGAGGATATCGCACAGCTGCTTGAAGGCAGATATGGACATACAGGTGTGGAGGTAACGCTCCAGACTGCTACACTCGAAGACTGCTACATGAATATAGATACTGATGCAGATGGCAGATAATGTAATAGAAGTAGAGAACCTGACGAAAAAGTTCGGGGATTTCACTGCTGTGGACCACATCTCGTTCGAAGTCCACAGAGGGGAAATCTTCGGCTTCCTCGGAGCCAACGGGGCAGGGAAGACAACAGCGATGAAAATGCTGACAGGGCTGAGTTTCCCGACATCTGGCAAAGGTACTGTCGCCGGTTATGACATCTGGACACAGTCTGAACTGATAAAGAAGCATATCGGTTATATGAGCCAGAAGTTTGCCCTGTATTCCGATCTTACAGTAAAGGACAATATCAACATCTTCGGGGGAATATACGGCGTGCCGAGAAAGGAAATCCGTCTCAGGGCAGATGAACTGATGGAAAGGCTCGGACTCGTGGACGAGAGAAACGAGAGGGTCAAGGATCTTCCGCAGGGATGGAAGCAGAAACTTGCATTTCTGGTGTCGATCATCCACCGCCCGGAGATCATTTTCCTTGATGAGCCTACCGGAGGTGTGGACCCTGCGGCAAGGAGACAGTTCTGGGAACTGATATACGATGTGGTGGACAGAGGCATCACGGCATTTGTCACCACTCATTATATGGATGAGGCGGAATACTGCAACAGGATATCCATGATGGTGGATGGCAGGATTGAAGCTTTGGACAGCCCGTCTGCATTGAAGCGCAGGTATGCTGCTGAGTCGATAGGAGAAGTGTTCGACATTCTTGCCAGAGGGGCAAAAAGGACAGAATAGCATGAAAGGATTTTTTGCATTTGTACGGAAAGAGTTCCTGCACATATTCAGGGACAGGAGGACCCTCCTGGTCCTGATAGGGCTTCCTGTCGTGCTGATTGTGCTGTTCGGGTTTGCCATTTCCACTGAAATCAGGAATGTGAATATCGGGGCCTGCATTTCCGGAGAGGATATTTCTGTCACGAGACTTATGGACAAGATCGACAGGAGCGAATATTTCACATTCAAGGGCTGGTATTCATCAGGACAGGACATCGACCAGGCGATGCGCCGTGGCGAAATAGATGCTGCCTTGGTGTTTTCTGACGGATTCTCCGCCGGTCTCATGAGTGCGGAAGGATCTGAAGTGACTGTCGTTGCCGATGCGGTGAATCCCAACAATGCTTCGATGGAGGTGATGTATCTGACCAATATAATTTACGGATATTTCCAGGAGGAGATGTCGGGATACGGCGCAGGTGGAGCATCCCTGTCTCCGAACCTCAGGATGCTTTACAATCCGCAGCTGCGGAGCTCGTACAATTTCGTGCCCGGTATCATGGGACTCATTCTTCTGCTGGTCTGTGCCCTGATGACATCGGTGTCGATAGTGAAGGAGAAGGAGACGGGTACGATGGAAGTGCTGCTTGTCTCACCTGTCAAGCCTATCGGTATCGTCTTTGCGAAAATGATCCCGTATTTCGTGGTTTCATGCGTTGTCCTGATCATCACTTTGCTGCTGACCATTTTTGTCTTGCATGTGCCGATAGAAGGCAGTTTCTTCTGGATGATTCTGGTTTCATTGCTTTATATCATCCTTTCGCTCGGGATAGGTCTGCTCGTTTCCGCCCTGGTCAAGACGCAGATAATCGCGACTCTGATAATCGGAATGGTCTTTCTCGTGCCGGTGATGATGATGAGCGGGATGCTCTATCCTATTGAAAGCATGCCGTATGCGTTCCAGCTCATTGCCCAGATAATTCCTGCCAAATGGTATATCGAGGCGATAAGGAAGATTATGATCGAAGGGGTGCCGTTCATATATGTCATCAAGGAGGTTTCCGTGCTTCTCGGGATGACGGTGGTGATTTTCACTGCAGCGGTGATCAAGTTTAACGACAGGATTGAATAGAAGTATGTCAGCATTCGGATATTTGATAGAGAAAGAGGCGAAACAGTTCAACAGCAACCGTTTCATGCCTGTTGTGACCATACTCCTCCCGGTAATTCTGATGCTTTTTGTCCCTTTGCTCGCCAACATGGAGATCAGGAATGTCAGGCTTACCGTCGTGGACCATGACAGGTCTACCTTGTCGTCGCAGCTTGTGGACAGGATTCTCCAGTCGGAATATTTCATAGCTGATGCATATTGCGATACATACGAAGAGGCCATGGCCAGGATGGGGAAGGGGAGAACCGACATCATCATCGAGATACCCGAAGGAATGGAAAGGTCGGTCGGCAGGGGAGAAACCGTGGAAATCTTCATAGCTGCGAATGCGGTGAACAGCACCAAGGGCTCCATCGGGGGCGGCTATCTATCATCCATAGTGACCGGTTTCTCTTCCGAACTCGCGTCATCTTCAGGAAGCGAGACTGTCATGCCTCTGACTGTGAATCCGCAGTTCAGGTACAATCCGTACATGGACTATAAACTTTTCATGGTCCCTGCGATGATGATAGTGGTCATCATTCTCATCGGCGGCTTCTTTGCCACTATGAGCATTGTGAACGAAAAGGAAAACGGCACTATCGAGCAGATACATGTTTCACCTGCGCGCAAAAG
>JADIMD010000028.1 GCA_017695015.1 Candidatus Cryptobacteroides faecigallinarum | reverse complement strand
TGCAACACTCTGAATGTGATCCGGTGGGGTGTTCAGAATGGGCATCAGAGGTTCCGGTGCAAAGAATGCGGACTCATGAGTGAACATAGGATGAAACTTATCGACGAGTCTATATCACGGCATTATTGATCTTTTATCATAAATTTCAGTCTCGACATCCACTGCGCAGGCATCTCCTTTTCAAGATAAACATTTCTAAATTTGTTACTTATTTACAAACTAACTGTCCACAGAATGTGGTCTTTTTGTGGGCACAGATGTGATTCGGGACCAATTATTAGACCAACGGAGTACGAACGCCGTATTTCTCCATTTATCTAAAAATCAACATATTACAGACAAGGTCCTGTTCGTGGACCCCATTCCAGAATACGGAGTACGAACGACAGCAATTCACAACATCCTGGTTTGCAATAAAATACAGAGAAATGATGTTCGCGCTCCGCAATGCATCCCATCCCTTCATGGAAATATGTGCAAGGGAATGTTTTCCGTTGATGCCCCATTACCCATTAGAGACGGCGAGGTGGGTATAATTGCCAAAAACGGTTGGTAAAGTCTCTGTAACTTGTTAAAACTCTGTAAAATATAGAGATTAGATGAAACGCGTTTCATCTAATTAACTGTAATTTAT
The DNA here is from genome assembly GCA_017695015.1 of Candidatus Cryptobacteroides faecigallinarum. Classification (GTDB taxonomy): domain Bacteria; phylum Bacteroidota; class Bacteroidia; order Bacteroidales; family UBA932; genus Cryptobacteroides; species Cryptobacteroides faecigallinarum. The sequence continues at coordinate 6,844 of JADIMD010000028.1, read as the reverse complement.
TCAATATTAAAATATTATACCCAGTCCTACCAACTGGTTTTGTCCGCCTCACCAACTAAAAATGTCCACATTACCGGAAACCCTGTGTGAGTAAAAATACTTTTATACCACTGACATCAAAAAAGTTGGACGACCTGACGGCCGTCCAACTCTATTCAAGGATTGAATCCTGTATTTACCTTACCCTTTGCCTGTTAAAGGTTAGGATTGACAGTCTTCCATTCTGAAATAGCAGGGATGATGCCGAGGTCGATAATCTCGTCTCTCATCTTGCACAGATGCTGGTATGAAGCATCGAGTGCCGCCATTTCTTCCTCTGCACCTTCAACAGCTCCATAATGAACACCTGTTGCGTCAAGTACGGTAGGCATTGCCATCATCACATTCTTGTATTTATCCGTATTGACATAGCATCCTGCAGGCCATTCGAATTTCTTTCCACCCATTGCTGCAGCTATCATCTCTACAGAGACATATGCCGGGCTCTGGAATGAAGAGCGTCCGCGGAGCTCGATGATCTTCTTGCCGCCCTGGATGACATCCTGCTTGATTTCTTCCCACCTTGTGAGCGGAAGCTTGGTGCCGAGAAGCTCGGAGAACGGCTTGCCGTCAACAGTCACCTTGGAAGCGAAGACAGCCATCTGCTCGCCGTGTCCGCCATATGTATGGCAATTCTTGACCTTGCACTGCTGTACACCGAATTCCTTTGCGAGAGCGCTCTGGAGCCTTGTAGAGTCGAGTGCAGCAAGAGTAGTCACCTGCGAAGGCTTCAGCCCTGAATGGAGAAGGGTAACAAGCCCTGTGAGGTCAGCCGGGTTGAAGATGATTACAACATGCTTCACATCAGGGCAATACGCCTTGATGTCCTTTCCGAGCTGCTCTGCAATCTCGCAGTTCCCCTTGAGAAGATCTTCCCTTGTCATGCCCTGCTTACGAGGCGCTCCACCAGACGAAATAATATATTTAGCGTCTTTGTAGGCCTCCTTCACATCAGTCGTGTAAGTGATGTTTGCCCCCTCGAATGCACAGTGGAACATTTCCTCTGCGACTCCTTCAAGACCTTTTGCAAAAGGGTCGTAAAGGCAGAGGTTAGGAGTAAGCTTCATCATCATAGCGGTCTGTGCCATATTTGAGCCGATCATGCCGGCAGCACCCACTATAGTCAGTTTTTCGTCTGTGAGAAATTCCATAATACAATATCTTTTTCCAAAACTCCGCAAATATAAGAAAAAATATAGTATCTTTGCCGCAGAATAATAGATATTTATTTGTGGAACCTCCCAGTCATATTATGACAGATCCTGCAAGTCTGAAGGACCCTTTATCCGAAGACCCGCTGTCGGGTTATATATTCATGATAGTGGACTCGCCCTCCGGTGAAGAGGACAACTTTTTTGTGTGCGCCTATTCGGCACGCACGGGTTTGTCGTATCTGGGCAGGCCAGGAGAAATAGAATCCTGACAGACAGGGAATGACACTGAAACGACAAAAGATAAAATACAGGAATATATCTTATGGGACTATATCTTAGGAAGACCCTTGACAATGGAGCGGAGATTTCCGTATGGAAAATAACAGAGACCGAGCAGGAGCTGAAAAATCTCAGTTCGGTACCCACTGACGAGATGGAAGAAATCTCCCTGATCCGCAGCGAAACCCTGCGGAAACAGAAACTTGCCGTGAGGGCACTGCTGAACACAGTCTTTGAAGAGAAGATGTACCTCAACCACCATGACAACGGCAAGCCGTTCCTGGAGAACTGCATCACCAACATAAGCATCACCCACACAGACAAATATGTTGCAATAATAACTCATGACGAAGACGATGTGGGAATCGATGTGGAGTCTCTCGACCGCGATTTCTCTTCGGTGGAGAAGAAAGCCCTGTCCGAGGAAGAGATAGAAGACATCGACGAGGACAGGAAAAACGAGCAGCTCGCCATATACTGGTGTACCAAGGAGGCCATCTTCAAAAGGATGTCCCAGAACAAGGTGGACTTTTCGGAACAGATAGAGGTGGAAAAGTTCTCTCTGAAAACAGAAGGAGAGCTCGAAGCCCGTTTCATCCACAAGGACGGACACGAGGAAGAATTCGAGCCTGAATACATGATATTCGACCGTCATGTCCTCGTATGGGTCGTAGGATAGCCTCAGCGACAATGTAACAGCATTGTTGCGCAGATTTGAACATTTCCAATTTATTGTATATTATAATTGCCTGTTAAACAATAATTTAACAGGCAATTTTTCTGATTGTTGATAACTTTTAGCCATTTTCTTACATACTGAAAATAATAAATGATACCTTTGTTATCCGTTTGGGAGACCAGGGGGCAATCAACACACAGTTTTATTATGGATACGGTCCGGTGCCGGCATGGCATACGGAGATGTCATTAACACTACCTGAGCTATGATAAAGAATGTAATCAAAAGGGATGGACGAATTGTCGAATTCGACAAGAAGAAAATCATTGACGCCATAACCAAGGCAATGGATGTAACCGAAGCCGGCGAGGATATCGTGCTCGCTGCAGAAATCGCGGCAAGGATCTCCAAGTCCGAGCAGGAAAGCATGAGCGTGGAAGACATCCAGGACAAGGTGGAAATGGAGCTGATGAACAGCCCGAGGAAAGAGGTCGCTAAAAAATACATAGCATACAGGAACCAGAGAAATCTCGCGAGGACCGCCAAATCCCGCGAAATCTTCCAGGAGATAATCGAGGCGCAGGCTACCGATGTGACAAGGGAGAACGCCAACATGAATGCAGACACCCCTGCAGGAATGATGATGAAGTTCGCTTCCGAGTCCACCAAGTCATTCGTGGACGAGTGCCTGCTGTCTGAAGATGTGAAGGAAGCTGTGCAGAACGGCTATATCCATATCCATGACAAGGACTATTATCCGACCAAGAGCCTTACCTGTGTACAGCATCCCCTCGACAAGATTCTCAAGAACGGATTCTTCGCAGGACACGGAGAGTCAAGGCCTGCAAAAAGGATCGAGACAGCCAGCATCCTCGGGTGCATATCCATGGAGACGGTACAGAATGAGATGCACGGCGGACAGGCAATCCCTGCATTCGACTTCTACATGGCGCCGTTCGTGAAGAAAGCCTACTGCGAAGAAATCGACAAGGTCAGCGAGATGACCAACACAGACTATTCAGAGCTCAAGGAAATCCAGCTCGACGACTATATCAAAAGGGATCTGCTCGGGCTTCAGGGCAAGGAAAGGGTCATCCAGCATGCAGTGAACATGACTGTCAGCAGGGTACACCAGTCGATGGAGGCGTTTGTCCATAACATGAACTCCATCCATTCCCGCGGAGGCAACCAGGTGGTGTTCAGTTCCATCAACTACGGTACAGACACCTCTGCCGAAGGACGCTGCGTAATCAGGGAAATCCTCAACACTACATACGAAGGTGTCGGTAACGGGTCCACAGCAATTTTCCCTATCCAGATATGGAAAAAGAAGAGAGGAGTAAGCTATCTTCCTGAGGACAAGAACTATGACCTCTACAAGTTCGCATGCAAGGTGTCCGCAAGAAGGTTCTTCCCTAACTTCCTCAACCTCGACGCTCCTTTCAACCGCCACGAGCTGTGGAGAGAGGACGATCCTAAGAGATACGAATATGAAGTGGCCACAATGGGATGCCGCACCAGGGTGTTCGAGAACCGTTTCGGGCCTAAGACATCCATAAGCAGGGGCAACCTTTCATTCACCACCATAAATCTCGTCCGTATCGCCATCGAATGCATGAACGAACCTGACAAGAATGAAAGAATCCGCAAATTCTTTGAGAAGCTGGACTGGGCCCTCAACATCACCGCAAAACAGCTTTGCGAGAGATATAACTTCCAGAAGACCGCAATGAAGAAACAGTTCCCTCTCCTGATGGGAGCCCTGTGGCTCGGCAGCGAAAAGCTGAAGGAGGACGACACCATCGAATCGGTAATCAACCAGGGAACTCTCGGAGTAGGATTCATAGGTCTTGCGGAAACCCTCATCGCACTCATCGGAAAGCATCACGGAGAATCACAGGAAGCCCAGGATCTCGGACTGAGAATCATCACCTACATGAGGGACAAGGTCAATGAATTCTCTGAAAAATACCAGCACAATTTCAGCGTGCTTGCCACTCCGGCAGAGGGACTTGCAGGAAGGTTCACCAAGATGGACCGCAAGAAATTCGGCATTATCCCAGGCGTAACGGACAAGGAATACTACACCAACTCCAACCATGTCCCGGTATATTTCCACTGCACCCCTAAGCACAAGGCTGAAATCGAGGCTCCATACCATGCTCTCACAGGCGGTGGACACATATTCTATGTGGAAATAGACGGGGATGCAACCCACAACCCTGAAGCCATAATGTCAATCGTGGACCTGATGGACAAATACGACATCGGATACGGCTCGGTAAACCACAACCGCAACAGATGCATGGACTGCGGATACGAGAGTGCTGATGACGACATGGACGAGTGTCCTAAATGCCACGGTCACAATATAGACAAGCTCCAGAGAATCACAGGTTACCTTGTCGGGACTACAAGCCGCTGGAACAGCGCGAAGCTTGCCGAGCTGAAAGACCGTGTAGTACATAAATAAGGGCCCCGTTTCGCTGATATCCGTACAACAACAATGAGTGAAACAAAAATAAGGGTACTTGATATTATAGAGGAGACCATGGCCGACGGCCCTGGTCTCCGTACTTCTATCTATTGCGCCGGCTGTCTGCATCACTGTCCGGGATGCCATAATCCGCAATCCTGGGACATGAACGGAGGCAAGGAAATGAGCATTGACGATCTCATGGAAGTGATCAAGTCAGATGAATTCAGCAATGTTTCATTTTCTGGAGGAGACCCTTTCTATCAGGTGGAAGGATTCATGGAACTTGCAAAACGCATAAAGGCAGAGACCAACAAGACAATATGGTGCTGGACAGGGTTTACCTACGAGGAGATTCTCGCCGACAAGAAACTGTCCATGATGCTGCCTTACATCGATGTCTTAGTGGACGGACCGTTCATCGAAGCGAAAAAGGACAAGGACCTGCTGTTCAGGGGCAGCTCCAACCAGAGGATAATCTATCTCTCAGGCAAAGAAGAGGATGTCATCCCCGGGACTGTGCCCTTAGTACCTGTGAAATGAATCTGTTTTTCTCTGTGGTGCAGTCAGTCACTTCATCCAGAGGGCATTCCTGACACCATCCGCCTCCGAGAAGCACATATTCCAAAGAGGCTTCAAACCTGTGTCCGTTTTCACATTCCCATCCATATATTACGCCCTTGTTTCGGTGAGGCACAGCATCTTTCTTCTTGACAGCCCCGTCTTCTGCGGGCGACACCTCTCCGAGGAAATGCCCTCCTCTGAACTGCGCCGCAGCCTCTATCTCTGCATCGGAAAGGGAATATATGGATTTGGAAGTGTCATATCCATGGTCAAGCGTCCTTATCTCTCCTGCCGCCTGAGCCTCCTGAATATTCTTCTTCCAATGAGGAGGGAACATCTGCGCCCATGACCCGATGGACCGGAATTCCTCCATAGACCCGTAATAAGCATTTATTTTATCCCCGTCATGGTCTACCCACCACTGGGTTCCCATGCCTTTCTCATGGGCTATAGGTTTCATGAACAGCTTTACAAGGAAAGCAGGGGCCAAAAATGCCAGATTGTAATACCACGGCAGCCGGCTTTTCATCCCTTTGAAATAATCATCCACAGGGACATTTGCCCTGAAATGAAGGTAATTTTCAAGGACATCAGCGTCAGTATACCACATGCCGTGGAAATTTCTTGTGGCGAACCACTGAGGTTCAAAGACTTTTTCCGGAGCAGGCAAGCCAAGGGCAGCGAGAAGTCTCGATTCGAATTCATAATTGGTCATCCGGTACTGTTCGCCGCTGCTTATGTTGTAGAACCTGTTCCAGAACTCCTCTGGCACCCAGTCTTCAACGACATTGGCAAGCAGCCGTCCTGAATCCTCTACAGTGGCCCATTCAAGGACACCCCGGATCGGAACATGGAATGCGGTGGGATTAAGGACTTTGAGGATTCCGGGATAAAGGATGCCCGTCTGGCGGAGAGACACCCAATGCTTTATTCCTGAATCAGTTATGATTTTTTCAGCGACACATTTGGAGACAGAATATTTGTCATAACGGCTTGCATAGACAGGATCTCCCGCCCTTCCCCAATGAACAGGAAAGAGCCTGTCGCCGCACTGGGCCACAGAGCCGATATAGACTACCTTGATCTTGTCCGGGTCAGGAGAGGCAAGCACAGCCTTTGCAACATTTTCTGCTGCCTTAGTATTGACTGCCAGTGTTTTCTCTGGGAAATAATCTGCTGCCGGCGAGACCATTCCGCCCACATGGAGGACATAATCCGCCCCGGAAACTCCAGCTCTCACATCCTCGTAACATGTCAAGTCCCCCCATATTATCTCCACTGCCGGGTCATTGGAATATTTATTGAGTTTTCTGATGTTCTTTTTGCTCGGTCTTGCAAGTATTCTGATCTTGAATCTGTCGCGTTTCTTATAAAGTTCCTTGAAGCCTGCCCAACCCATGTTTCCGGTCGCTCCTGTCAAGAATACAGTTTTCATATTTATGTCAGTCTTTCTTTTAATTTATATTCATTCGTATGACTGACATAAATATGGAATCCTTTATTCTTTGTCAGTCTAATATATTCAGCGGAGCCATTTCTCGGGATCCTGCGGAGTCTGGTTCTTCCATATCTGGAAATGCAGCTGCGTCTCCCCATTGATCGTATCCACTTCGCCAATCGTCTGCCCTGTCTTTATCTTGTCCCCCACCCTTA
>JADIMD010000027.1 GCA_017695015.1 Candidatus Cryptobacteroides faecigallinarum | reverse complement strand
TTCTTTGATACCGCCAGATAGGAACACATTCCCAGGAAGTAGGCGAATATCATGTTGTCAACGAAGATTGACTTTACAAATAGACTTATATATTCCATTTCGATTCGAGTTTGATGTTATTTTTCCTGAAGGTCTTTCTGGATACTTCTCTGTACCCAGACAATCAGTCCGAGCAGTATCAGTGCCATAGGCGGCAGGATGACAAGTCCGTTATCCATGTAGCCGGCTGCATAGAACGATTCCGGGATTATGCGGACACCGAACAGGGTGCCTGACCCGAGGAGTTCCCTGAAGAATGCCACTACGATAAGAATGAGGGCATATCCGGCTCCATTTGCCAGACCGTCAAGCAGGGACGGAATCGGCTTGTTGCCGAGGGCGTATGCCTCGATTCGTCCCATCACGATACAGTTGGTGATGATGAGTCCGACATATACCGAGAGCGCCTTGCTGACGCTGTACATGTACGCTTTGAGGAACTGGTCCACAAGAATCACCATCAGGGCGACTACGACGAGCTGTACTATAATACGGATCCTGTTAGGAATACTGTTCCTGAGCAGGGATACCACAAAGCTGGACAGTCCTGTCACGATGAGGACGGACAGTCCCATCACCATTGCTCCTTCCAGCTGGACAGTGACAGCAAGAGAGGAACATATGCCGAGCACGAGGACAGTTACAGGATTGCCCTTGAATATCGGCTGCAGAAGCACTTCTTTCCAATTTATCTTCTCTTTCATCTCTATTCCTCCTCTATATTAGTTGTCCCGTCGGCAGCAGCTTCCGTTTCAGAAACAGTCTCCTGTGCCTCTACAGCTGCCTGAGCAACGGTTTTGAGATAAGGCTCATAATATTTCACCCAAAGGTCGATGCTCTTTCCGAGCGCCTGGGATGTGATTGTGGCACCGCTTATTGCGTCTACAGTGCTTGCATCATCAGGTTTTCCTCCCTTGATGACGGCAAACTTGGTCTCTCCGTCGGAGAATGCCTTGTTGATGAATTCATTATAGAATGCAGGCTCGGCAATCTTGGCACCAAGACCAGGAGTCTCTCCCTTGTGGTCGAAAATCGCACCCTTGATGGTCTTGCCGTCATCTGCTACTGCAAGATAGCCCCAGATAGGTCCCCAGAGTCCGGCTCCGTAGCAAGGTATCACCCTGATTTCAGCTCCGTTCACATCGAATATGAACACAGGCAGCCTGAGCTGCGTGAGCAGGTCGGTTTCTCCATCTTCGATCTTTTTCAGAAGGTCGTTCTGCTTCTTGAGATCGGCAGTGGTCGGCACTTCAATCTTGTTGAGGTCGTCCTTGCCGAGTTCCATCGACTCCACTTCCTTTCCAGTCCCGTCGACAAAGAAGGCTGATGTCACCATGTCGGCGTACATCTGCATTACATTTGTAGTCTCGTCAATCGTGACCGCCGGGTCAGACTCTGCTGCTGCAGTGAGAACCTTGGAGATGGTCTCCATCTTTACATTCTCGTTCTGCTTGCCCTGCAGGGACATGGCGACGAAAGAGAGAATCGCTGCGACCAGTACCACCAGTACGGTCGAATATATCACTGTATATGTATTTCCGTTAGTATTCATACCTATATATATTAAGCGACTTTGATTCTTTTCTCTCTTCTCTTGATGGACCCTTCGATGACATAGTAGTCAATCAGAGGAGCAAATGTGTTCATAAGAAGGATGGCGAGCATCATACCCTCGACATATCCCGGGTTGAACAGCCTGACAGTGACTGTGAGTGCGCCCACGAGGAATCCGTAGATCCACTTTCCTGTCTCTGTCTGGGCAGAGGTCACAGGATCGGTTGCCATGAAGACAGTGCCGAATGCAAAGCCTCCGAGAACCAGCTGATAGTAGCCAGGCAGGTCAGTCACACCGCATGCAAATCCGAGGTAACCCATTGCAAGTCCTCCGATTACAGATGAAAGCATGATCTTCCAGCTTGCGACACCTGTCCAGATGAGGATGACAGCTCCGATGAGGATGGCTATGACTGAAGTCTCTCCGACAGAGCCAGGTACTGTACCGATGAAAAGGTCCATGAAGCTTGTCCCTGCCTGCTGAAGTCCTTCGATGGAAGGATGTGCAAGAGGAGTCGCTCCAGAGAATGCGTCAACGAGGCCGTTCCCGTTGGTGGCATAAGCTGTCCCTTCAGAAAGATATCTTGAAAGACCGCCAGTCCAGACAGTGTCTCCAGACATCTTGCTTGGGTATGAGAAGAACAGGAATGCACGGCAGAGCAGTGCCGGGTTCCAGATGTTCATGCCGGTGCCGCCGAACACTTCCTTGCCGAGGATTACTGCGAATGCAACGGCGATGGCAAGCATCCAGAGAGGTACATCCACAGGCACAATCAGAGGAATGAGCATTCCTGACACGAGGTAGCCTTCGCTTACTTCATGTCCTTTGATCTGTGCCGAGATGAACTCGATGCCGAGTCCGACGATATATGACACCAGATAGAGAGGTATCACTTTTACAAGTCCGTACCAGAACATCTGCCAGAAGCCCCATTCGAGACCGAAAGCGTTGCTGTGCTGGTATCCGACATTCCACATTCCGAACAGCATTGCCGGAACGAGGGCGAGCACTACTATAATGAGGATTCTCTTGAGATCGACGCTGTCCCTGACATGGGCGCCACGCTTTGTGACGGTGTCAGGTACGAAAAGGAATGTCTCGAAAGCATCGAAAGTCGAATGCAGGAATCCGAGCTTGCCGCCTTTCTCGAAGGCAGGCTTGATCTTGTCTGTCAATTTTCTTAATCCGTTCATAACTTTCCGCCTTTCTTTATGCCATTTCTTTCATCATGAGGCTGATCCCGTCGGAGATGATAGACTGGATGTCTATCTTGGAAGGGCATACATATTCGCACAGGGCGAGATCCTCTTCCAGAACCTCATATATTCCATATTTTTCCATCTTGTCGATATCCTCGGCGATGCATGCCTTGGTGAGGTATACAGGATAGATGTCCATCGGGAGCACCTTGCCGTATACATCGTTCATAAGGAATGCGCGGACACCTCCGTGGAGGTTGGTGTCCATGTCATATTTCTTGTTTGGAGTGAGCCATGAGAAATATGTGCGGGATGCGCTGAAAAGATTTGACCTGAACGGCTTTGCCCATCCGAGCATCTCGTATTCCTTGCCTTCCTTGATGAGGGTGACCTGGTTGTCATAGAATCCGAGGAAACCGTCTTCTCCGACATTCGCGCCGGTAAGCACATCTCCGCTGATGAAACGGATGTCCTTGGCTGAATTGTCATAGAATTCATTGATGTCCGACATTGCCATACCTGGGAGTGCAGTGACATAGCTCGGGTCTATTGCCTTAGGTCCTGTGACTGCCACACGCCTTGTCATGTCGTATTTTCCTGTGTTGAGAAGTTTTCCTATTGCAGCCAGCATGAGGAGGGATACTGTCCATACAGTGTCTCCTTTCCTGATAGGGGAGATATGGTGGATCTGGATTCCTACATTGCCTGCAGGATGTTTCCCGGTAAATGTGTGCTGGATGACATTTTCGAGCTTGTGGAAAGGGGTTCCGCTATAGTTCTCGCTGTTGAAGGAAATGTGGATTCCTCCGTCTGTGAGTTTTGCGAGAGCGTCGATACCTGTCTGGATGTTGTTGAACTCGTCCCTGAGCGCATATTCAAGGTCTGCTGCGAGTGGGGCAGTGTTGAAAGCCGAGACGAAAATTGCCTTTGGCCTGATGTCAGGATTTGCAAGCACCCCGTAAGGTCTCTGGATCAGAGCCGGCCATAGACCGCTTTCAAGCAGGGCTTTCTTGACCTGGTCCGCGTCCATTCCCTTGACTTTCTTCACACCGAAATCCACATATTCCTGTGTCTTGTCGGCCTTCACGCGGACTTCAAGCAACTTCCTCTTCTCGCCTCTGACAATAGTTTCCACTGTACCGCTGACAGGTGATGTGAAGACTATGTCCGGCGACTTCTTGTCTGCCAAGACAGGGGAGCCTGCCAGGACCTTGTCACCTTCCTTGACCAGAAGTCTCGGGAGGAGACCCCTGAAATCAGTGGGCTTAATGGCAACAACGCCAGGCACGACAGCCTTCTTGATCTTCTGGGCCGCTTCCCCTGCGATAGGGATATTCAGCCCCCGTTTCAATTTAATGTTGTTTGACATTATAAAACCGTTTTAGTATTTTTCAGAAAACCGCCGCGAAGATACACAAAATTTTTTGTATATAAATGGTATATATGACAAAGATGGAATTATCTGTAAATTTTTCTTTCCATGGTTATATAACGCGTGATTTTGTGTATCTTCGCGCTCATTATGGAACAAGGAAAGAGTGCTATTTTAGAGGGGCTGAACAGTGAGCAGGAGCATGCTGTCAGCTGTGTGGACGGACCGGTGCTCATTGTGGCGGGAGCGGGTTCGGGAAAGACGAGAGTCCTGACAAGCAGGATTGCATATATCCTCGAGCAGGGGGGAGAGCCGGAAAGGATACTCGCGCTGACATTTACCAAGAAGGCAGCAAGCGAAATGAAGGAAAGGATAGCCGTCATGGTCGGGGCGAGGAAGGCGAGGAAGCTCGTGATGGGGACATTCCATTCAGTCTTTATCCGTTTCCTTAGGGAATATGCCGAAAGTCTCGGTTATCCTTCATCATTTACAATCTATGATACAAGTGATTCGATATCGGCGATCAAGACCTGTCTGAAAGAGCTGCAGCTCGACGACAAGGTGTATAAGCCCAAGGATGTCCTGTCGAGGATATCAATGGCGAAGAACAATCTCGTGACGGCGGATGCATATGCACGCAACCAGACGGCGATCCAGAACGATGCGGCAGCCAGGAAGCCGAAAATATACGAGATATACAATCTCTATTCGGCAAAATGCAGGCAGGCAGGAGTTATGGATTTCGATGATATCCTGCTGAACATGAATATTCTGCTCCGGGATAACCCGGAGGCGCAGGAGATTCTCTCGGACAGGTTCGACTACATAATGGTGGACGAGTATCAGGATACCAACTTCGCCCAGTATTTGATACTCAAGAAATTGGCCATGAAGCACAAGAATATCTGTGTCGTAGGGGACGATTCGCAGTCGATATATGCGTTCAGGGGAGCGAAGATAGAGAATATCCTGAATTTCAGGAAGGACTATCCCGAGAACAAGACTTTCCGTCTGGAACAGAATTACCGCTCCACCAGGACCATTGTCGAAGCAGCCAATTCTCTGATAGCCAAAAACAGCGCAAGGATTCCTAAGAACTGCTACTCAATGGGAGAGGAGGGGGACAAGATAAGGCTGATTCAGGCATATACGGAGCAGGAGGAGGCGTCGCTGATAGCGTCTTCAATAGTGTCGAGGATGCAGTCAGCCCATGCGCAGTATCAGGATTTTGCCATATTGTACAGGACCAACTCCCAGTCCAGGGCATTGGAGGAGGCTCTCAGGAAGAGGAATCTCCCGTATATGATCTATTCCGGCAATTCGTTCTTCGAGAGGGCGGAAGTCAAGGATATGATGGCTTATTTCAAGCTTATTGCCAACCCAAATGACGATGAATCATTCAGGAGAATAGTCAACAGGCCTGCAAGAGGGATAGGGGACACTTCTCTTGCGGCATTGGTGGCGGCTGCACACAATCACGGCTCTTCTCTGACAAAGGTTGCCTATGCCGAAGATCTCGAGACTTATGGGCTGAAACCGGCGGCGATAGGCAGAATCAGGGATTTCGTGAAAATGATCACGACGCACACTGTCAGGTCGGTTACAGAAGACGCGTATTCCTTGGCGCTTTCAATTGCCTCAGAGTCAGGTCTGTATGCAATGTATAAATCGGACACCAGCATAGAGGGCCAGTCGAAGACTGCGAATGTAGAGGAGCTGCTTGACAGCGTGAAGACATATATCGAAGAGCGCCATAACGAGGATTTCGAAGAAATGCAGGCAGACGGGACAATAGGCGAGGGCGTAGAGCTGTCTGAGGCTGACCTTCCGACGGTTACATTGTCTGATTATCTCGAAAACATATCCCTGTTGAGTGCAGTGGATATGGAGTCCGATGAAGATTCTGTCAACAGGATTGCGCTGATGACCGTCCATTCGTCGAAAGGGCTTGAATTCCCGTATGTGTATATTGCAGGTCTTGAGGAAAACCTTTTCCCGTCAGGAGGTTCAATGGCTTCCGAGCATGACATCGAGGAAGAGAGGAGACTCTTCTATGTCGCCGTGACAAGGGCGGAAAAAGCTGTGGACCTTACTTTTGCAAGCACGAGGATGCGTAACGGAAAGCATGAGTCCAATCCTCCGAGCCGTTTCATCAGGGAGATAGACAGCAAGTACATCGCCAATCCATTGCAGTCAGCGCAGGATGGACTGGGAGAATCTGCAGCGCCTGCCTTCTGGGGCAGGAGAGCTGACTGCTCTACAGCGAGGACTGCATTTTCTGGCGGATCTGTTGCAAGGGCTTCCCGTGCCACGGGGTCGGTGCCAAGACTTTCTTCACCATCAGTCCAGTCGTCAGAACCACGCAAATCCATGGTTACACCTTTCAGAAGACCGCATACTGCCGCTCCTGCAAGGGTGCCTGATTCGGAGTTCACCCCGACACCTGTTCTCCAGCTTCGTGCAGGACAAAGGGTAGAGCACAACAGGTTCGGTTACGGAAAGATTCTGGAGATTGCCGGTGACGCAAAGAATCTGAAGGCAAAGATACTTTTTGACGAGTACGGAGAGAAGATACTTTTGCTGCAATATGCCAAAATAAGAGTCGTGGATGTTGCAGAATAGATAATTTTATCTATTTTTGCACCGAAGTTTTTCATAGTTTAAGTTTAGGTTAAGTAAGTGCGGGATGGGGACCACGGTCTCTGTCCCGTTTGCATTTATGTCAGTATCACCTCTTTCATGGGTTCGGACCAGACGCGGAATTCTTCAAATTTCATGTCAAAAAACAGAAGTCAGCATAAAAAACAGGTAAATATTTTTTGCCTTCCATAAAAACATACACAAGAAAAAGAAAAATTTTTCTGCCCCTGTTGCGGAGACATTCCGGACCTTTTAATTTTGCCGGAGCTGTACAAGGTGTACGGCGCGTAATGTTAAAAGTGCGGAAGATTATGAAAAGAGAGATTTTGACTTATGTCGTGAAAATGCTAGTTGTGACTGGATTTATCGCTCTGATACCGTTGTCCTGCTCGAAAGACAGGGGTGCCGGCTCCATGGGGCAGATCAGGTTGAGGTTTGAAGAGGGGAGCATTGCAGCGGTCTCGAAAGCTGTCAGGGAGGACATTCCTGATACAAATGATTTTATACTTCAGATTACCGGGCCGGACGGGGCGACAGTGTACGAAGGTCCGTACGGGATGTCCCCGGAGACCGTATCTGTCAGACCAGGGACATGCAATGTCAGCATACGCTCATCCGAGTTCTCGGTGCCTGCCTTTTCTGCTCCTCTTTACGGAGATGACAGGTGTGTGCTTGTGCCGGATGGAGGAGTCGTGGATGTCAGCCTGTCATGTACACAGTTGAATTCGGGGATTCGCCTCAAGATTGCTCCTGATTTCCTGACAGAATGCCCCGAAGCCGTACTGTTTGTTAGAGGCGATGACGGGCAGCTGATGTATGGCTATTCGGAAAAGAGGGTGGCCTACTTCCTCCCCGGCAACATATCCGTCGTGCTCAAGAATCCTGACAAGGAGCAGGTCCTTATGACAAGGACTTTGGAGCAGAGGGAGATATTGACGGTAAATATAGATGTGGTTTCCGGCAATGCAGGGAAGCAGGACAGTGGCATAACTGTCGAGGTGGACACATCGAGAATCTGGAGCGATGAGGAATATGTGATAGGGGCTGAGTCGGCAAAAGGTGACAGCCCGGAAAACGCCATGTCGGTTTCACAGGCAAAATCATGCGCGGGAGAGAAAGATGTGTGGGTCTGCGGCTATATTGTCGGTGGAGACCTGACCTCATCCGCAACGGGGATATCGTTCAGTCCTCCTTTCGGCTCGGCGACCAATATTGCATTGGCATCCAGGGGCTCGGTGACGGACAAGTCATCCTGCATGTCGGTACAGCTCCCGTCAGGAGATGTGAGGGATGCGCTTAATCTTGTCTCCAATCCGGAACTCCTCGGTACGAGGGTCTGTCTGAAGGGAGATATCACTGCGGCATATTTCGGCCTGACCGGGTTGAAGAATGTTTCGGAATTCGTTATAGAGGAATGATATTCCGGAAACTGCCAGACAGGTCTATTTTGTCTGGCAGACTCCTTTCCAGGATTGTGGAACGGGAGCCTCCACTGTCAGTTCTTCTTTTCTGACAGGATGGATGAATGTTATCCTTCTGGCATGCAATGATATGCCTCCGTCAGGATTGGATCGTGGCGCTCCGTATTTGAGGTCTCCTTTGATCGGGCATCCGATCCCGGCGAGCTGGCATCGGATCTGGTGGTGCCTTCCTGTCAGCAGCTGGACTTCAACGAGGAAATATCTTTCGGTCCTGCCGATTGTGCGGTACTTGAGCCTGGCCAGTTTTGCATCGGCCCTGCGTGCTCCGTTCTTGCAGATGTAGGACTTGTTCTGCCTTTCAATGCGGTATAACCAGTTCTCGAGCTCTCCTTCTGCGGGGACAGGCTCGTTGCCGACCAGCGCCCAGTAGAATTTGTGTATTTCTCCGTCACGGAACATCGCGTTAAGCCTTTCCAGCGCCTTGGAAGTCTTTGCAAACATGGCGATTCCGCTGACAGGACGGTCTATCCTGTGGGGTATGCCCACGAAGACTTTTCCCGGTTTGGCATCCCTCCGGGCAATGAAGGCTTTCAGCGTGTCAGACAGGGGTTCGTCCCCTGTCTTGTCCCCCTGTGTGATCTCCCCGACCTTTTTGTTGATGATTATGATATGGTTGTCTTCATACAGGATACGGGACTCCATGTCCTTGTATTCCTCGTTTGTCAATTCTCTATATTCCATGATGGCTGCAAAGATACTCTTTTCTGACAACTTCTGCCAAGATTTCTGACATTTTGACATGAGAGGACAGGCTCGACTCCTGTGGCACAGCTTTAGATATATGGCTTCGCGTCTGCTTGTCAGGAGCGTCGCTACCGGGCGGCAGGCTGCCACGGAAAGGCCGGAGAGACCGGCTTGGAAGGGCAGAGAAACAGAAAATAAAGGAGATAAATATTATGGGAAAAATTATTGGTATTGACTTAGGAACCACGAACTCATGCGTGGCAGTCATGGAAGGCAACGAGCCGGCTGTGATCATCAACAATGAGGGACAGAGGACCACACCTTCTGTAGTAGCATTCACCGACGGCGGTGAAAGGAAGATCGGTAACCCTGCAAAACGTCAGGCGATTACCAATCCTCACAAGACTGTGTTCTCCATAAAGAGGTTTATGGGCGAGTCATATGACCAGGTGACAAAGGAGATCGAGCGTGTGCCGTACAAGGTTGTAAGAGGCGACAACAATACTCCCCGTGTGGACATCGACGGTCGTCTTTATACTCCGCAGGAGATTTCTGCAATGATTCTTCAGAAGATGAAAAAGACTGCTGAAGATTATCTTGGACAGGAAGTTACTGAAGCTGTCATTACAGTGCCTGCATATTTCTCTGACTCCCAGCGTCAGGCTACCAAGGAAGCGGGCAAGATTGCAGGTCTTGATGTAAAGCGTATCATCAACGAACCTACAGCTGCAGCCCTCGCCTATGGTCTTGACAAGACAGACAAGAACATGAAGATTGCCGTATATGACCTCGGTGGCGGTACATTCGATATTTCCATCCTTGAGCTTGGAGACGGAGTGTTTGAGGTCAAATCCACAAACGGTGACACTCACCTCGGTGGAGATGATTTCGACCAGGTCATCATAGACTGGCTTGCTTCTGAATTCGCCTCAGAGAACGGCGGCATCGACCTGAAGAAGGACCCGATGGCTCTCCAGAGACTGAAAGAGGCCGCAGAGAAGGCAAAGATAGAGCTGTCCAACCAGACATCAACGGAGATCAACCTTCCGTATATCATGCCTGTCGACGGTATTCCAAAACACCTTGTAAAGACTTTGACAAGGGCAAAATTCGAGCAGCTGGCTGACGATCTTATCCAGAAGACTATCGAGCCGTGCCGCAAGGCTCTTGCAGATGCAGGGCTTCAGGCATCTGACATAGACGAGGTTCTGCTTGTCGGAGGTTCTACCCGTATCCCTGCAATCCAGGCTATCGTAGAGAAGTTCTTCGGCAAGGCTCCTAACAAGAGCGTGAACCCAGACGAGGTAGTGGCTATCGGAGCGGCAATCCAGGGCGGTGTGCTCGCAGGTGATGTGAAGGATGTGCTCCTTCTGGATGTGACTCCGCTTTCACTCGGTATCGAGACCCTCGGCGGTGTAATGACCAAGCTGATTGACGCCAACACCACTATCCCTACCCGCAAGTCAGAGGTGTTCTCTACTGCTGCTGACAACCAGCCTTCAGTCGAGATACATGTCCTTCAGGGAGAAAGGCCTATGGCAAAGGACAACAAGACTATCGGTAATTTCCATCTTGACGGCATCACTCCGGCACCAAGAGGAGTCCCTCAGATTGAAGTTACATTCGATATCGACGCCAACGGTATCCTCAATGTGTCTGCAAAGGACAAGGCTACCGGCAAGGAACAGAAGATCCGTATCGAGGCCTCTTCTGGACTGAGCGAGGATGAGATCAAGAGGATGCGTGATGAGGCCAAGGCAAACGAGGCAGCTGACAAGGCAGAGCGTGAAAGAGTAGATAAGATAAATGCTGCTGATGCTCTCTGCTTCCAGTCAGAGAAGAACCTCAAAGAGTACGGGGACAAGATTCCGTCAGACAAGAAAGGGGCTATAGAGACAGCTCTCGGAAGTCTGAAAGAAGCTGTCAAGAGCCAGAATGTCGCTGATATCGACAGGTATACCGAGCAGTTGAACAATGCATGGCATGCTGCATCCGAGGATATGGCAAAGGCAGCTCAGGGCGGTCCGCAGGCAGGTCCGCAGGGCCCACAGTCCGGTCCTCAGAATCCAGATGACCAGGGTCCTGACGAGCAGTAGGATTTGCAATAAGAATAATGTCGGAAGATGATTCCGACTAATGATAAGGGCAGGTTTGAATTTCAAGCCTGCCCTTTTTTGTTGTCTACACATGTCCGTCAACAAAAAAAGCCGGCTGATCAGCCGGCCTTTTTTGCATTTATTGTAGAACTATTTCTTGAAATAGCGGTTGTAAAGTCCCTGGAATCCTGCTCCGTGACGGGCCTCGTCCTTGCACATCTCATGAACAGTGTCGTGGATAGCGTCGAGGTTCTGGGCCTTTGCGAGCTTTGCAATGCGCAGCTTGTCTTCGCATGCTCCCTGCTCTGCAAGCATTCTCCTTTCAACATTGGTCTTCGTGTCCCATACGCATTCTCCGAGAAGTTCTGCGAAACGGGCAGCGTGCTCAGCCTCTTCGAAAGCGTATCTCTTGAAAGCCTCGGCGATTTCAGGATATCCTTCCCTGTCTGCCTGACGGCTCATTGCGAGGTACATTCCCACTTCTCCGCATTCTCCGTTGAAATGCTCCCTCAGTCCTTTGAGGATTTCAGGATCTACATCCTTTGCTACTCCGAGCCTGTGCTCGTCAGCCCATGAGAGTGAGTCTGCTGTTTCAACTATTTCTTCAAACTTGTCTGCACCTGCATGGCATATAGGGCATTCTGCTGGTGCGCTGTCGCCTTCGTGGATATATCCACATACGAGGCATCTGAATCTTTTCTTCATAATCAATCCTTTTTTGATGCGTGTCCGCAATTATTATATAATTTTGAATAATTCAAATTTGAATATTGTGCAAAGTTAGTCTGAATTTTCTATTCTGCAAATATATTTTCCAGTTTTTTGCATTTATTCGCCAAGAATCCTGCCAATGAATTCTTTCATTTGTCCATAATGGCTTTCCACGCTTTGCAGCAGCTTGAACTGTGCCCTGGTGCGTACAAGGTTATGCTCAGGGTATTGTATTTTGTAGTATGTGTCACCGTTGAGGTAGTCGGTAAGGAAACGGACGCACTGCATGTAAGGGAAAAGTGCAGCTGCGTATGGGAGATTCTCAATCTCGACAGGCAGCAGGAATGACTTTGCCGATTCGAGGTACCCTTTGGTGAAAGCCTCGAATATCTCCATGTTGAATTCCACATTGTCGAGATTCTTGTCGTCTTCAGCTCCGGTGTTGGCTCCCGTGCGCAGGAAATCTCCGTAATCGGAGAAAATAAAGCTCGGCATCACTGTGTCCAGGTCGATGACACAGAGGACATCGCCGTTGTCGTCAAACATCATGTTGTTGACCTTGGTGTCGCAATGGCAGATTCTTTTCGGGAGCTTCCCTTCACGGTGAAGCCTTTCCGCCTTGCACATTTCATCTGCACGCTTCTCTATCTCGTCGATGTAGTATCTGACTTCTTCCGATCTTCCTGCGGTGTCTGCAGCCAGGGCGTCATGGAACTGTTTCAGCCTGAATTCCATGTTGTGGAAGTCGGGAATGGTCTCTCCAAGAGGGGTTTCGAGATCGGAGAGCATCGACTGGAAATTGCCGAATGCCTTGCCCGCGTAGTATGAATATTCTGGATTGACGGTCTCGTAAGTGTGTGCCCCTGTGATGAAAACCATCATTCTCCACCAGTTGCCCTCGTCATCCATGTAATATGTCTTGCCGTTGTCCGTCTCTATGAAATGCAGGACTTTCCTGTCGATGTCGGTCTCGTTGGCGGCTTCGAGCTTCTTCCTGATATGGCTTGTCACGGCCTCGATATTAGACTGGAGCATGTCCACATCCTGGAAGATATTGTGGTTTATTTTCTGTAGGATATAATCCGGGGCAGCATCCTCGGCCGTCTTTACTTTATAGGTGTCGTTTATCAGTCCGGAGCCGAAAGGTTTCACTTCTGAAACAGTCCCCTCAATGTGGA
>JADIMD010000026.1 GCA_017695015.1 Candidatus Cryptobacteroides faecigallinarum | reverse complement strand
AAATTGCACGACAGTCCGATATATACATTGCTTTTCCCGGTCATGCCGCCAAGATATTTGTACATTGTCCTGTCCCAGCCGACACTGATGGAAACCCTCCAAAGGTCCACGCCGACGGAAGGCCTCACCATGTAGCCGGGTGAATTCAAGGTGCAGTCGTACAGGCCTCCTGCCTTGACGCTGACAAACGGGCTCACAGGACCGGCAGTAAGGTTGTATTTCAATTCGGCGAACACAGGTATCTGGTATTGCACATCGTTTTTCCCCATTGCGAATGTGTCCACATAGAGTCCCGTACCGGCGCCGATAAAAATCCCGTTGCCGAACGAGTAGCCGTGAGAGGTGGTCATTACATAACTCGGTCCGTTCAGATTCAGGACTACTCCTGTCTGTATGTCAGCCCTGTATCCCCTTCTGTAAGATACCGGCCACTGTGCCTTCCCCTGAGCTTCCGCCAGAGAACAGAGAGACACGAATAACAATATAAACAGGATTATCTTCTTTTTCATATCTGGTTTTTACCCTATGACGGAAGACAGACTGAAAAGTACTATCCCGATTCCGTTTTTTTTCAGGAAATTTTTCAATGACGGGCAGAAGCCTCGCAAAGAGGCATGGAGATAACCGGATTCACCCCGGGCGACAGGCCCTTTTCGATACAATCAGGCAGGTTTCCTGATTCCATTTGTAGGAATATCCATTTTATGACCTGTGTATTCTATTTGATTTCAATCGATTGACAAATATCTGCCACTGCAGGTGTGACAGCCTGGGCGACAGTAGAGAGACATAAGACAAGCACATGGGCGGGGAGGAGGCCGTTGCGGCTCTACAGGCCGAGAAGGAAATAGACAGCCTTGCGGACCCCTTCCTTAAGTATCCGCAGGGCCTTGCTGACCTGGTTGCGGACAGTGTTTTCAGAAATGCCCAGTTCACTGGCGATCTCCTCGTATCTGAGCCCGTCGCGCTTGGCCATCAGGAAAACCTTGCGGCATTTCTCAGGCAAGGAATCTATCGCTGTCCAGAGGCGGGCCTCAGTGACAGAATCCTCCTGGAGAGACTCATCCGCAAGAAGCCCGGGAATAAATCCACGGATGGAGCCGGCAGCCCCATCTCCCTGTTGTGTAACGCCGTCATCTCCGCCGGACATCTCCGTCTCACGGATGACGGAGAGCGGAATCCCCTCCCCGCTGATTGTCCTCCTGCTGCGGATATAGTCGATACAACGGTTCCTTACCATAGTGTAAAGATATGACTTCGGATTTTCAGGCATGGCTTCCCTTCCATGTCTCCCTCCCGCTGTGCCACAGACTCCAGAAGTCCTCTCCCACAATGACATATAGCACTCCTGAACAATGTCCTCCGCCTGGTCTGTGTCTTCGGTATAATGCAGGGCATATATGCACAAAGGCCTGTACCAGTAACGGAACAGGTCTTCAAAATCTGTCTTATGAGGTCTGTGCATAGCCATCCCCGGCAAAGGATTCGTGGACTAACGGTCCCTCAAAGCCTTTACAAGTCCATAGATCCGTGCTGCAGCCCAGATAATAAGCACTATGAACAGGGCGAGCAGTATCTTGTCAGTCCCTGTCTCAATCCCTCTTTCTGTAATATTGAGGATCATCAGTACAACGAGCAAGACAAGCATTATGGAGAAAAACACCAGACGGACTATCGTCAAAACACTTTTATTCATGGCAATACGTTTTTCTGTTCCACTTACGTGAGGCCGTGTCCGGTCTCTGCGCGGCCGAATACGGATTCAGCCCCAAATGTATGGATTTTTTTCCACATCCGCCAATGTACGCGAGACGTAAAAAATTTTGCATTGATTAAAGTTAATTATTACTTTGTCCGGGATAGACAATTTAACAGCAAAAAACATGAAAAGATTTTCCATATCTCTGGCAGCAATGCTGCTGGCATGTACAGGATTCCAGATGGAGGCACAGTCACTCAAGGACCTGCTGAACAAGGACAATATCAAGAAAGTTGTCGAGACAGTCGTGGACAAGCTTGATGTCATCCCGGAGAACATAACCGGGACCTGGGAATACACCGGAGCGGCAGTGAAATTCACAAGTGACAATACGCTGATGAGCGCAGCCTCAGAACTCGCTGCAGGCCAGGTGGAAGAGAAACTGGATGAATATCTCCAGAAAATCGGGCTCAGACAGGGGGCTTTCAGCTATACCTTCAACGCGGACAGTACTTTCACCACCGTATTCAACAAAATGAAATTCCCCGGGACATACAGTTTCTCCCCGGAAGCTGACACAATCGAACTGGACTACGGCAGGAGCGAAAAGCTTAAAGGCTTCACCATCAAGACGCAAGTGACCGTTGGGTTGGACAGCATGGAGCTGCTGTTCAACGCGGACAAGATAATCGAATTCATCGGTAAGATTTCCTCTTCAAGCGGGGATTCCAAGCTCAAAGTACTGTCATCGCTTATCAGCCAGTACGACGGCATGAAAATAGGCTTCGAACTGACCCGGGTGGCGCAGTAAGTGGTCAATACAAAAGTCCGGACACTAAAGACAGAATAATATGGCAAAAGCAGGCAAAATCCGCATATCCATTACAGTCATCGCTTTGATTTCGGCTGGCGTTGCGGCCATGTCACTGTCCCGTCCGGTAAAGGACAGCGCAGGCTCCCCTTCATATGAAGAATCCCTCACCGGAGCCATCTCCGGGATTGTTTCAGGCTGTCCGGGGGAGACAGGCGTGGCAGTGATTATCGGAAGCACCGACACAGTCACTGTCAACAACGGGAATATCTACCCAATGATGAGCGTATTCAAGGTCCATCAGGCACTTGCCGTCTGTAATGCTTTCGACCGCAGCGGACAGTCCCTTGACACCATGATGACCATAAGGAGGGACGCGCTCGACCCTGAGACATGGAGCCCCATGATGAAAGAGCATCCGGAGCCTGTAATCAGGCTGACAGTCAAGGACCTGATGCGATATTCCCTCATCTGGAGCGACAACAATGCAAGCAACTTCATGTTCAGCAGCCTGGTCAGCGTACCCGGCACTGACAGCTTCATAGCCACACTCATACCGCGTTCAAGCTTCAGGATAGCCTAT
>JADIMD010000025.1 GCA_017695015.1 Candidatus Cryptobacteroides faecigallinarum | reverse complement strand
CCTTAATATACTCAAGACCTCAAGCCCGAAATTTCAATTCAGCAATGTGACTTTTCCGTCCCCAATGGGCGCTGCATTGGGGAAAATTGATATGGAAGAGAAAAATATATAAAAAGAGAAAAAATTAACATAAGAAAAAGAAAATTCTGAATATCGGCATTGTAAATAATTATGTGAATCCAGAACTTTGGGAGAAACTAGAACAGAAATGGAATACAAAACCTACAAATCAACAAAAGATGCCATCTCTGCATTTCAGAAGGCTGCAAGCTTGCGCGAGAGATGGGAATATTCCGTTCGGAATAAGGCGAGCCGAGAGGAGATGGAGAAGAAGGGATTGAAAACGGCTGTTATAGGGAAATGATAGAATTATCTGTTCAATCAATAAACGAGAAAGCCCCATATAAGGTACATGCGCCCCAAAGCAGCAATGAGTACTATTTTTTCAAGATAGTGCGTGCCGACAATCCGGAATTGCAGAATCTGGTCAGTCAATTTGATGCTTTTACAGAATTTCTGAAATCCAAGATATAAAATACAAACCCCACAAATATGAAAGATTGCAAAATAGCGGTGGCCGGCACAGGTTATGTCGGGCTTTCATTGGCTACCCTGCTGTCACAGCACCACCATGTGACAGCTGTGGATGTCATAGCGGAAAAAGTTGAAAAGATAAGAAACAGAATATCTCCGATACAGGACGACTATATAGAAAAATACCTTGCTGAAAAGAACCTTGATCTTGAGGCAACTCTCAATGGAGAAAAAGCATATTCGGACGCAGACTTCGTCATTATCGCTGCACCGACCAACTACGACAGCAAGAAGAACTTCTTTGATACATCTCATGTGGAGGAGGTTATTGATCTCGTGCTGAAGGTTAATCCAGAAGCGGTGATGGTCATCAAGTCTACGGTTCCTGTGGGCTACACCGCTTCAGTAATGGAGAAATTCTCGTACAGGGAACGGCTTTCAGACGGGACTATGAAGGTAGTGACGCCGAAAATTATCTTTGCTCCAGAGTTCCTTCGTGAGTCCAAGGCGCTGTACGACAACCTCTATCCGAGTCGCATCATCGTGGGCTATGACAGAGGTGATGCTAGGCTTGAGGAGGCAGCGCACACATTTGCTGCATTGGTCAAGGAAGGATCACTAAAAGAAGATGTTCCGGTTCTTTTCATGGGGTCGACGGAGGCCGAGGCTGTGAAGCTGTTCGCGAACACCTACCTGGCGCTGAGAGTGAGCTACTTCAACGAGCTCGATACCTACGCTGAAATGAAGAGCCTCGACACAAAATCAATCATCGATGGGGTGTGCCTTGACCCGCGCATCGGGAGCCACTACAACAACCCTTCGTTCGGATACGGCGGCTACTGCCTTCCGAAGGACACCAAGCAGCTTCTGGCCAACTACAACGATGTTCCGGAGAACCTGATACAGGCGATAGTGGACTCGAACCGCACGAGGAAGGACTTCATCGCCGACCAGGTGCTGACGAAGGCGGGATACTACAGCAGCAACAGCCAGTGGGACTCCGGGAAGGAACACAGGTGCGTCATCGGGGTTTACCGACTGACAATGAAAAGCAACAGCGACAACTTCCGTCAGTCCGCCATCCAGGGCGTCATGAAGCGCATCAAGGCGAAGGGAGCGGAAGTGATAGTGTACGAGCCTACTCTTGAGGACGGATCGTCGTTCTTCGGGAGCATGGTGGTGAACGACCTCGCGGAATTCAAAAGTCGGGCGCAGGCCATCATCGCCAACAGATACGACACCACCCTTGACGATGTGAAGGAGAAGGTGTACACAAGAGATATTTTCAGAAGGGACTAAATATGCTAATAGACAACATTAATCTGAACTCCAGGACTATTCTGGTGACAGGAGTTGCTGGCTTCATAGGTAACAGCCTTACCCATAGACTTCTAACAGATTATCCCGATACAAGAGTAATTGGGATTGACAACATGAACAGTTACTATGATGTCCGGATTAAGGAAGAGAGGCTGAAAGGGCTGTCATCTTTCCCCGGCTTCATTTTCATCAAAGGAGATATTGCAGACAAGGACTGCATAAAAAGAGCCTTTACGGAATATACCCCTTCAGTCGTAGTCAACCTTGCAGCCCAGGCCGGCGTAAGATACAGCATCACCAACCCGGACGCATACATAGAATCGAACCTCATAGGCTTCTACAACATCCTTGAGGCATGCAGGCATTCATACGATAACGGCAGGGACGGCGTGACGCATCTGGTCTATGCCAGTTCCTCAAGCGTATACGGCAGCAACACTAAAGTCCCGTACAGTACGGACGACAACGTGGATAACCCCGTCAGCCTATATGCAGCGACAAAGAAAAGCAATGAGCTTATGGCTCATGCATACTCGAAGCTGTACAACATCCCGTCTACAGGACTAAGGTTCTTCACTGTCTACGGACCGGCCGGAAGACCGGACATGGCCTATTTCGGGTTCACAGACAAGCTCGTCGCAGGAAAGACAATACAGATTTTCAACTATGGTGACTGCAAGCGAGACTTTACCTATATTGACGACATCGTAGAAGGAATAGTGCGTGTAATGAGGCATGCTCCGGAAAAGCGCAACGGAGAAGACGGTCTTCCTGTCCCTCCCTACAAAGTTTACAACATCGGGAACAGTCACCCGGAGAACCTCCTTGAGTTCGTAAGGATACTGCAGGAAGAACTGGTGTCAGCCGGAGTCCTTCCTGCAGACTATGATTTCGAGGCACACACGGAACTCGTACCTATGCAGCCTGGAGATGTGCCGGTGACATACGCCGACACCACACCTCTGGAGCTTGATTTCGGATTCAAACCGTCAACTCCCCTGAGGGATGGGCTGAGAAAATTCGCAAGATGGTATAAGGAATATCGCAAGTAAGGATTTGAAATATTCGGACCGGCTATGACGGCAAAGAAAATTCTCTTGGATGTCTGTGCAATACGCCTCATACTGATAATCCTGCTTGTCCTGTATCATGCATTCGCCATTTTCTGTGACGGCTGGACACCACTTGACAACTATCCGGAACCTGCTGCATACTGGTGGATCGGCAAAAGCGCATACAGTTTTATGCTTGAAGCTTTCGTGTTCATCTCCGGATATGTATACGGATATCAGATATACAGGAATCCCGAGAAATTGTCTCTGAAGGCAGTAGTACAGAGTAAACTGAAGAGGCTCATACTTCCAAGCATCATTTTCAGCACTGTATACTATCTGCTGTTCTATGATCTCGGCGAACCCATCTGGAAGATTGTTTATTCAATATTATGCGGGACTGGCCACATGTGGTTTCTTCCCATGCTGTTCTGGTGTTTCATTTTCACATTTATAGCGGAGAAAACGGGCATCCGGCATATTTACATCATAATGAGTGCATTTGTCATGGTCGTAATATCGGCCGTGCCACTTCCACTACGGCTTTCATCAGCATTGTATTATTTCCTTTTTTTCTATACAGGCTATTTGATAAAGAGAAAGGCATGGGATGTCCGGGAACTGTTTTCCAGCAGAAATACAATTGCTTCAGTTTCCATTTACTTATGTCTTTTTGTCGGACTGACCATGTTGCAGTCAAAGTATCTGGGGGGGGGAATACAACCTACAGATATTGAGATAGTGAACAAAGGTATTTCAATAGTAATCAAGACTATGATTAAATTGTCAATAGGATTTTCAGGGGTCATTGCCATGTATTCTGTGACAAATCATATTATCGGGCAGAACAGCACAATGTCTCAGGCACTGATTGGCATGAGTTCATATTGTTTCGGGATATACATATACCAGCAATTCATCCTGAAATATCTGTATTACTATACTGAATTGCCGTATGCCGTATCTCCATACCTGCTGCCGTGGGCTGGCTTTGCCATTGCGCTTGTCTTGTCATTTGTGCTCACATATCTGACACGCAAGACAAAGTTCGGCAATATGCTAATCGGATAAATCTCATGACAAATATCAACAATAAAGTAGTGTCGGCCACCAAGTCGGAGATAGCGGCCAAGCTGGTATCCCCTGTTACTACTATGGTTCTGGCAAGGCTGCTGACGCCTGCGGGCTTCGGGGTACTCGTCACAGCCACGATGGTCATATCATTTTATTGAAGATTGCAATAAAATTAATTTATGAAAAATATTATTGGTATCAAAGATTGCTACGGATGTGGTGTCTGTGCTATATCATGCCCCAAACATATAATCGAAATACAATTGAATGAAGATGGCTTTTATGAGCCTCATATAACAGACAAAGATTTATGCATAGACTGTGGAATTTGCAGGGATGTATGCTCTTTTCTACATGACAAGCCTGCCGTAATCAATGTACCGCACAAAAGTTATGCAGCATGGAGCCATGATGCGGCAATCCGTCGCAAATGTTCGTCTGGGGGAATTGGCTATGAAATAGGAAGGACACTGCTTTCTGAAGGATACAAGGTCTGCGGAGTGAGATACAATGTAGAAAAAGGGCGCGCTGAACACTATATAGCAAGTTCTGTAGAGGAACTGATACAATCCATCGGAAGCAAATATATTCAAAGCTATACTGTAGACGGATTCAATGCCATAAACAGAAAGGAGAAATATCTTGTAACTGGGACTCCCTGCCAGATTGATTCATTCAGAAGATATATCAGAAAATTCAATGCGGAAGATAATTTTATTCTGATGGATTTCTTCTGCCATGCTGTTCCCTCAAAACTGATGTGGGACAAATATATCAACAATATAGAGAAAATCACAGGAAAAATCACATATGCCTCGTGGAGGAACAAGTTCACGGGATGGCATGACTCATGGGCAATGTCGATTGACGGGGAGTTGACGGGCAAGCCAATAGATTGGCATGATTCATATAACATTC
>JADIMD010000005.1 GCA_017695015.1 Candidatus Cryptobacteroides faecigallinarum | reverse complement strand
GATAAATGTATCACCTGCCCGTAAAAGGGATTTTATCCTGTCCAAAGTCGTCTTTTATGGTTTCTTGGGGCTGATAGCATTTACCTTGGCTTTCCTGATAGGACATTTTGTCTATGGGCTCGCCCCTCATGGCGGGATTCCCGAACTCTATGTCGGAGCAGCGCTGTTCCTGATTTTCATGGCCGGGTTCGGTCTGATAATCTCGAATTATTCCGACACCCTGCTGCAGTCTGTGTTCCTGATGCTGTTCTTTGTGCTGATATTCATGCTGATGAGCGGAATATTCACGCCTGTCAGTTCCATGGAGACATGGTCGCAGTATCTGACATATTTCCTTCCCACCACTTATTTCGTGAATATTCTCAGGGCAGTCTGTCTCAAGGGTAGCCAGTTTCAGGATTTGGCCTTCAACTATATAATGCTGGCTGTGTTTGCTGTCCTGATGAATGTGATTGCCGTAGTGACTTACAAGAAGCAGAAATAGCATTGCAATTGTGAAAATGATTGCTATCTTTGCGTCCGATACATATCTCTTCAGGGCAGGGTGAAATTCCCTACCGGCGGTCAAAGTCCGCGACTCCCTCTGTGAGGGACTGAACCGGTGGAATTCCGGTACCGACGGTATAGTCCGGATGGAAGACGGGATATTGGCATGTATTGTCATATTTTTATTCATATCGGCCCTGGATATATGTGTATCCGGGGCTTTTGTTGTGTTTGTCATTCTGAGCGTAGCGAAGAATCTGTGTCTCACTGTCATTCTGAGCGAAGCGAAGAATCTGAAAACTAATTGTTTATGACAATAGAAAAGGACATAATCTATATGCGGATGGCCATGGAGCTGGCTGAGAAAGGGAAAGGCTTCGTCAATCCCAATCCTCTTGTCGGGGCAGTCGTGGTCAAGGATGACCGTGTGATAGGAAAGGGCTGGCACAGGAAATACGGCTGTCTGCATGCCGAAAGGGAAGCGCTGGCAGCATGTACTGAAGACCCCTCAGGAAGCACGATGTATGTTACCCTGGAACCGTGCTGCCACTATGGCAAGCAGCCTCCGTGTACCGAAGCTCTCATTGCCGCCGGAATATCGAGGGTGGTGGTCGGTATACCTGACCCTAATCCTCTTGTCGCAGGGAAAGGTGTCGCGATTTTGAGGGAACATGGGATAGAGGTGGAATGCGGCCTTCTGGAGTCCGAACTGAAAAAGCAGAACAGGATTTTCCTGAAATACATTACATCCGGCAGACCATGGGTCACGATGAAGTGGGCAATGACTCTGGATGGCAAGATAGCTGCTTGTACCGGAGATTCCAGATGGGTGTCAGGAGAGGAATCGAGGAAGTTCGCGCATGAGTTGAGAGGCTGGAATATGGCAATTATGGCAGGAATCGGCACTGTGAGGGCAGACGATCCTATGCTGAACTGCCGTTTGGACGGGATGAGAAGCCCTGTCAGGGTGATAGCGGATTCCAACGCGACTGTCAGTCTTGATTCCAATATCGTGCGGACTGCAAGACAGTACAGAACTATTCTTGCCGTATCAGGTCATTCTGAGGGGATGGATGACAGGATTGCCCGGTTGGCAGATGCCGGGGTGGAGGTGATGGATTGCGGACGGACTGCTGACGGAAAGGTGGATCTCGGATGCCTGTTTGAGAAGCTTGGAAAGGCCGGAATAGATTCGGTGCTTGTGGAAGGAGGGGCAGAACTGGACTGGAGCCTGGTGGAATCTGGGTTTGTCGATGAACTCTATTGTTTCATTGCCCCAAAGGTAATTGGCGGCAGGTCTGCTAAAGGACCTGTGGGAGGCAATGGTTTCCCGAAGATGTCGGAGGCTTTCGGATTTGACATAGATTCCGTCGGAAGGAAAGGTCAGGACATCCTTGTCCATGCCTTCCCCCGTCTTATAAACTGTCATTCTGAATATGGTGTTTGTCATTCTGAGCGAAGCGAAGAATCTGTGTCTCGATGTCATTCTGAGCGAAACGAAGAATCTGTGTCTCGATGTCATTCTGAGCGAAGCGAAGAATCTGAATAAAGAATTGATATGTTTACAGGAATAATAGAAGAAACAGGAACAATACGGGGCATCAGCCAGGGACGGGACAGCGCATTCATCACCGTGGGTGCGAGCAAAGTCCTTGAAGGCACTGTCAAAGGTGACAGCATTGCCGTCAATGGCGTATGTCTGACTGTCACATCCCTTACAGCGGACAGTTTCACGGCAGATGCAATGCCTGAAACACTCCGCCGCAGTTCACTCGGTCGCCTTGTGCCGGGATCAAAGGTCAACCTTGAGCGGGCGATGCAGGCAGGCGGCCGTTTCGGAGGTCATATAGTTTCCGGACATGTAGATGCCTGTTGCAGGGTGCTTTCGATTACGGCGGCAGGGATTGCGAAAATTGTCAGGATTGCAGTCCCGGAAGACTTGTCGGCTCTGATTGCCGTAAAAGGTTCTGTTGCCGTGGATGGAGCAAGCCTTACGGTGACCGAGTCAGGCACAGATTATTTTGCGGTATCGCTTATCCCGCATACGGCCTCGGCAAGTACGCTCGGGAATCTTCGTGCAGGGGATATGGTCAATGTGGAGGCTGATGTCTTTGCAAGGTACATTTCTCACATGCTTGCACGCACCGGAGGGACTGGGTATGCTCGGAAACAGGACGGGCTGTCTATGGAGTTCCTGAAAGAAAACGGATTTTAAAATATAGTTACATATAACAATGGAAACAAAATTCAATACTATTGAAGAAGCGGTCGAAGACCTCAAAAAAGGTAAAATGATCGTTGTGACTGATGACCCTGACAGGGAGAATGAGGGAGACCTTATCTGTGCAGGTAAATTTGCCACTACTGAAAATGTCAATTTTATGGCGACTTATGGGAAAGGCCTCATTTGTATGCCTATGACTTCTGAATTGACGGCAAGATTGGGCTTGAAACAGATGGTTTCTGAAAATACAGACAATCACAGCACTGCTTTTACCGTTTCGATTGACCATATTTCCACTTCGACGGGAATCTCTGCTGTAGAACGCTCTGTCACTGCCCTGAAATGTGCGGATCCTGACTCCCGTCCTGAAGATTTCCGCCGTCCGGGGCATATGTTCCCTCTTGAGGCGAGGAAAGGAGGGGTGCTTGTGAGGGCAGGTCATACGGAGGCTACTGTCGACCTTGTGAAGATTGCCGGACTTGGTGACAGCGGCCTGTGCTGCGAGATAATGAAGGATGACGGCACTATGATGAGGACTACTGAACTGCTTGAATTCGCCCATCAGCATGACATGAAGATAATCACGATAGCTGACCTTATCCGTTACCGTCGCAGGACCGAATCCATTGTTGAGAGGGTGACAGATGCGGAATTGCCTACCAAATACGGTACTTTCAGGATATACGGCTATATCAACAAAATCAACGGAGACCAGCATGTGGCTCTTGTCAAGGGGGATGTATCTACAGATGAACCGGTGCTGTGCCGCGTCCATTCGGAATGTCTGACAGGAGATGCTTTCGGTTCTCTGAGATGTGATTGCGGAGAACAGCTTGCAGAAGCCTTGCGCAGAATCGAAAAGAAGGGAAGGGGAGTGCTGCTGTATCTGAAGCAGGAAGGCCGTGGAATAGGTCTTGTCAACAAGCTCAGGGCATATCATCTTCAGGACCAGGGGATGGACACAGTAGAGGCCAATCTTGCTCTCGGGTTCAAGGCGGATTTGAGGGAGTATGGCACAGGGGCGTCGATACTTGCTGATCTTGGGGTGAAGAAACTGATTCTGATGACCAACAATCCGATGAAGATCACAGGTCTTGACGGGTTCGGTATCGAGATTGTCGGACGGGATCCTATCGAAATGACATGCAACGAGAAGAACGAGTTCTACCTCTACACGAAATACAAGAAAATGGGGCATATGCTCCATGTCAAGCACTGACCCGTCTGCTGTCATTCTTAATGGAAAGCCAGTCATTCTGAGCGCAGCGAAGAATCTGGGTCTCACTGTCATTCCGAGCGGAGCGAAGAATCTGGGTCTCACTGTCATTCTGAGCGCAGCGAAGAATCTGATAAAGTAATTTGATTGACTATGTATTATGTTTATATATTAACAACCAGAAAGAATACAGCGATGTATATTGGAGTTACCAATAATCTTCAGAGAAGAATATTTGAACATAAATCAGGACAGATAGCCGGTTATACACAAAAATATTGTTGCCACAAATTGGTGTATTATGAGACCTTTTCAGATATTGAGCAGGCAATAGAACGAGAAAAGATATTGAAAGGATGGAAAAGAGAGAAGAAAAATATGCTTGTTGAATCGACGAATCCTACATATGAAGAATTAGTGATCGATGAGTAGAATCAGATCCTTCACTCCGCCTGACGGCTTCGTTCAGGATGACAGTGAAACAATCTCACTGTCATTCTGAGCGCAGAGTTTGTTATTCTGAATGAAGTCCCTGTCATTCTGAGCGCAGCGAAGAATCTGGGTCTCACTGTCATTCTGAGCGGAGCGAAGAATCTGGGTCTCACTGTCATTCTGAGCGGAGCGAAGAATCTGTTTAATAAATAAGGTTGAAAGAGAATAAATTGACAAATAAATAAGTAACATGAAAAAAATTGAAGGTAAACTTTCGGCACAAGGCCAGAAAATAGGCATTGTAGCTGCCAGATTCAATGAATTTATTACATCGAAACTGCTTGGAGGAGCAGAAGACTCATTTATCCGCCATGGCGGAGACCCGGATGACATCGAAGTCGCATGGGTGCCCGGAGCATTTGAAATTCCTTTGATTGCCAAGAAGATGGCTGATTCGGGACGCTATGACGCAGTTGTATGTCTCGGTGCTGTGATCAGAGGCGCAACACCTCATTTCGACATGGTTGCAAACGAGGCGACAAAAGGAATAGCCAAAGTAGGTCTCGACAGCAATATCCCTGTGATATTCGGAGTCCTTACAACTGATTCCATTGAGCAGGCTGTCGAAAGGGCTGGTACCAAAGCTGGAAACAAAGGTTTCGACGCGATGACTACCGCTATCGAAATGGTCAATCTCGCCCGCCAGTTTTAGTGATTGTCCTTTCAGACTTGTTGTATAACGCTGATTATAAATAAGTTATTGTTTTAACGACTGGACGATACCCTGTTTGTATGGGTATCGTCCACTTCGTTTTATATAATGTATTTAATATTAACAAGATATGATGCAATATGGTGCCCGGTCCGTTTGTCGCATCAGGCATCTTCAAGGCAGTCGTCGAGGTCGCGGATAATCTGTTCCTTGTCCATCTTCTGACCGATGAACACGATTTTCTCCATTCTGTCCCCATATTTTGCATCCCAGTCCCTCATGAATCCCGGGTCGCTCTGCATCAGCTGTATCAGATCTTCTTCAGGAGCTGTGGCATACCATTGTCCCGACTGTCGGAGCTGTTTCTGGCTACCTGCCTGTTCGAACAGATATGACATCCCCCTTTCATCGCTGAAATAGCAGATTCCTTTTGCCCTGATGACTGATTTCGGCCATTTCTTTGTCACGAAATAGTCGAACTTATTGATGTCGAATGCCGGTCTGCGGTAATACACAAATGTGCTGATGCCATACTCCTCCGCTTCTCCCTCATCATGGTGATGGTGGTGATGTCCATGCCCCTCTTCATGACAATGACGCTGTTCTCCGTCATGGTGATTGTGGTCATGGTTGCGGGCCTCTTCTTCCTCTTCGTCCGTAGGGCGGCTTTCGATGCCTCTGATCCATCCTGCGGACATCGCGGCCTTGTCGAAATTGAACATCTTGGTGTCCAATATTTTGTCAAGGTCCACATCTGCATAGTTACAGTCGATTATTTCCGCTCCAGGCTGAAGGGTGCGTATGATAGTCCTGATTTTTTCCAATTCTTCCGGCTTGACTTCGGCAGCCTTGTTAAGAAGAATGATATTGCAGAACTCTATCTGCTGGATTATCAGATTGGAAATGTCCTCTTCACCGATGTCTTGCCTGGTAAGTTCATCCCCGGCCCCGAATTCGTCCCTCAATCTCAATGCATCCACTACAGTCACAATACAGTCCAGTCTGCAGTTGCCGTATTTGGTATATGGACCTCCGAGGGTCGGGATGCTGCAGATTGTCTGTGCAATGGGTTCAGGTTCACAGATTCCGCTTGCCTCGATGACAATGTAATCGAATTTTCCGCTTTTCATCAGGTCGAACACCTGTGCCACCAGATCTGCCTTGAGGGTGCAGCAGATACATCCGTTCTGGAGAGCCACCAGGCTGTCGTCTTTCTGGGCGACCACTCCGCCTGCCTGTATCAGGCCCGCATCAATGTTCACTTCTCCTATGTCATTGACTATCACGGCAAATTTTATCCCTTTTCTGTTCCCGAGTATCCTGTTTACAAGGGTTGTCTTTCCGCTGCCGAGATAACCGGTCAGCAGCAGGACCGGCACATCTTTCTTTTCCATATTCTACCTCCATTGACAATCGTGCAAAAATACATCTTTTTCACTTTCCTTCGGCAAGTTTTTTCCTGTATGCGTCCATTCTCTTTTTCCACGCTGCCCTTTTCGCTTTTTCAGCAGCGGCTTTCTTTTCCAAATATTCCTGATATCTTT
>JADIMD010000024.1 GCA_017695015.1 Candidatus Cryptobacteroides faecigallinarum | reverse complement strand
TTGCATGCAACTTCACGACCAACAGGATGCTGTCTGATTATATCAGCCAGTATTATGAGCCTCAGTCTGTAAGGACAGCAAGCATAGTTGCGGATGACTACAAGGTTGCAAGGGAGATTGCAGCATGGAAGAAACATCTGCGCAGGGAATGGCAGAATGTCGGTGTAATCTCGATGGTAAAACCTGACAGTTCGCACGAAGACATCGCCCTCGGCAAGGAATTCATGGCGGAAGTGGTGCTCAGCATAGGAGACCTGCAGCCGGAAGATGTAGGAGTGGAAATGCTGTTTGCTGCATCTGACAACAAGGGCAAGCTCCATATCCAGGAAAGCTTTGAGTTCAAGCCGGTCGAGAACAGTGACGGAGTGGTCAAGTATCAGGCTTCACTGCTTCCTCAGACAACAGGCATGTACCAGGTGGCAGCGAGAATCTATGCAAAGAACCCTCTTCTTCCTCACAGACAGGATTTTGAACTTGTAAGATGGTTGTAGCGACCGGATTTTTCGACGGTGTCCATTCAGGGCACCGTCTGGTTATAGGCCGTCTCGTAGAGGCGGCTAAGGCACGTGGAGATGAGAGCCTGGTGGTGACATTCTGGCCTCATCCCCGCAATGTGCTTCAATGCGATGCAAGTTCTCTGCGTCTCCTCAGTTCCCTTCAGGAGAAAAAGGATATGATATATTCTCTTGGGGTGGACAGGATTGAAGTCATAGAGTTTACCCGTGAGTTCAGCCGTCTCACTGCAACTGAATATTTCAGGGAGTATGTGAAAGGCAGGTTCGGCGGCAAGGCGGTGGTCCTCGGTTATGACAACAGGGTTGGAAGCGACTGCAGGAATGTCGATTATGCGGCAGATGCAGCGAAAGAGGCCGGGCTTGAGGTGATTGTGGCTGACAGTCTCACATCCGATACCGGGACAGCCGTGAGCTCGACATGGATCAGGGCGATGATTGAGTCCGGAGAAGTGGAGACCGCCAATGCAATGCTGGGCTACAGCTATGGACTGGAAGGGGTTGTGGTGTCGGGCGAGAAGCTCGGCAAGGCTATGGGATTTCCGACAGCCAATATGGAGCTTTATGAGCCTTTGAAACTTGTGCCTGGAAACGGGGCATATCTCGTGCAGGTGCAGGCGCTCGGAAAGGTTTTCCACGGCATGTGCAATATCGGCAACAGACCTACCGTCAGAGATGGGAATGCCAGGACTATAGAGACCAATATCTTTGATTTTGACGAGGATATATACGGACTCGACATCAGCCTGCGTTTCCTGAAGAGGATAAGGAAGGAAATCCGTTTCGGCTCGCTCGACGAGTTGAAGGCGCAGCTTGTGATGGACAGGGAATTTTGCGAAAGCCTGATATCATCGGAATATGGAAACAGATGACAAAATAACCGGATCGGATCTCCGGACAGAAGAAACTGACCGTGTCAAGAAAGAATTCAGGCCGGACAAACACAAGATCGACCTGAAGAAACTGGTCATATATTCTGAAATCATGTCTCCGAAATATAAGGAATAAGAAAAAATTCCCTATATTTGCATGACAAGGGTTCTGTGTAGGAATACAACAGGACTCCTTTTAATTTGTATATACAGGAAAGGACAATTTGTCCGTAAAACATTAAAATCAAATATTATGGCAATTCATTATATGACCCAGGAGGGTCTGGACAAACTTAAAAAGGATCTCGCGGATGCAGTGGCCCAGAGGCCTGTGATTTCAGCCCAGATAGCAGAGGCCAGAGATAAGGGAGACCTTTCAGAGAATGCGGAATACGAGGCGGCAAGGGAGGCCCAGGGTCTTCTTGAGCTGAACATCGCCAAGCTGCAGGATCTCGTTGCCAATGCCAGGGTCATCGACGAGTCTCAGATAGGTACTGAAAAGGTCCAGATGCTCAACAAGGTGAAGGTGAAAAATCTCAACAACGGGATGGTGATGGAGTTTACTCTTGTAGGGGAAAGCGAGGCGGATTTCGCCCACGGCAAGCTTGCTGCTACTACTCCTATCGGGAAGGCTCTCATGGGGCATTCGAAAGGGGAGACCGTTGAGGCCCATGTCCCTTCAGGAATAATCAAGTTTGAAATATTGGATATCACTTTGTAATCATGGCTACAATTTTCACTAAGATAGCCAATGGGGAGATACCTTCGTACAAGGTTGCGGAAAGCGAGGATTTCTATGCTTTCCTTGATATCGCCCCTCTGGCAAAAGGGCATACGCTTGTAATTCCCAAGAAGGTCGAGGATGACTATATCTTCCATCTCGATGAAAAGACTTATGACGGACTGTGGGCATTTGCGCGTAAGGTTGCAGTTGCCCTGAAGGCGGCTGTCCCTTGCAAGAGGGTTGGTGTCGCTGTGCTTGGAATGGAAGTGCCGCATACCCATATCCATCTGGTGCCTCTTCAGAGCGAAGCCGACCTGGACTTCAGAAAGGAAAAGCTTTCCCTGCCTGCAGAAGAGATGTCTGCTGTAGCGGATTCAATAAACAAAGAATATGAAAAGCTTGTTTAGGTATTTCCTGTATGCTGTGTGCTACGGGGCCATGGCGGCATTACTCGTTTCGTGTGCCGGCAAGGCGACAGTGAAAGGGGTTCTTGACGGTGCGCCGGAAGCTGATGTGGTGGTGAAGCTCTTGAATGTGAACCAGTTCCAGGTGCTTGACACTGTAAAGACAGATGCTTCGGGCAGTTTCTCATACAAGATGGCTGTGGAGAAGGGGCAGCCGGAGTTCGTATATCTGTTCTACAAGGATACCAGGATTGCGTCTCTCCTGTTGAAAAGAGGGGATGCAGTGACCGTGGAGGCAGATACTCTGGGGCAGTATTCCATCACCGGGTCTGAAGAGTCCGAGAAACTCCGTCAGGTGGAGAAGAACCTTGAGGATTTTACCAGGGCGTTTGCAGATATTTCCACAAGTCTTGCCCGTATTTCGCCCGAATCTCCTTTAGCTGACTCCTTGAGGAAAGACCTTGGGAAACTCTATGTGGAGTATTACAGGGGCAGACTCCGTTATGTGATGACCAATCCGTATTCAATGACTTCAGTGCCGGTTCTTTTCCAGACTGTAGGCAATATGCCTGTATTCGGACAGCAGACGGACGCCATACATTTCTCCAGCATATGCGATTCACTTGCGAAGGTGTATCCGGATTCACGGTATGTGAAGGCTTTGCGTCAAGAGGCGGACAGGCGTTTCAAGGCTATGGAGCTTGCGGCAAAGCTCCAGAAGGCAGAGGAAGTGGATTATCTGGATATAGAGATGCCTGATGTCAACGGGGTGAAGAAGAAGCTCAGTGAGGTGGATGCCAAGGTTGTGGTCCTGCATTTCTGGGCGCCTTCCCAGCCTGTGCAGAAGATGTACAACATAGAGGTGTTGAAGCCATTGTACGAGAAGTATTCAGACAAAGGTCTGGAAATATATCAGGTGGCTATCGACACTGACAAGGCCGGGTGGGCAAGGATTGTGAAAGAGCAGAATCTTGACTGGATCAATGTGTGTGACGGGCTTGGAGAGGCTTCTCCGGCAGTCGTGTCTTACAATCTGTCTGTTCTGCCTGCCACATTCATCCTGTCAGGCGGCACTCTCCAGAAAGACCGCATTTCTGATGATTCTTCGTTGAGGGCAGCTGTCAGCAGATTGCTGAAATAGAAAAAATCAGAAAATTTATAGCAGATTTGAGTGTGGATAAGAATCCGGGGGCAATCAAGGTTACATTCACTATAGCTGACTAAGGCGAATTCCTGCAGTTTAACCTGACGGAGAATTAAAACAGTTTTTTCCGGCTGGTTGTAGCCACGAAATCCTTGAGATAGAACGGTTCGAAGTATGCAACATCTTTGAACCGTTTTTCTTTGTATTCTGCCATGGCTGGAATGAGCATTGACGATGCTTTAGGACAGCACTGCTCGAAATGCGCATTCGGGTGCAGGATGACTTTGCTGCATTTCTCGGCGGCGTCTCCAATGAACAGTACAGGACCTTCTTCAAGCAGGTCAGAAAAGCTGTCCGCATCTATTATTTTTGCTTCGGTGTCTGTCAGCTGTTTCCCGTCAGGAGCGAATACCGCCGTGTAGACTTCCATTCTCCTGGCATCGATCATCGGGATTATGTGTTTGTAATCTGTCCTGTCGCCGGCCTGCCATACGAGGGTGTCGAGAGTCCCTACTGCAAGCATCGGGATGCCTGCGCCGAAGCACAGCCCTTTGGCGGTGGACACTCCGACTCTGAGCCCTGTGTATGAGCCCGGGCCCATGCTGACGCACACTGCACTGCAGTCCGACACTTTCATCCCCGTTTCCTTTAGCATTTCGTCTATGAACACGGCTGTCAGCGAGGCATGTTCCCTCGGTTTTGTGCTTTCCTTGTATGATATGATTTTCCCGTCAGATGCGATGGCTGCCGAGCACAGTTCTGTCGAAGTCTCTATGAGGATTATGTTTTCCATTTATTTGGTAATAAGTTCTTTAAGATAAGGGAACACGGAATTTGCAATTTTCTCTATCGGACCGTACAGGAGCGATTTGTCGAGGTCTGCCCTTGACACGAGGTCGAACTGGGCGTTGATGGTGCTGAACACTATTATCAGGAATCCGAGGATGAGCATGAATTTGAGCATGGAGAACACTACTCCGAGGAGTTTGTTGAGCCATCCTAACATGATGATCTTTATCGTCTTTTCCGTGAGTTTCCCGAGTGCTGCCAGGGCAAACACCACCACAATGAAGATTACGGCGAAGGATATGACATTGAGGAGCTGCTGCGAGGCTTCTATCCATTGCCCGAGCCATGCCCCGGCTGCAGACGCGAACCTGACAGACAGCCAGATGCCCAGAACCAGCGAGATGATAGCCACCACCTGGGCGATGAATCCTTTTCTCAATCCGCTGATTACGGCAGGTATGAAGCATAGCAGCAGGATGATATCCAGAATGTTCATTTTATTCCTATAAATTTATATATTTGCAACTTGTTTTGATTTAGCCCGTCCGTGGGCAAGACAGGTTGCAAAATTATATAAAAAATATGACATTCAACGAGTATAAAGGCCTTGATCTGGTGGCTGTCGGCAAAGAGGTGCTCGACAGGTGGAAAAAGAACGACACTTTCAGGAAATCTCTGGAAGTGAGGGAAGGGGCTCCTGAATTCATCTTCTTCGAGGGACCGCCATCAGCCAACGGAATGCCGGGCATACATCATGTGATGGCCCGTTCCATCAAGGATTCCATATGCAGATACAAGACCCAGAGCGGCTACAGAGTGGAGCGCCGTGCAGGTTGGGATACGCACGGACTTCCTGTGGAGCTTGGAGTGGAGAAGCTTCTCGGCATCACGAAAGAGGATATAGGCACGAAGATCAGTGTGGAGGAGTACAACAGCGTATGCCGCAAGGAAGTGATGAAATATACCAAAGAATGGGTGTCCCTGACGGAAAGGATAGGTTATTGGGTGGATATGGACGACCCGTACATCACCTATGACAACCGTTATATCGAGACTCTCTGGTATCTCCTGAAGGACATTTACAGCAAAGGCCTGCTTTATAAGGGATATTCCATACAGCCTTATTCCCCTGCAGCTGGTACAGGGCTCAGTTCCCATGAACTGAACCAGCCTGGATGTTACAGGGATGTGAAGGATACGACCGTGGTGGCGCAGTTCGAGGTGGTGAAGGACAAGGCTTCCGAAATCCTTTACAACGGCAGTCCTGCCACTGTGTATTTCCTCGCATGGACGACGACTCCATGGACACTGCCTTCAAACACCGCATTGTGTGTGGGACCTTCGATAGATTACATCAGGGTGTTGTCTTTCAACCCTTACACCGGGACTCCGGCTGTATATGTGGTGGCAGAGGCTCTTCTGCACGACCATTTCAATCCAAAGGCGGCAGACATTCCGTTGGAGGACTACAAGCCTGGCGACAAGCTCGTGCCTTACAAGGTGCTCGACGGCAAGTTCAAGGGTGAAGAGCTCGCAGGAATATCATACAGGCAGCTGATACCGTGGATCAATCCGGGAGAAGGCGCATTCAGGGTCATACTCGGTGACTATGTTACCACTGATGCCGGCACTACGGGTGTCGTACACATTGCCCCTACTTTCGGTGCGGATGACGACAAGGTGGCCAAGGCTGCCGGTGTACCTCCGCTGATGGTTGTGGACAGGAACGGTGACAGACAGGCACAGGTGGACCGCAAGGGAAGATTCTACCGCATAGAGGACATGGATCCTGAATTTGTAAAGGCGAATGTGTCAGAGGATTATAAGGAATATGCCGGGAGATATGTCAAGAATGCTTACGATGACACTCTCGGACTGGATGACCCTACTCTCGACATCGACATATGCGTAATGTTGAAGCAGCAGGGCAAGGCCTTCAGAATCGAAAAGCATGTCCACTCGTATCCTCATTGCTGGAGGACCGACAAGCCTGTGATATATTATCCTCTTGACTCGTGGTTCATCAGGACTACGGCAGTCAGGGACAAGATGATAGAGCTGAACAATACTATCACATGGAAGCCTGAGTCTACAGGTACTGGGCGTTTCGGCAAATGGCTTGAGAACATCCAGGACTGGAACCTGTCCCGCAGCCGTTATTGGGGAACTCCGCTTCCTGTATGGAGGACCGAAGACGGAAAGGAGGAGAAGTGCATAGGAAGTCTCAAGGAGCTGTACGCTGAGATAGAGAAGGCTGTGGCTGCAGGGGTTATGGCTTCCAACCCGTTGAAGGAAAAGGAATTCGATCCTGAGGACATGTCTAAGGAAAACTACGGCAGGATTGATCTTCACAGACCGTATGTGGACAATATATATTTGGTTTCCGATTCGGGCAGGAAGATGGTGAGAGAGACCGACCTTATCGATGTATGGTTCGATTCAGGAGCCATGCCATATGCCCAGGAAGGACTCAGGAACCAGGATTCTCCTAAATTCGGCTGCACGGCTGACTTCATTGCGGAAGGCGTGGACCAGACAAGGGGATGGTTTTATACTCTCCATGCGATACATACGATGGTGAGCGGGACATGTGCTTTCAAGAGGGTCATTTCCAACGGTCTTGTGCTTGACAAGGACGGCAACAAGATGAGCAAGAGGCTCGGTAATGCCGTAGATCCGTTCAAGGCTATGGATAAATACGGTCCTGATGCCCTGAGGTGGTATATGCTGACCAATTCCCAGCCTTGGGACAACCTCAAATTTGACGAAGCGGGAGTAGACGAGGTCAGGAGGAAATTCTTCGGGACTCTCTACAACACCTATTCTTTCTTCGCCCTGTATGCGAATGTTGACGGCTTTGACATCAATTCTCTGGTGATACCGGTGTCTGAGCGTCCTGAAATAGACAGGTGGATCATTTCTCTGCTCAATTCTCTGGTCAAGGATGTGGTTGCAGCATATGAGGATTACGATGTGACTACTGCCGGCCGTCTTATACAGGATTTCGTATGCGACCATCTCAGCAACTGGTATGTGCGTCTCAACAGGAAGCGCTTCTGGGGCGGTTCGATGGACCAGGACAAGCTGTCTGCATATCAGACTTTGTATGAAGTCCTTGTGGATGTGGCAAAGATGGCGGCTCCTATTGCTCCGTTCTTTATGGAGAGGATGTATCTTGACCTTGTTCCAGGTGCGGAATCTGTCCACTTCGTGGCAATGCCTGAATATGACGGCGCATCTGTTGACAAGGACCTCGAAGAGAGGATGGATCTCGCGCAGAGGGCGTCTTCAATGGTTCTCGCCCTGCGCCGGAAAGTCAATATCAAGGTTCGTCAGCCGTTGTCCAAGCTCGTGATACCTGTCATTGACAAGAAGGTTGAGGAGCAGCTCGAAAAAGTAAAGGTCCTGCTTCTTGGAGAAGTCAATGTCAAGGAAGCGGAATTCATTTCAGATACGGCAGGTCTGATCACCAAGAAGATCCGACCTAACTTCAAGACTCTCGGCAAGAAATACGGTGCTAAAATGAAGGCGATAGCCGCTGCATTCGGCCAGCTTTCACAGGAAGACATCGCGGCAATTCAGGCGGCCGAGAATGAGGACAAGGAATATATGCTTCATCTGTCTGACGGGGATGTGGCAATCTGCAAGGGGGATTACGAGATTTCGTCCGAGGATATGCCGGGCTGGCTCGTAGCGACCGACGGTCCTCTTACTCTTGCGCTTGACATAACTGTTACGGATGATCTCAAGAGGGAAGGTACAGCAAGAGAGCTTATCAACAGGATCCAGAATCTCCGCAAGGACAGCGACTTCGATGTGACAGACAAGATTGAAGTGAAGATTTTTGCGGACGGGGATGACAGAAGCGAGATTGAGGATTCTTTGGGCTCGTTCAAGGATTATGTCGCTTCACAGACTCTTGCAAAAGGTATTTCCGTGGCTTCGCTCGCAGATGCTGGAGATGCCAGGGAGGTAGAATGGAACGATTCTGCTATCCGTATCAGTGTCAGCAGGCTGTAGCCGGCGGCTTTGATGCGGTGAAGCGG
The DNA here is from genome assembly GCA_017695015.1 of Candidatus Cryptobacteroides faecigallinarum. Classification (GTDB taxonomy): domain Bacteria; phylum Bacteroidota; class Bacteroidia; order Bacteroidales; family UBA932; genus Cryptobacteroides; species Cryptobacteroides faecigallinarum. Next base: position 7,130 of record JADIMD010000024.1, on the reverse strand, counting down.
TCGTAAAGACAGAATATTAACCAATAACCGATAATGCTATGGCAGAAGAAAAGAATACTGTCGAACCTAAGGTCCGTTACAGTGATGAAGAACTGCAGGAATTCAAGGAGATAATCCTTGGAATGCTTGAGAAAGCCAAAAAGGAATACAAGACATTGCGTGATGTCGTAACTCATGGCTCCAGCAATGATATAGAGGATACGTCTCCTACATTCAAGGTGATGGAAGAAGGTGCGACCACCCTTTCCAAGGAGGAGGCAGGGCAGCTTGCACAGAGACAGTACAAGTTTATCCAGAATCTTGAGGCTGCTCTTGTGAGGATCGAGAACAAGACATACGGTGTCTGCCGTGTGACTGGGAAGCTCATCCCGAAAGAAAGGCTGAGACTTGTTCCGCATGCAACCCTGACGGTCGAGGCTAAGGAGATGCTTAACAAGAACAAGTAGTATGAAGATATCCAAAGGCAAGGCGTTACTGATACTCGGGATTGTCCTGGTCGTGATAGATCAGGTGATTAAGGTATTGGTAAAGACCAATATGGCGTTAGGGGAAAGTTTCAATGTCCTCGGAGACTGGTTCCGGATCTATTTTATAGAGAATGAGGGGATGGCGTTCGGCATGAAGTTCGGGGGAGCTGTCGGGAAATTTCTCCTGTCCGTGCTCCGTATCGGCCTGTTTGCTGCCCTTGTCTGGTGGGTGTCCCGACTTCTGAAAAAAGCAGATACTCCGGCCGGTGTCGTGATAGGACTTACCATGATCGCGGCCGGAGCTATGGGCAATATCATAGACTGTTTTTTCTACGGACTGATTTTTTCCGAATCCACGCCGTGGGAAGTCGCCGTATTGGGAGGACATTATGCTCCGTTTATGTTCGGAAAAGTGGTGGACATGTTCTATTTCCCGATAATTGACACCACATTCCCGGAATGGATTCCTCTGATAGGCGGCAATCCTTTCAGGTTCTTTGCTCCGGTGTTCAATTTTGCAGACAGCTGCGTCACATGCGGGGCTCTTTACCTGATTGCATTCCAGTACAAGTTCTTCCTTGTCGATGACAAGAAGCCGCTGAAAGAAGGCGACCAGAAAGATAAAAGGCGCGAAAAGCAAAAATAATTTGCAGAGACTAAGTTTTTTATTATCTTTGCAGTCCGTTTCGGGAACAGCACCTGATACGGAGGCTTTCCAGCCTTATGAAATATTGGAGAGGTGGTAGAGTGGTCGATTACGGCAGTCTTGAAAACTGTTGAGCTGAAAGGCTCCGGGGGTTCGAATCCCTCCCTCTCCGCCAAAGAGCGCAAAAAGCAGCTGAGTTCACTCAAGCTGCTTTTTTTGTACCCTCTGGCAAACCCGCTTTGCGGAGGGCAGGGATCCACATTACTCCTTCCCCCTGAATGTGTGCAGACAACGGATCACCAGTAAAAGTATGTGTTTAGTTCCAAAAATGTAACTTTGCAAAAAAAAAGATATGGAGAAACAGGAATTATACGACATACTAGTAGGCACCCTCTTCCCGAAAGACATAACGGACCATTTCACAATAGTGCATGTAGAACCTCTTCCTGATGTGTTAGTTGTCCACTTCGAGGAGAAGGACGACTATCATGACAAGGAGGCAGGACATGAGTATGTTCCCAACGGCTTCTACGAGGCGAGCCGGATCAACGACTTCCCGATAAGGGACAGGAAGGTGACCCTGGTGGTCAAGCGCCGCCGGTGGATAGACAAGACGACAGGAAAGAGCGTAGGTAACAGGTATTCTCTGACGGCAGATGGGACACGGCACTCGAAAGAGTTTGCCGCTTTTTTAAAAGGGATATTTGGACAAGTACCCGATAGCGGCACGGAGTCTTGAGCGTCCATACCACATAGACGGGGACCAGTTCGAGCGGCAGTACAAGGAACACCTGAGCGGCTACTCCGGATGGTCGGGAAGGGAGCACGCCGACCGATGGCTCGTCTTTCCGGAGAACGTCGGGGAGAGGCTGAGCGTTGACGAGACGAGCCTGAGCAACGGGGAGCTGTACACTGTCGTCACGAACAAGGCGGCCAAAGGGCGCAAGGGAGCGATAGTCGCGATAGTCTCCGGGACGGACTCCGGCGTCGTCCTCGAGGCCCTGAAGCGGATCCCGATGGCGGTACGCCAGCATGTCATGGAAGTAACCCTGGACATGGCGGGGTCGATGGGGCGGATATGCAGGTTAGCGTTCCCGAACGCGGTGAAGGTAATAGACCGTTTCCACGTGCAGAAACTGGCACTCGACGCGGTCCAGGAATTGAGGGTCAGGTTCAGGTGGGATGCCATGGACCGGGAGAACGAGCAGATAAGGCAGGCGAAACTCTCCGGGAAGGAGTACAGGCCAGAGCTCCTCTCCAACGGAGACACCCTCAAGCAGCTCCTCTTCCGCAGTCGATATCTCCTCTTCAAGTCCCCGGAGAAATGGACGGAGTCGCAGAAGACCAGGGCGAGGCTCCTGTTCGACATATACCCCGACATCGCCCAGGCATACTCCCTGTCTCACAAACTGAGGCTGATCTACTCCAAGACAAAAACCAAGGGCGTGGCCTACACGAAACTGGCAAGGTGGTTCAACGAGGTCCAGAAGTCTGGAATCGACACATTCCGCACCATAGAGGAGACGATATACAACCACTATGAGAACATCCTAAACTTCTTCGACAACCGTTCCACAAACGCTTCCGCCGAATCGTTCAACGCTAAGATAAAGGCATTCAGAAGACAACTCAGAGGTGTCTCCGATGTCAGATATTTCCTTTTCAGGCTATGTAACATCTATGCCTGATCTTTTTACTCACACAGGGTTTCCCCGGTGATCCCCGAAAGCTTGCTTTCAAGAGGTGTCAGGATACAAAAACAGGCTGCTGACCGGAGGTCACCGGCTGTCGCGGTTGTAAGGACCCCCCGGCGAGGGCCAACGGATGTCGGAGCGCAGTGACGAAATCCGTCTACCGAGCCCGCCTCCCGGGAGCTTGCTCACGAAAGAGGCGGGATACAAAAATAGGGTTTCCCGGTGATCCCATATTTACAGAGCACCATGCGAAGAGGCATACCGATAAACTGACTGAGACACTTTTGCAATAAACTCCTCGCATTCGGCCATGTCACAACCTGCATCTGTCACAAAAACAGCTATGGAATAATGCCGGCCGTCAGGGAGCGCCACCACACCTATATCATTTACCGCCATTATCCGTCCTCCAGCATCCACATCACCCGTACCCGTCTTGTGGGCAATCTGAATGGCATTTCCAGAAATATACTTGGGGATTCTTGCTCGCCCGGTGTCGCACATGGCCATGGTTTGCCATATGAAGGCATTGTATTCATCCAAATCTCTGACCTTGTAGAACCTGTCGAGCAGAACGGCCGCAGAAACAGGCGTAGTCCAGTTGTCATAGCAGCGTGAAGGATCTTCATGCATCATCCGCTCGTCACAACTGATAGCAAAATCACCAATCCCTTCCGACCGGATATAATTATCAGTGCTATCAATGTCACATAATGTCTTGAAAAAGAAATCACTCACATTGTTGTCGCTCTGCCTCAAGGTACGGTCAAGCAATTCAGCAAATGAAAAACTGCCACCTTCAGGATACTCATCCCTCAACGGGCTCCATGTATTCTCCGCCAAGTCATTTCTGCTCAAATTCACCTTGTCTGTCAATGACCTGCCCGAACTGCGCAGGCAATCACACACCGCCAATGCCTGATGGAACTTGAACACGCTGAGCATAGGAAATCTGTCACCTCCTGCATAAGACAATGTATCACCATCTTCAAAAATAACTGCAACTCCAACCCTCGCGTCGATAGAATCAGCCAGTGCTCCAATCTGCGCAGAAACCTGATCCAATGTCACGGCATCACGGGTATCATCCAGACCTCCCGACTTGACATACATTCCGATAACTGTCCCAAGTGTCGCCGCCAGGACTACATTGAGAATCACCAGCAATGCGATTCTCCTGTCTTTATCGGATAACCGCGACATTCAGACAAAAAGTATAATTGCAAATGAATACAGCAGAAACGCCTGAAAGACTATATTCCCTGCAGTCGTGGTCTCAGCCGATGTCTCGTCGGCAAAATCAAGAGCTATCTTTTCAAGGTCCTGAGACGACGGCAGATTCCTGAAAGACCATTTTCTGATAAGGTATCCGTCATGGAAATAAGTGGCCCCACCGTTTGACCTGTTCAAAGTCATCAGCGTCTTGCGGTCTGCCGAATAAGATGAGCGAAGGACTGTCCCGGCATCTTCCTCAGGCAGCATCGCCGACAAAATCTCCTCCAGCTCATTACTGCCACATGAAACAAGGACAACAGGATAATAACCTGCATCATATGCCGCAGAAACAAGCCCTGCTATATTCTCCCATCTCTCAGAAGGAAGCTTCTCAGGGTCATACACAGATATCGCTATAGCCTTGCCGGATGATATGAGATAATCCCTGTACTCCCCTGCCGCATCGGTAAAAGGAAGGTCTATCGTATTTTCGAATGCATCGTCCGCTTTCCTCGTCACAGTAGAGACGAATGTCCATGTGCTGTCAGGGAGATTGTCAAGTGTGAAGCTTTTCTGCTCTCCGTCTTTCTCATATATGAATACCGCTTCATACATGTCGCCCATATCACCCGTAGACGAAAATGCAAGTCTGGAAGCAGGCTTGAAATCGGTAAAATCCACAAGCGGAATATACATGAGAGAATAGACACTGAACACTATGACGGAAGTGGCTACAATCCCGAATGACACATATTTCCTCCTTTTGGGTCTTCCGAGTCTTGTGACAGGAGTGAATGCCACAACAGCAAGTGCACACAGGACAAGGTTCTTGACCAGCGACTGGAAATGTGTAAGATGTACGGCCTCCCCGAAACATCCGCAATCCATCACCGGGTTGAATATCACAAGGATAATGGTAAGCACAGTGAAACCACACAGGAATATCAGGGATATGACAGCTATGACGCGTCTCCACAGCCCGGTCATCAGGGCCGTCCCGAGCAAGGTCTCAAGCAAAGCCATCGCAACAGCGACCGCCTTGGATGACGGCAGCAGGAAATCCGTGCCGAAAAACCTGTAGTATTCGCTGACTACCAGACCCGCGCCCACCGGATCCAGTAGTTTCATGAGCCCTGACACAAAAAACACTGCGCCTATCAGGAAAGCGCAAAACCTGCGGAATCTGTTGTATAACCTGTCCATTTCTACCCTTTACATATCAACATCTGCCTGCGGAATAAACAATAGGCGCGACAAGGTCCAATACCCTTGCAAATATCTCGTCCGGAGGGAGCATCCTGCCTTCCGAGTCAGCACAGTCCACCTTCACGAAATCCGGGTCGAGAGCACACTGCTGCAAATACATTTCCTTGACAGCCTTCTGGAAAGAAATATCTGCCTCGTGGATGTCTTTCCCCCCGTCAAGATAATCCCTGTCGCCTCCCTTCCGGTCACTCGCAAGCTTGCTCTCCACAAAACCCAACGGCACATCAAGGAAAATGTTAAGGTCAGGCTTGGGAAGGGAAAAATCGACGAACTCCGTATGCAATATCCATTCCCTTAACTCCTCTTTCTCTTGGATATCCTTCAATTTTGCACACTGATATGCTATATTGGAATACACATACCTGTCAAGCAGGACTGTTCCTCCCCTTTCAAGGACATCCTTCATTGCGGGAGCGGCATTATGCCTGTCCTCCGCATAGAGCAAGGCGACAAGCTGGGGATGCACAGAGTCAATGCTGCCGAAATCACCCCTGAGGAAACGGCTGATGAGATTCCCGTACACGGCAGTGTCATACCTCGGGAAATGTATGTATTCCAGCTCCTTGCAGACACTTTGCAGATATGTTTTCAATTTCTTTACCTGGGTGGACTTTCCTGACCCGTCCAGACCTTCAATCACTATAAGCATAGATTCAATTTCAAAACATGCAAAGATACTCAAATATTCATTACTTTTGGCGAGGGAAATCAGACATATGGGAAAAGCGAACGAAAATTCAGGATACCGCAAAATAGACATAATGGGTATCGTCAACATAACAGATGATTCATTCTATCCGGCGAGCAGGTGTCTCGGCAATGAAGGGAAAGCCGACATCGGCAAAGTCCTCGACAGAATCGGGGAAATGCAGGAGCACGGAGCATCAATCATCGATATCGGGGCATGCTCAACACGACCGGGCTCTGCTTCAGTCAGTGAAGATGAAGAATGGAAAAGACTGCATCCTGTGCTGGAAGCCGTGCGCGAGAAATATCCAGACACGACAATTTCAATCGACACTTTCAGGTCGGGCATCATCAGAAAGGCAGCTGACATCATCCGTCTTGAAAATCTAATTGTCAATGACATATCTGCAGGCGAGGCTGACCCTGAGATGTTGTGTACTGCGGCAGAGTTCGGGCTCGTCTACATAGCAATGCACATGAGAGGGACACCCGCCACAATGCAGGAAATGTGTGACTATAACGATGTTACGGAAAGCGTACTGGATTATTTCAAGAAATTCGCGGAAAGAGCCGATGCTGCAGGAATCAGGGAATGGATACTCGACCCCGGGTTCGGTTTCGCAAAAACTATCGGGCAGAATTACCGGCTGCTTGCTGATCTTGAACGGTTCTCCGGCCCAGAACTGCCAGTCTGCAAAAAAGGAAAGAAGCCGCGCATCCTGGTGGGAGTATCACGGAAAAGCATGATATACAAGATGTTCGGCATTACTCCAGAAGAATCATTGGCACAGACTCAGGTTCTGCATCTCGCAGCTCTCGAAAGAGGGGCTTCAATCCTCAGGGTCCATGATGTGGCTGAAGCAGCCCGCACCGTACAAATCTACAGACTGCTGCAATGAGTGGCTCTTCTGTCTTCGGAAATAATGATGTTATGCAGGGGCAACCATCTGCGCTGACGAATTGCCGTAATGGTGGGAGAACATTTCCGAGCTTGAGAAGAATACTTCTGCCTCCAAAGAATAATGATGTTATGCAGGGGCAACCATCTGCGCTGACGAATTGCCGTAATGGTGGGAGAACATTTCCGAGCTTGCGAGGGATATTTTCTCTGTTCTTCCCACCATTACGGCAATTATTACTATATTTGCGGTCGCA
>JADIMD010000023.1 GCA_017695015.1 Candidatus Cryptobacteroides faecigallinarum | reverse complement strand
GGGAGGACTGATGCAGAAAGCCTGAAGATAGAGCCTACCATAATCCGTCTGTCGCCGGAAATCATCCTCCCATCAGCACGGCACGACTTCCATTCCGGCAACGACATTTCCGGCTCTACAGGTTTCGCCGGCATCGGTTCAGGAAACAACGAGGACCATACTGTTCGGCAGCCAGCCGCAGCTGGAATGCAAGGACAGGAGGCAGTCATGGCAGATGAGATATTCGGGCCTCTGCTTCCGGTCATTCCTTATTCGGACATCAATGATGCCGTGGAATACATCGGGCGGAATCCAAGACCGCTTGCCACCTATATATTCACATGTGACAGAAGTTTCAGGAAAGACCTGCTTCGCAGACTGCGTTTCGGAGGAGGCTGCATCAACGACACCATCATCCACCTTGCCACTGAACAGATGCCGTTCGGAGGGGTCGGAGAAAGCGGAATGGGACACTACCACGGGCACTACGGCTTCGAGACATTCTCACATCTCAAGAGTATAGTCGACAAACCGACATGGCTTGACCTCCCGATGCGTTACCAGCCATTCACCGCCCTCAAAGACCGCCTCATCCGCACCTTCCTGAAATAGACTGACCATGCGCAAGACCGGGTTTCCGCCTCATAGAGAGGACTCGTCCACGGTGATGTTGGTGGTGTACATCTCGCCTGCATACAGCGGGGAGTCTATGAAATCCGAAAAATTGTCTACCGTCAATACGACAAGCCCGTTCAGACGGATGAAATTGCTGAGGTCTATCGGAACGCTAGGCACCACATTGGCTTCCCAGCACTCGGTGCCATCATCCACAAAATGCCGTCAAAATGTGGACAGTCTTATCATTTCACTTGTTCCGTCCACGAATCGGGCCTATTTTGTGGACAAGTCCATCATTTTTCATAACTCATCCACCGTTTGACAGCTTTTTGTGGACATCTTGTCATTTCCAGACTCAGGTTTACTCGATATGAGTCTATCCCTGATAGAAGTTACCTCTGGTTTAATGTTATTACCGGGAAAGGTAGACCTTCGTCATTATCCCTGATTTTGGTTGTTTCCCCAACAGTTAACCGAGGCGGAGTACGAACACGATATTTTTACATTTTACTGAAAATCAATATGTTACAAATAACACTTGTTCGTAGACCCCACTCCAGAATGCGGACTGCGAACAAGTGGTTTTTGTATCTCATTGTATACCAGCACCATCCCAAGACAAGGTGTTCGTGGTCCGCTGTCCTTCATGGAGATATTCGCTGGAAGTATTGTAGAGTAGGGAGAGGGTTGCCTGCTCACTTGTCGGGAGGATGGAAAGATTTCGGGGGTCGGACGAAGTTATCGGCTGAGGATGGGGAAAAATTGTCGATTAAGGAGAGATGTCAGTTAGAAGGATGAGATTTCTGTGAGAATGGGCAAGATTGTCTGAAGAGGATGGACGAGATTGGCGGTTAAGGAGAGATGTCAGATGGGAAGATGAGATTTCTGTGAGAATGGGCAAGATTGTCTGAAGAGGATGGACGAGATTGTTGGTTAAGGAGAGATGTCAGATGGGAAGATGAGATTTCTGGGGGGAATGGCAAGATTATCTGAGGAGGATGGACGAGATTGTCGGGAGAAAGGTGAAATGTCGGGGGGTGCCACCATTAGGGCTCTCTCCCTTACCCTCAAATGGAGGTGAATTTCGCTGAAACAAAACCGGGATGACACACCAGTACCACGCAGAAGTTCAGGACAGACTGATATAATAAAATAAACACAACCCCAAACAGTGCGTTCAGAATTGTGCTTATTCCTATAATAGACTGATGATCAGTCTTACCGTGGAGATGGGCGGACTCGAACCGCCGTCCAAACACCGCACCAGACAGCTTTCTACATGTTTATTCTTTCTTTGGTTGTCGGCTGGAATCTGCCGGAAGACAGGCCAAAACCAGCTTATCCTTTAAATCTTGGCAGGGTTTAAAGGAGTCCCCCTGTGCATCCGGTTTGGATGATACCCCATATTCCGGACATAACCGGCCTAAAGCCCGGAGGGATACTCGTCGCAGCCGCAGCCTTGGCGGCCGTCGATTAAGCTAACCTACTTGGTAGATTACGCAGCGAGTGCATAGTTGTTGTTGCCAACTAATTGTTCGGCGGCTGAGATTAACGGGCAAACCACCGACGCCCGACATGCTTACTGTCCAATGTCTGATGCTGTCAAAACCAAAACATCCCCATTGTGTTGTACTGCCTGTGAAGACAGTTATTTCTTGGCAGACGGCTGCTGCTTCTGTGCACCTCCGTCAAGCACTTTCGCAAGTTCAAGACCTTCTATTTCCTTGTCGTACGCCTCCTCGGTGATCATCTTGCAGGTACCGTTGAATGACGCACCCAGCTCCACGATCAGCCTGCGTACATTGATGCCTCCGTCTACAGAGCATCCGCTTTTAAGGGTCAGGGTATCCTTGACATGGAGCTCGCCTTTCACGCTTCCCCAAAGGTCCACATTGTCGCACAGGATCTCGCCGCCTACTTTTGCGGTCTCTCCGACGACAACCCTTCCTTTGGAATAGAGTTTTCCGTCGAACTCTCCGTCGATTCTCATGTCATAAGGAGAGCTCACTTCCCCTTTGAAATATGTTCCAGCCGAAATGCGGCTGACGGAATTGACATTTACTGTCTGTTCTATTTTCGCCATATGTCTTTACTTTTACTTTGTTTCTTGTTACAGGTCCTTACCTCAGGGGGGAGGACGGTTTGGGACCCAGATCCTTCGCTCCGCTCAGGATGACAAGTGAGGGCTCAGGATGACAAGTGAGGGCTCTGGATGACAGAGTCAACCAATGGCAGAGCGTCCGAGGGGACAGGACTACAGTCCTCTGCCGTGGCAGTTCTTGTATTTCTTGCCGGAGCCGCAAGGGCAAGGGTCGTTTCTTCCGACTGTCTTCTCGACATGGACCGGCATCCTGCTCTTCTGCTCGCCCCCGTTGGTGACAAGATCCGAACGGCTTGTCTGCATCCTGCTCATGTCAGGCTTGCGCTGCTGCTGTGCCGGAGCCTGACGGGCCTCAGAAGCATCCCTGAGAGGGATATGGGCTCTGAACAGGAATGAAAGTATATCCTTGCTCAACGCCTCAAGCATATTCTTGAACAGATTGAAGCTCTCAAGCTTGTATATCAACAGCGGATCCTTCTGCTCGTATGTCGCATTCTGGACAGACTGCTTCAGGTCATCCATGTCACGCAGATGCTCCTTCCAGTGGTCATCAATCTGGTACAGGGTGATGGACTTGGTCAGGGCACGGGCAATTTCCTTACCCTCAGTCTCATACGCCTTCTGCAGATTCACTGACAGCACAAGCTGCTTGCGGCCGTCCGAAATAGGAATTGCAATATTCTTGTAGATTGCGCCCTGCTTCTCGAACACTTCCTTGATGATAGGATATGCCCTCTGGGTCATTGTATCCATGCGGCGCCTGTAGACCTCCAGCATATTCTGGAAAAGCCTGTCCGCTATCTCCGCAGGTTTTGCCTTGCTGTAGAACTCCTCATCGAAACCGAGGTCGATGGACAGGGATCTCATCACATAGTCAGAGAAAGTCTCATAATCATATCCGTCCGTATTCTCCACAATGATGTCAGCCATATCCTGCATCATATTCATCACATCTATCTCAACCCTCTCACCGGACAGGGCATTGCGCCTCCTGGTATATATCACCTCCCTCTGGGAGTTCATCACATCATCGTATTCAAGAAGCCTCTTTCGGATACCGAAATTGTTCTCCTCCACCTTCTTCTGAGCCCTCTCTATGGAATTGGAAAGCATCGGGGACTCCAAAGCCTCGTTGTCCTCCATACCGAGCTTGTCCACCACGGAAGCGATCCTCTCGGAACCGAAAAGCCTCATCAGCTTGTCTTCAAGAGACACATAGAAAGTGGATGATCCCGGGTCTCCCTGACGGCCTGCACGACCTCTGAGCTGACGGTCCACACGGCGGCTGTCATGTCTCTCCGTACCGATGATGGCAAGACCTCCAGCCTTTCTGACTTCCTCGGAAAGCTTGATATCCGTACCACGACCCGCCATGTTGGTGGCAATGGTGACTGTGCTCTTCTGACCTGCATGGGCGACAATCTCCGCCTCCCTCGCATGCTGCTTTGCATTCAGAACCTGATGAGGAATTCCCCTGAGCTTGAGCATCCTGCTGAGGAGCTCGGAAGTATCCACATCCGTTGTTCCCACAAGGACAGGCCTGCCTTCCTTGATGAGTTCCTCCACCTTGTTGATGACAGCCTCGTACTTCGCCTTCTTGGTCTTGTAGATAAGGTCGTCATTGTCGATTCTGGCAATAGGCCTGTTGGTAGGAATCACCACCACATCCAGCTTGTATATGGACCAGAACTCGCCTGCCTCCGTCTCTGCAGTACCGGTCATTCCGGCAAGTTTGTGGTACATACGGAAATAGTTCTGGAGAGTGATGGTAGCAAATGTCTGGGTCGCAGCCTCCACCTTCACATTCTCCTTCGCCTCCACAGCCTGGTGAAGACCGTCGCTCCAGCGCCTTCCCTCCATAATACGGCCGGTCTGCTCGTCCACGATCTTGACCTTGTTGTCCATGATCACATAATCCACATCCTTCTCGAACATGGCATATGCCTTCAGGAGCTGGTTCACAGTGTGGACACGCTCGGACTTGAGGGCGAAATCAGACATTATCTCGTCTTTCTTCACACTCTTCTCGGCTGCCGAAAGGTCGCTCTTCTCCACATCGGCGATCTCCGAGCCCACATCAGGAAGAATGAAGAAATCAGGATCCGACAGAGAGCCGCTGAGCAGGTCATGGCCGTTGTCCGTCATTTCGACAGAATGCTGCTTCTCGTTGATCACGAAATACAGAGGGTCAGTCACAATGTGCATCTCCCTCTCGTTGTCCTGCATATAGAAGTTCTCCACCCTCTGGAGGAGCTGCTTGATGCCAGGCTCGCTCAGATATTTGATGAGCGGCTTGTATTTCGGAAGTCCCTTGTATGCCCTGAGGAGGAGCTTTCCTCCCTCTCGCTCGTCGCCTGCGGCAATCAGTTTCTTGGCCTCGTTAAGAATACTGGTCACAAGAGTCCTCTGGTTGGACACCAGCTTCTCGACATACGGCTTGAACTCCATGAACAGCTGGTCGTCACCCTTAGGCACAGGACCGGAAATGATCAGAGGGGTACGCGCATCGTCAATGAGCACTGAATCGACCTCGTCGACTATGGCATAATGATGCTTGCGCTGCACCAGATCGTTCTGGGAGACAGCCATGTTGTCCCTCAGGTAGTCGAAACCGAACTCGTTGTTGGTTCCGAAAGTGATATCGCAGCGATATGCCTTCTTACGAGCCTCGCTGTTGGGCTGATGCTTGTCTATACAGTCCACTGACAGACCATGGAACATGTACAGAGGTCCCATCCACTCAGAATCTCGTTTGGAAAGGTAGTCATTGACAGTCACCACATGGACACCTTTGCCTGCAAGTGCATTCAGGAACACCGGCAAGGTAGCCACAAGGGTCTTACCCTCTCCCGTAGCCATCTCGGCAATCTTTCCCTGATGCAGGACGATACCGCCGATGAGCTGGACATCGTAATGCACCATATCCCATGTAATCTCGTTGCCTCCTGCCATCCAGTGGTTGTGCCAGAGGGCATAGTCCCCGTCAATCTCCACAAAATCCCTTGACGCGCTCAGGTTGCGGTCGAAATCGGTAGCCTTCACTTTGATGACAGCATTTTCCTTGAACCTGCGCGCAGTAGACTTCATCACGGCGAAAGCCTCAGGAAGAATCTCGTTCAGCACCTGCTCGATCTCCTCATCGATTTTCTTGACCAGCTTGTCGGACTCGGTAGCAAGCCTCTCCTTCTCGTCAAGAGGAATTTCCTTGTCAAGCTCCTCCCGGATCTCGGCTATCCTTGCCTCGTCAGCGGCTGTCCTCTCCCTGATACGCGCCTTCAGCTCCTCGGATTTCGCACGGAGTTCATCATCAGACAACTTGTCTATACTGTCATAGGCAACCAGGACCTTGTCAAGGATAGGTCTGAGCTGCTTGAGGTCCCTTTCGGCCTTCGTGCCGAAAATCTTTTTGAAAATATCTGTAAAAGACATAACTATTCCTTATTTAACAACCTGCAAATATACGAATAAGCTTAAAGCAGAACAAATTTATTTGTCATGCCTCCCCGTCCTGCCATGGCGTCTGACAAAAGATGCTATAGCGAGAAACGCAAGATTGACGGCGGCGAGCATAACAAAAGACATGCCGACCATGACAGCACCTCCCACAAAGCCAAACTGCCCGACTACAGGAGGATACGCGGCCACAGTCGCTGCAGAGCCGATGATAGTGGTGTAAAGATAAATTCGGGGATAGCCTTTCGCTATAGTGTAATTATTTATCACATAATAAATTGCACTCGTAACAACAGAGACGGACACAATCCTTGCGTAAATGGTGGAATCCACATATCTGCCTGCTGTAAGGAGCTTTATTATCAGGGGGCAGAAAATGATGAAAACTGCCACTGTCACTGCAATCAGCCCTATCTGCATTATGCACGAACGCCAAAGCGCACGCCTGTCATTCTTGGCAATCGCCTCATAAATATCAGGCTGGAATGTGGATGTCACAGCGGTCGACAGCACTGTGAGGTAGCCTGCAATCTGCGCTCCCACAATGTAATAGCCATATTCCGTGACATCTCCGACGCCTTCAAGGTATGTCCTGTCGTATCCGTTGAAGAAATATCCGAGAGCCGCACCTGCCGCCAGAGGCAGACAGAATGTCAGTACCTTACGGAAATCGGAGAATGAACACCTGACAGCAAAGAGCCCGCGATGCCTGACAACAAGGTAAATGAAAACAAGCAGATTCGCGACAAGAGGCGCCAGAAGCTTCCCGGCCGCACCCCACTTCGCAATGACCACAAAGACAAGATTCGTCACTGTCAGAATGACTCCTGCAGCTACAGTCAGACGGAAAAAGCCGCCCGAATTTCTCGACATTCTGTACTCAGTCTGCTCCAGTTTATATATGCCTGACAACGGCACGGCAAACACCATGAGGGCAAGATAAGGGAACGTCGGGAACTCCGAATCGGAATTGAAAATCCTGATATATGCGGCAAGCAGGACAAGGCAGAGGACCGACACTGCAAATGAAAAGAAAATCAATGCCTTGAAAAGCATCGCCCTGAGCTGCAGCCTCTCTGCTTCAGAGACTTCATAATACCGCTTGGTATAATAATGGAGCATATAGAACACTATCACCGGAGTAATCAGGGCAGTGAATGAATTGTAATATCCATACACGGCATAGTCTTCCGGAGACATGTTGAGGGCAATAAGAGGATTGACAAGCGCCATCAGCAGCATCGGGATCAGCGACGCCGCAAAATAAGTCCCCACGGACCTGCCATATGCCACCAGTCTGTCCTTTTTCATTTTATGACAGATTTGATCACTTCCATCTGGCATGCCGAATTCCACCTGTCATTGACCATGGCATAGCATTCCTGCCTGACCTCTTCCCTCGGTGTCCCCGAGACGAGCCACTGTCTTATCGCCCTTTTAAGGTCATTGAAATCCCCAGCCCTGTAGAGCAGTCCCGTCCTGCCCTCTTCAACAGTCTCGTATTCAGGCATCTGGGTAAAGAAATCGTCATGCGTTATCACCGGTACACCGTAAGTCATGGCATGGACGGCAGTAAGTCCCACATTCCCCGGCGACACGCACAAAGTCGCATTGTATATCAGTGACGCCAGCACTTTCTCGTCATAGCATTCTCCATAAAACCATATCATGGATGAATACGGAGTGTCCCTTACCTTTTCTTTCAAAGCATCGGATTCAGGACCGTCGCCGACGATTACAAGATTATACCTCAACCCCTCGATAGACTGCTCTATGCAGGCGTCAATGAGCATGTCCAGCCGTTTCACGGGTGTCAGCCTGCCTGTGAAAATCACCACAGGGAGCCTGTTGCCGAAATGGGAATGGTAGATTTCGGAAGCCAGGAGGCGGTTGCGCTGAGCATCGGCGCCCTCATTCAGGGAATTGTAGATAACATGCAGCTTCCCGGGGTTGAATCCGAGCTGCACCATCCTGTCCCGTGTTCTGGAGCCATATACGAAATAGCCGTCCGTCAACCTGAGATACAGGTGCTTCAACCGCGGATAACGCTTCAGGTCCTTGAAACCGTGCCCCCAGGCATAGACCTTCTTCCCGAGCAGCCTGCAAAGGATGAAAAAAGGGAAATAAGCCCAGTTGAAATCCCCCGACACAAGGAAGGTACCGTACTCTTTCCTGAATGCAAGCCGCAGCATTCCCCTTCTCCACGGATGTTTCCCGAACAGCAGCCTATTCTGTATCTCGCCAGGAGGATGACGGAACACAGAGCTGTCTATCTTCGCAAGCCCCAGGTCACCCTGCCCGTAGACAGGCTCCGCCCCGAAATAGAACCTCGCATCATACTCCGAATCTATTTTCCTGTAGACGGACTCCCTGTACAAGGGCGCGTAATTGAATATGCAGCACAGAACCTTCATCTCCCCGTCAGCCTCATTTCCTGTCGGAATACATGCTTTCGTAATATTTCTGATATTCTCCTGAAGTCACACTGTCAAGCCAGTCCTGATTGTCCAGATACCATTTCACAGTCTTTTCCAGCCCCTCCTCGAACTGCAGAGACGGCTCCCATCCGAGCTCTGACTTCAGTCTGGACGAATCTATGGCATACCTCATGTCATGGCCTTTCCTGTCGGCCACATAGGTAATGAGGGACATATCCTCACCATCCTCCCTGCCGAGCAGACGGTCCACAGTCCTGACAAGCAGCTTCACGATATCGATGTTTTTCCACTCGTTGAATCCGCCTATGTTATATGTACGCGCCACCTGTCCCTTATGGAAGATAAGGTCTATTGCATTGGCATGGTCCTCCACATAGAGCCAGTCCCTGACATTCTCCCCTTTCCCATATACAGGAAGAGGCTTGCGGTGACGGATATTATTGATAAACAGAGGTATCAGCTTCTCGGGGAACTGGTACGGGCCATAATTGTTGGAACAGTTGGTCACAATCACCGGCATGCCGTAGGTGTCATGGAACGCTCTCACGAAATGGTCGGAAGAGGCCTTGGAGGCAGAGTACGGGCTATGCGGCTGATACTTCGTCTCCTCGGTGAAAAAATCATCCCCATAGACCTCGTGGGCGGAAATCTCCGAAGGCTTCCCCTCAGGGCAGGTCAGTTCGAGCGCCCCGTATACTTCATCGGTACTGATATGGTAGAACCTGCATTCCACAGGCTCTGTCCCTGCGCCATGCGCCATCTTCCACCCCGAAGGTTCCCATGCCTGCCTTGCGGCCTGAAGCAGAGAAAGCGTCCCCATCACATTCGTCCTGGCAAAAGAGAAAGGGTCCACAATGCTCCTGTCCACATGACTTTCCGCTGCGAGATGGATGACACCGTCTATGGAATATTCGGAAAACAGCCTGCACACAGTCTCGAAATCACAGATGTCGGCCTTGACGAAAGTGTAGTTGGGACGGTCCTCAATGTCCTTGAGGTTAGCCAGGTTGCCGGCATAAGTGAGCTTGTCCATATTGATGATATGGTAATCAGGATACCTGTCTACAAAACGGCGAACGACATGGCTTCCTATAAAACCGGCACCTCCGGTAATCAATATGTTTCTACTTGACATAACGAATCATTTATAAAGGTCTTGGAAATAATCAAACGGGGAATCGATGTCCTTCAGCCTCGGATGACAGCGGTCCTTGTCCGAAAGGATCACCCTGTCGGCAGGTATTCTCCAGTCTATGGCAAGGTCGGGATCATCCCACGCAATGGCCCCTTCACTGTCGGGAGCATAGAAATTGTCGCACTTGTACTGGAAGACCACATCGTCTGTCAGGACGCTGAATCCGTGCGCAAAACCTCTCGGCACAAACAGCTGGCGGTGATTGTCCCCGGACAGCTCCACTGCCACATACCTGCCGAATGTGGGAGAACCTTTCCTTATGTCCACCACCACATCCAGGACAGCACCCGAAATCACCCTTACGAGCTTGCTCTGGCTGTATGGAGGCTTCTGGAAATGCAGACCGCGCAGCACACCGTACGACGAGCGGCTCTCATTGTCCTGGACAAAATGTATCTCACCGACCTTGGAAAAGAAATCCCTCTCGGAGAACGACTCGAAAAAATAGCCTCTCGAATCCTTGAATATCCTGGGCTCGATAATATAGACCCCGTCTATTTCAGTCCTGACTGCTTCCATACTGCATCTTTTCTATTACTGCCTTGAGAGAATCCATCCAGTGCGGGATTTCCACCCCGAACACCGACTTCACCCTGGTCTTGTCGAGGACAGAGTAATGCGGACGCTTCACCTTGCTCGGAAATTCATCGCTATGGCAAGGGCTGATCCTGCAGAAATGCCCTGCAGGGCCATCCTGACCGTATCCGCTGAGATCACGGATTGCTATGGCGAAGTCATACCATGAGCATACGCCTTCATTGCTGAAATGGTAAATTCCTGTCCTGTCAAGCATGCCTTTCTCAATTATCATATAGATGAGGGCAGCAAGATCGCCTGCACAGGTCGGAGTACCCACCTGGTCGAACACCACATTGATACTGTCCTTTTCAGAGACGAGACGCCTTATTGTCTTCACGAAATTCTTCCCGTACGGAGAGTACAGCCACGCTGTCCTGAAAATCATATGACGGCAACCGGACTCTATCACTGCCCTCTCCCCATCCAATTTTGTAACGCCGTACACTCCTGTCGGAGCTACAGGGCTGTCTTCAAGATACGGCACTGACGCATCACCCCCGAATACATAGTCAGTGGACACATGCATCAGCAAGGCCCCGTACTCTGCCGCCGCCCCGGCAAGATTCCCCACAGCCTTGTGGTTGACAATGTCAGCCGCGGCATAGTCCTCTTCCGCCCTGTCCACATCGGTATATGCGGCACAGTTCACTATCACATCCATCCTGCTGCCCCAGCGCACTCCCGACACGGCCTCGCGCACGGCAGAAGCATCCGTGATGTCAAGAGACCCTCCCCGGGGAGACTCAGCCATATCCAAATCCGTAAAATAGAAACAGTTGCCGCTGTCAGAAGAAATATTCCCCAACTCATGTCCCAGCTGCCCGTTCGCTCCTGTAACCAATATATTCATGTCTGTCCCTTTCAAATTTCCCCGTGGCCGCAACGACCGCCGCCGATGCTCTCTTCCACCACTTTCATCAGATACTGCCCATACTGGTTCTTCAGCATAGGCGCAGCAAGCTCCCTCATCTTTCCGGCATCTATCCATCCCTTGCCATATGCAAGAGCCTCCAGACATGCCACCTTCACTCCCTGGCGCTTCTCTATCGCCTCTATATAGATGGAAGCCTCCGCCAAAGAATCGTGCGTCCCGGTGTCAAGCCACGCAAAGCCCTGGCCCAAAGTCTGCACCTTCAGCTTCCCCTCTTCGAGGAATCTCTGGTTGACTGTAGTGATCTCCAGCTCCCCTCTCGCGGACGGCCTGATGCTCTTGGCTATCTCCACGACGCTGTTGGGATAAAAGTAAAGCCCCGTCACGGCATAGTTCGACTTGGGATGCTCGGGTTTCTCCTCTATGCTGAGGCAGTTGCCGTCGGCATCGAATTCTGCCACACCATACCTCTGCGGATCGCTGACACGATACCCGAACACGGTAGCCTTCCCCTCTTCCTCCGCGGCTTTCACAGCCTCGATGAGCATTTCTCCGAAACCGCTGCCATGAAAAATATTGTCTCCGAGCACAAGACATGCGCAGTCATCTCCGATGAATTCCTCGCCTATGATAAAGGCCTGGGCGAGCCCGTCCGGAGACGGCTGCTCGGCATAGCTGAACTCCACCCCGAAATCGCTGCCGTCACCGAGAAGCCTCCTGAACGCAGGAAGGTCTGACGGGGTCGAGATGATGAGTATCTCCCTTATGCCGGCCTGCATCAGCACGGAAATGGGATAATACACCATAGGTTTGTCGAATATCGGGATCAGCTGCTTGCTGACCCCCTTGGTAATCGGATAAAGACGGGTACCGCTTCCCCCTGCCAGAACAATTCCTTTCATGACATCATATTCTATTGTCTGCAGCCGCATCCGCACCATGCAGGCACAGCGCGGCTATCAGCTCCACATCTTTTTTCTTCAATTCCTTGGCCGTATACAACTTCCTGTACATATTGAAGTTGTGACAGTCTGACCCCACGAAGGAGTACATGCCTTCATACAGCATCCCACGGGCCTTTTTCTGGACATGCTCCCCATACATCCCTATCATGGAAGGCAGATTCAGCTGAAGCCTCACGCCCATCTCCCTGAGCCGCCCGTAATCGGCCATATCCATATACCTGTACCTCTCAGGATGGGCAAGGACAGGCCAGAAACCTGCCCTCATGGTGTCTTCGAGCATCCCCGTAAAATTGGACGGAGACTCCCATACAGAAGTCTCCATCAGCACCATATTGTCTTCCATGCAAAGCAGATCCCCTGATTCGAGTCTCTGCACAAAGAGATTGTCCATCATGTATTCCGCCGCCAGATGCAGCACAGCTCCATGACCGAGAGACTGCACCATCCCGGAAAACCGTACACTCAATGATTCGCTGGAATTGGGAATATCCTCCATGACATGTGGAGTCAGCCAGAGCGACTTCAAGCCGTTTCCGGACAGCCAGGCAAAAATATCGGAAGACTCCTCGTAAGTCTTCACCCCGTCATCGACTCCATACATGATGTGCGAGTGCCTGTCCTGAATGACATGCAGAAGACCGCTCTCTTTAAGAGAACATTTTCTGTTGAAAATGCCGAACATTATTATTCACTATCCCCGTAAAGATAAATCATATTTGATGATTTACCAAATCCTGCATCTGAAATCCGGTGTCCTGGGGCAGGCTGCCGGCACTTCTCGCAGCCACGGCAAGGGCGTCGCATCTCTCGTTCTCCGGATGCCCAGCGTGCCCCCTTATCCAATGGAAAGAGACCCTGTGCTTTCTGAAAAGAGGGAGGAAGCGTTTCCACAGATCAGGATTCTTGGCCTTGGCAAAACCCTTTTTCTCCCAGTTGAAAAGCCAGCCCTCATTGACGGACTTGACCACATAGCTCGAATCGCTGTAGACATGCACCTCCGCGTTGTCCCACTTTATCGCCTCCAGCCCCGTGATCACCGCAAGCAGCTCCATCCTGTTGTTGGTCGTCATGGCAAAACCTCCGGACATCTCCTTCTCCCTTCCGGCACACCTCAATATGACACCATAACCTCCAGGACCGGGATTTCCGCTTGCTGCACCGTCCGTATACAGGAAAATCGGAGGTCTCGTCAGATTGTCCGCCATAATGCCTACTCTATGATTCTACCTCCCTTAGGCTTGATCTCGGTGTCAGGCATCTTGATGTCCATCTTCCCTGCGACGAGCTCATCATAGGCCTCCCTGTGACGGTAAATGTCTATCGCAGTGTAGATAGACGACATCATCGACTGCGGATCCGCCATGTCACGGCCGGCCATCTCGTATGCAGTCCCGTGATCAGGAGAGGTCCTCACAATCGGAAGCCCGGCAGTAAAGTTCACACCGTCCTCAAAAGCTATGGCCTTGAATGGAGTCAGACCCTGGTCGTGATACATTGCAAGTATCGCATCGTATCTGCTGTAGTTCCCGAGACCGAAGAACCCGTCCGGAGAATAAGGGCCGAACGCATTGATGCCCTCACCGACAGCTTCCTGGACTGCAGGAAGAATAATCTGCTGCTCCTCGTCACCGAGAAGGCCCCCGTCTCCGCAATGCGGATTGAGCCCGAGCACGGCAATCTTAGGGGAATTTATCCCGAAATCTCTCTCAAGGGATGATTTCATCAGTCTCAGCTTCCTGAGTATCAAATCTTTCGTCAGGACAGAAGGCACATCTTTCAAAGGAATATGTCCTGTGGCCACAGCCACCTTGAGACGGTCGCTCACCATTATCATCACCACATCGTCCACACCGAACTGCTCCTGCAGATATTCGGTATGTCCCGTGTAGCCGAAGCCTTCATTGACCATCGCCCTCTTGTTGATAGGGGCGGTGACCAGGACATCGATATACCCGTCCCTGATGTCCTCCACAGCCCTCTGCAGGGAAGTCATCGCCGATTTGGCGGATTCCGGAGTCGCCTGTCCCGGCTCAACGAAAATATTGTCCGGCAGACAGTTGACTATATTTATCCTCTTGGGATGTACATCCTGGGCAGAAGTGATCACATTGGTATTGACAGGCTGGTCAATATTGTGTATCTGTTTCCGGTAGAACCCGAATATCTTGGACGACCCGTATATCACCGGAGTACACAGGTCAAGCATTCTCTCGTCCGCAAGAGCCTTGATGATGACCTCATAACCTATCCCGTTGCCATCCCCCTGCGTTATTCCTACTGTCAATTTCTTTCCCATATCATTAGATTTACATAAGCCGTATCAGGGCTGTTCCAACCTGCAAATGTAACCAATTTTTCCTATCTTTGCCAACGGTTCATCACAAACATAAGCGAAAGAAAATGTCAGGAAGCGGACTCGATACCGAGATACAGTTTCTGCCGGGCGTGGGGCCGAAAAGAGCCTCCCTTCTGCAGAAGGAGCTCGGAGTGTCCACTTTCGGAGACCTGCTGAGGCTGTATCCGTTCAGATACATCGACAGGAGCAGCATCATACCCATATCCGAGATCCGTCCCGACATGGCATATGTCCAGATCCGCGCCAAGGTGGTCAGGGCGGAAGTCATCGGCGGCAAGCGGCTGTCGGTGATGATTGCGGACGGGAGCGGAGAAATCGAGGCGGTCTTTTTCAAAGGGCTGAAATGGGTGAAGGAAAAACTCGTTCCAGGCGCGGAATTTACATTCTTCGGAAAACCGACATCCTTCAACGGCAGGATAAACCTCGTCCATCCGGAAATCGACCCGGCCACGCAGGGACAGGGCAGCCAGGCAGGAGAGAGCGGAATGGCAGGCGGCAGCACCATGACCGGGGTCTACAACAGCACCGAGAAGCTGCGCAACGGCGGCATCACGGGCAAGGTGATGAACAAGCTGATGGCCACAGTGATAAACATCGCCCTGAGGGATGTGGAGGAAAGCCTGCCGGAATATGTGCTGAAAGAGAAAGGGCTTGTGCCGATAGGATACGCCCTGAAGAACATCCATTTCCCGACAGGGATGGAAGCCCTCGAAAAAGCGAAATACAGGCTGAAATTCGAAGAACTGTTCATGCTCCAGCTGTCTCTGCTGAAGCAGAAATACATCCGCAGACGCAACGAAGCAGGGATAATGATGACAAAAGTCGGAGAAGCGTTCAACCTGTGCTACAAGGCGCTGCCGTTCGACCTCACCGGAGCCCAGAAAAGGGTGATAAGGGAAATACGGGAAGACATGCGCAGCGGACATCAGATGAACCGCCTGCTTCAGGGCGATGTGGGAAGCGGAAAGACCATGGTGGCCGTCCTCAGCGCACTCATTGCCATAGGCAACGGCTATCAGGCATGCATAATGGCACCTACGGAAGTGCTTGCCCAGCAGCATTTCAAGAACATATCCAGATATCTGGCACCGACCGGGGTGAAGGCAGCTCTCCTGACGGGCAGCAGCCGTGCCTCCGAACGGAGGGAAATCCATGCCGGGCTCGAAGACGGCTCGATAGGGATAATCGTCGGGACGCACGCCCTCATCGAAGACAATGTGCTGTTCCGCAACCTCGGGCTGGCGATAATCGACGAGCAGCACAGGTTCGGAGTGGAGCAGAGGGCGAAGCTGTGGAGAAAATCATCGGCAGGAATCCCTCCGCACATACTGGTAATGACAGCCACCCCAATACCGCGCACCCTCGCCATGACCCTGTACGGTGACCTCGATGTCTCGGTAATCGACGAGCTGCCTCCGGGCAGAAAACCAATCCTCACCATGCACGCCACAGAGAGCAAAAGGTCGGCCCTGTACAGGTTCATGAAAGACCAGATAGCCCTCGGAAGGCAGGTTTTCGTCGTCTATCCGCTGATATTCGAAAGCGAGACCATGGACTACAAGAACCTTGAAGAGGGGTTCAACCAGATTGCCGACGCATTCCCGCTCCCCGACTACAAAGTGGCTATAGTACACGGGAAACAGAGCAACGAGGAAAAGAATTTCAACATGGACGCTTTCGCCGCAGGAAGGGCCAACATCCTCGTGGCAACTTCAGTGATAGAGGTGGGGGTGGATGTGCCGAATGCCTCCGTGATGGTGATAGAAAGTGCGGAAAGGTTCGGGCTGAGCCAGCTGCACCAGCTCAGGGGAAGGGTCGGGAGAGGCTCCGAGAAATCATACTGCATCCTGATGACAGGGCACAAGATGAGCAAGGAGTCCAGACACAGGATAGAAATGATGTGCTCCACGGAAAACGGGTTCGAACTGGCGGAGGAGGACATGAAGATGCGCGGTCCGGGAGATCTGGAAGGCACCCAGCAGAGCGGACTGCCGATAAGCCTTAACATCGCCTCGCTGGCAAAGGACGGGACAATCCTCAACGATGCGAGAGCCTATGCATCCTCCGTCCTGGAAAGGGACCCCGAGCTCTCATCGCCGCAGAACGCCACCCTGAGGGAAGAACTCAGGAAAGACAAATACCGCATCCGCGACTACAGCAAGATAAGCTAAAGAATCATGGTATCCGAACTGCTGAAAAAATACATATGGCTCATCCAGACATTCGTCAGGGCAAGGGAGAACGGGCTTACGCTTGAAGAACTGTGTTCGAAATGGGAAGCACGGTTCGGCACTGGATATTCCAGACGGACATTCAACAACCACAGGGAAGCGATAGAGGACCTGTTCAACATCAGGATTTCCTGCAACAGGAGCACCAACAGATACTACATCGGGGACACCGACGACATCTCTGACGAGCGGGCCGCCTCCGCATGGCTCATCAACACATTCACAATCAACGAGATGCTGTCGCTCAGCAAAGAAAGGCTGTCGGGAAGGGTCTCGGTCGAGGACATCCCGTCAGGGCAGAAACATCTGACACCCATACTCGAAGCCATGACTGACAATATGGAGCTTAAAGCCGGATACAGGAAATATGCTTCGGGAGAGACATCCGAATACACCCTCCAGCCCTATGCCCTCAAGGAATCCGCCAGGAGGTGGTATCTGATAGCGAACTGCATAGAGAAGAAATCTGTCAGGGTATACGGGCTTGACAGGATAGTGAGTCTGGAGCAGACAGGCAGAAAATTCACGATGCCTGCAGGATTCGATGCAGACGCGCTTTTCGCCACCAATTTCGGGGTGTACCTGTCCACTGAAAGACCTGTGGAAATCAGATTCAGGGCATCCGCAAAGGAAGCCGGCTACCTCAGGGATCTGCCGATACATCCGTCCCAGAAAGAAATCGGGGACGATGGAGTCAGGATAACTTTTTCTATCTTTGTACGCCCGAATGAAAGCCTGATGATGGAACTGTTCAGGCTCGGGAGCAGGATAGAAGTGCTGTCACCGGAATCCGTAAGGCAGCAGCTCACGCAAGAGGCTGCCAAAGTCCTGCAGCAGTATTCCGGCACAGACATGCCGTAAAATGAAACACACATTGAAACACAAGGACATATGGCAAAAAAGAAATTTTCCGCAACGGGATTTGTATTAAAAGCCACGCTACTGATAGCGGTCTCAATATGTATTATAATGATAATCAAGAACAACGGCAATTCTGAAGGCTACATAGGCAAAAGCGGCTTCACGGGAGAGGACAGGCTCACACCCGAACTTATGCTAACCCTCGGAAGGGTGTCCTCCCCTCAGCTTTCACCTGACGGGGCACACATACTCTACAATGTGTCCTATTCATCGATAGAAGAAAACAGGTCATGCAGCAACCTGTTCATCTGCGATGCAGACGGAAGCTCAGAGCAACAGCTTACAAAAGAGGGCAAAAGCATCAGCAATGCAGTCTGGAGCCCTGACGGGCAAAGGATAGTCTTCCTGCAGGACGGGCAGATCTGGAGTGCCCCGATACGGGAAAGACACTCGGGATGGAAGCTCGGAAAGAAGACCAGGCTCAGCGAAATTGACGGAGGCATCAGGGAATTCGCCATATCTCCTGACGGCAGCAGGATAATGTATGTAAAATATGTCAATAGCGGACTTCGGAAGCCTTCAGACCTGCACAATGACCTGGACAAGGCCGACGCAATCTGCACTGACGACCTGATGTACAGGCACTGGGACCATTGGGTAAAGGAAATACCTCACACCTTCATCTCCAGCTTCGATGCAGGGAAGAAAAGCTGCATATGCGAAGAATCCTCAGAAGACATTCTCGGGCCTTCGGAAGCACTGTTCGAACTGCCTGCAGAGCCGTTCAGCGGTATCGAGCAGCTGTGCTGGAGCCCTGACGGGAGATTCATTGCCTATTCATGCAAGAAGCTCAGCGGAAAGGCATATGCATTCTCCACCGATTCCGAAATCTATATTTTCGACACGCAGACCGGGAACACAGTCACCATACCGATGGGCGGAGGCTACGACACCAACCCTGTATGGTCGCCCGACGGAAGGACACTCTGCTGGGTCAGCATGGCACGGAACGGGTATGAAGCCGACAGGCAAAGGCTGATGGCAGCAGAAACCGACCTTGCCAAACTCGCAGAAGCCATGGAAGGCGGCAGTACATCTGAGGGAGGATGGCTGCACGGAGTCAGGGAAATTTCAGAAGGATTCAAATACAATGTCTCCGGGCCAGTGTGGGACGGGAACGGGACGATATGGTTCAATGCCCTTGCAGAAGGGGTACAGGGGATATTCAAGGCATCGCGCACAACAGGCAACGAATGGGCCATAGACAGGATCACGGGAGAAGAGCTCTGGTATGATTTCAATTCTCCGTTCGGAATTCTGCATGAGGGAGACAGCACTGTCCTGCTGACTTCATGGTGCAGCATGAACTTCCCGACCGAACTCGCGGCTGTCACAGTCAGAGGAGAAGAAACGGACTGCAGGCAGCTGACAAACGAAAACACAGATCTGCTGTCTGGACTGAAAGCCCCTGCAATGGAAGCAAGGCACATCAGGACAACTGACGGGAAAGACATGCTCACATGGGTGATATTCCCTCCTGAATTCGACAGTTCAAAGACATATCCTGCAATAGAAATCTGCCTCGGAGGTCCTCAGGGCACATTGAGCCAGGGCTGGTCCTTCAGATGGAACTACAGGCTGATGGCAGAACAGGGATATGTAGTGGTCCTGCCAAACAGAAGGGGTACGACCGCATTCGGACAGGAATGGACCGAGCAGATATCCGGAGACTACTGCGGACTGAACATGCAGGACTACCTCTGCGCTGCCCGTGACATAAAGTCCGAGCCGTACATCGGGAAAATAGCCGCATGCGGAGCAAGCTACGGAGGGTACTCGGTGTACAACCTGTGCGGAATCCACGGTGACATATTCGATGCATTCGTGGCACACGCCGGAATCTTCAACCAGGAACACATGTATATGACCACTGAGGAAATGTGGTTCCCGAACTGGGACAATGGAGGAGTTCCTGAAGAATGCAGCATGACACAGGACGCTGACGGGAAATGGGCCACAGGTCCTGCCGGAGACGGGGAGACTTTCGGAGGAGTGCGGCAGGGAGGCTCACCATGGAGCACAAGACCTGCAGCTGTAAGGCATTATGCCAACTCGCCGCACAAAAAGGTCACCGAATGGCACACCCCTATCCTCGTCACTCACGGAGGAATGGATTTCAGGGTACCTGCCGACCAGGGAATGGCTGCATACAATGCGGCCCAGCTGATGGGAGTACCGTCACGGCTGCTTATATTCCCTGAAGAAAACCATTGGATACTGAAGCCCCAGAACTCCCTGCTCTGGCACAGGGAATATTTCTCATGGCTGGACAAATGGTGTAAATAAGCCCGTATGAAAGAGAGAATAGAAGGGAAATATACCTACCGCGGAATATGGCAGGTCGCCTATCCTATCCTCATAAGCCTCTTCATGGAGCAGATGATCGGCATGACCGACACTGCATTCCTGGGAAGGGTCGGAGAGATAGAGCTCGGAGCTTCCGCCATTGCCGGAGTGTATTACATGGTGATTTTCATCGTTGGCTTCGGCTTCAGCATAGGGTCACAGATAATCATAGGGCGCCGCAACGGTGAGGGGAAATACACCGACACGGGCAAGATTTTCTGGCACGGGCTGTATTTCCTCTTAGGGTTTGCAGCCGTTATGATAGCCTTGTCGGAAGCACTTTCCCCATGGCTGATGTCAAAGATGGTGTCTTCGGACAAGATCCTCGATGCCGCACTGACATATGTGCGATGGAGGATACTCGGGCTGTTCTTCGCATGGACCACCGCCATGTTCAGAGCCTTCTACATCGGCACCATGCAGACGAAGACGCTGACCCTCAACTCCATAGTGATGGTGCTGTCGAATGTCGTCTTCAACTGGATACTCATATACGGAAAGCTTGGATTCCCTGTCCTCGGAATCGCAGGTGCGGCCATAGGCTCCACCCTTGCGGAACTTGTCTCGCTGATATTTTTCCTTGTATATACCGCCACAAGGACAGACACCCGCAAATTCGGGCTGCACAGACCGGCGAAGTTCGAATGGAAGGAGCTTAAAGTCATGTTCAACATATCCGTATGGACAATGATAGAGAATTTCCTTTCAGTGTCCACATGGTTCATATTCTTCCTTTTTGTGGAGCACCTCGGAGAGCGCTCGCTGGCAGTGTCCAACATTGTCAGGAATGTCTCAGGACTGATATGGGTAGTGCTTATGGCATTCTCGTCCACATGCAGCACTCTGGTCAGCAACATGATCGGGGCTGGAGAGCAGGACAGGGTTCCGGGACTCATCGGCAGGGTCATGAAAATGGGCTACGCCATCATCATCTCCATCATAGCCTTGTTTGCGATATTCCCGAAACAGGTCATCGGAATCTTTACCGACATGCCTGACATCATCGACGCGACAGTGCCGGCCATGCTTGTGATGGCATCGTCATACCTCATCAATGTAGCCGGCAACATCTGTTTCAACGCGAGCATCGGCACGGGCAACACGCGCACAGTATTCATCCTGGAAACGGTTGCCCTGGTCATCTATCTCGGCTACTGCACCGTCATCTGCACCATTCTCAAGGCAGACATCGCAATCTGCTGGACTGCAGAGCATGTCTATGCGCTTGGGATGCTCATCCTGTGCGGGCTCTACCTCCGCTCCGGACGCTGGAAAAACAAAAAAATCTGAAATAAGTTTCCTTTTTAGGAAACTTTACTATATTTGCAAGAAAAAAGACATGGAGGGCTGCGGAAATTTCAGAATAATATATTCTGAAGAAACCATCGAGTTTCTGAACAGGTTGGAGGAGAAGGCAAAAGCCAAGATCATGTACAACATAAACAAATGCAAATATGTCATAGACAATGAATTATTCAAAAAATTAGAAGATTCTGACATATGGGAATTCCGTACTTTGTACAATGGAATCTCATACAGGATATTGGCATTTTGGGATACAGAGACAGAAACTTTAGTGATCGCCACTCATGGATTTGTGAAGAAAAGCAAGAAAACCCCTGCGAAAGAAATCACTAAAGCCAAGGAAATCAGGAGAATATATTACAAGAATAAATTACAGAAATGATATGGCGGAAATGAAATTCTATACTGAAGAAGAAGCTGTCGACAAGGTACTCGGCAGCAAGGGGACTCCTGCAAGAGACCAGTATGAAAAAGACATCAACGATTTCATGATCGGGGAAGCTATCAGAAAAGCCAGAACAGCAAAAAAGCTCACACAAGAACAACTTGGTGAGCTTATGGGAGTAAAAAGGGCGCAAATCTCCAAAATTGAAAGTGGCAAAAGCATCACTTTCTCCACAATAGTCAAGGCTTTCCGGGCAATGGGAATCAAAGCCGACCTCGATATGGGTAGTTTCGGGAGGGTGGCGCTGTGGTGAGCTACTTTTTGAGGTAGGAGAGGGCATCCTCGACGAGCAGACGCTCGCTGCCAGGAGTGTAGCCGGTGTGGGAATAGACGGTCTTGCCATCCGCCACAATCATGACGAACGGAATCGACGAAATGTTGAGAGACTTGGCAAGGGTGCTGTTCTCATCCGTATATACCTCGTACGGCCACATTTTCGCCTTGACAGTGGACTTCACCTTGGATGCCGAACGCGCATCATCTGTGGAAATGGCCACCACGCGGATCTGGTCAGCCCACATGTCCTCGATCTCGGCAAGAGCATCCAGCTCCGCCTGGCAAGGCTTGCACCATGTGGCCCAGAAAGACACGATCACCACATCATTCTTGAGCACATCACCCATCAGGACACTGCTTCCGGAAAGGTCTTTCACAATTGCGTTGGGAGAAATCTCCTGAGCCTGACATACAGCTGCAGCCGCCATGGCTGCGACAAGGATGGAAATAATCTTTTTCATAATACCGTTTCTATAGATCATTTGCTGTCTTTTCCTTTAAAAATATACTGTCCCCATCAGGACGACAGGGACAAAAATAATTCTTTTCCGGCAATTCCGGTACGGAAGCGTCAAAATACAAGCACCAGCCGGGAAAGCGCACCACCATCGGCGGCACTCTTATAACTGCTCCTCAGCATCAGGTTCTCTTCCGGTGCCGTATCCTCATACAGCGCATAGAAATACAGAGTCAGGGCAAGATTATCCGCAGATACGGATGAAGTCCAGTAGAACCTCGTGTACAGGTCTGAATCATCAAGGAATGTCTTGTCATCCATAGATACCTTGGACATGGAACTGTTTATTGCAGCGGCAATATCGACCCCGGTCCCTGTCCACCACATCCATATGTCATTCAGCTCTCCGCCGAAAGTGCCATCCGAAGATGTCAAGGACATTCCGCAGGCCGTCCTGAAGAAATCCATCAGTTCCCCCATAGCTGGGACATACCATCCTGTCGTGACCGCATTGGCTTCAGGTCCCCCCACGACATTGGAAAACAACTGCGCAGACCTGAACAGCGGATACTTGCCGGATGCCACATCTTTAGCCCTCTTGCTGAATATGGCACTGGTATATCCATAGCCATCCACATCGGCATCCAGAATCTCCAGGTTCTCTTCCGGAGTGGACTCGACAGAAGCCAGCACCTCAAGACCTATGGAAGACTCATCCCTGCTGTCATTCCCTTGGGTACCGTACCATGCATAGACAGAATTCTCTCGGGTAGAAGTCACAGTCCCGTGGACAACACCTCCGAGGGCATCTTTTGCAGCCTGACCGATCCTGTCAGGGTCTATATTGGTCACCATACCTATCACATCCGCAGAGCTGACATCAGCGGCATCCGCATCCCTGGACAGGAGATTGCCATCAGACAGGAAAAAGTCCCCTGGCTGCAGGGTATGGTGTATCTCCGACGCCCGGCCTACAGGAATGACAACGACTTCTCCTGGCCCGACACCGGAAATGGACTGCGACCACTTCTCTCCTCCGGCAGTACCGGAAAACCCGGTCCCATCGGCAGGATTGGTCTTGTAGAAATATCTTCCGCCATCGTTGAAAGGGTCTATCCCATCAAAATCGACCTGCAGCGGATTGTTGTAATCCGGAATTGCAGGAGTGTTGTCGAACACGTATGTCGTGCATTCCGGGACGAAGCATACAAGAGCTGTCTTAGGAGAGAGACATATGTCTATCGAAGGTTTCCCTGTCCCGCCATCCGGATTGTACACGCCCGAGGCAGTCAGAAGGGAGGATACCTCGAAGTCTTCTGACTGGTCTGCCGCTACAGTCCATCCGGCAATCACATCCGCAAAGAATTCCTCCTCGGAGGTTGCCTGAAGATTGACTGATGCCGCATCTATTTTGCTGTCCTGCGGATAGTATGCAAAATACCTGTCCCCTTCAGTCCAGGTTATGACATCATCATCGTTCAGCGCAATATTCCAGGACCCATCCGACTCGAGCACCATCCTGAGGACCTCCACCGACCCATCTGCATGGACGATGAACAGCCCTACCGCATCCTTGGCGGCAAGCTCCAGCCTGAACAGCCCGTCGAAGTCAGGATCATCGCTCGCATATCCTTCCGTCGTGATATTGAACACCGACACATCTGCCGTCTCCGGCACAGAGACAGGTGGAGATACCGTATCTATGGTTTTTTCGCTGCAGGCGGCTAATGCCACGACAGACATCACCGCTGCTGTTTCTATTACTATCCTTTTCATATAAATGCTTTTAAAATGTCAAACAATCATTACCGAGTTTCTGCAGAACCGTCCTGTCCGCAGCAATGCATAATGACAAAAACCTTTTCATAATATCAATATTATTGGTATCACATAAATCTTCCGCGTCTCGACAATGACAGCTCGTCCTTGGCCTTGCCCGGAACAATCCCAATCGCAGCCCCGGTGTACATGTCAAGAGCCATCCTGAGCTTGCGGCTCACATCCTTCTCGTCAGGGACAGTATCCGCACCTATGTTGAGACGGAAATACCCCGGCACAGCATAGGCAGTGATGTCAGTGTCCAGCACATCGAAAGACACTGCCGCCTCGCAGTCAGCCGAGATCACATCGGTATCCACCAGGACAATCCGCGTGCCGTAATCCCTGTTGTAGCGCCTGACAGTCCTCGCCAGAATCGTCCTGTAGAATTCAGGCACAGTAGGCCCAACATACAGGCGCACAGTGCCGTCAGGAGAAACAATGGCCGCCCTCCTGTCCATATCCGGCTTGCCGTCAGGACGGGGAAGCTCATTCCTGACATAGAAAGACACTTCCACTGGGACAATGCCTGCCGGCTGCCTCATCTCCGTCACCGAATAATCAGGCATCCTGCTGTATCTGAGCTTGACCTTGATAGTGTAGCCGTCAAGGGAATAAATGCATTGTGCATCATCGAAGACATGCCACAGGTCATGCATGGAACGCAGTCCATACACATTCTTCATGACCTTGGAGTCGAGCATGGCATACAGGGAATCCGTAATGTCCATCAATCCTGAACCATTGAACGATGCAATGGACGGCAGAGGACGGCATCGCAGACCGACTCCCCTGTCTATCTGGCCCACGACAGACACATAGGACTGCGCCATATCCAGGATGACACGGCCATCCCTGATAAAAAGCCCGTACTGCCCTGTCTCCTTGGTCCACATCCTGTTCTCTTCCTTGGAAAGATTCCTTGAAATCCTGTACGCCACATATTCCTTGTTGGAATCGTCCACTATCCAGTTTGCCCACTCAGGGGCATTGAACACATATTTATCTATGAATCTGATGGCCTCGGCCTGGGAAACGCTGTCCACAGGGGCGTATTTCACCGAATTGCCGGACGGGACCCTGATCAGTCCTCCGACAAAGGTAATGGCATTGTCTATCAACTTGGAATACTGCATGGACACAGTAGAATACACGAAAGCACTGTCAGGAAGCAACTCTCGGGACACAGTACTGTCCGCCAGAGCCCTGCTGTACGAATCCAGCACCTGACGGAGATGCTTCATTCCGTTCTCGGCAGTCAGAAGAGGCTGGGAGCCGAGGTCGTCCGCAACAGTGGTAGGATCGTTGGCAATCTCCTGGAAGAACCTGAGGCTGTCCTGAGAAAACATCCATGCCGCAAAATCCCCCCTGATATCATCCATGGTATATCTGTGCGACCTGCCCTGCCTGCCCCTGTCGCTGTTCATGGACACAAGGCTGCAACCAAGCGTCGGGAACACGGTAAGGGAATCGCTATACCCCCAGATGATGGCAGCCTTGTCGTACGGGCCTATCACCGGGACAAGATCGACAGGAGCAATCCCGTCTCCCGGCATGGCGGCATAGTTCAGCCTCATGTAATCCATGATGGAACTCCCGTGCGACACCTTTGACATGAGCACGGAATCCCGGAGCTGGTCAATGGAATACAGGCGGCTCCCATAGAAATTATGCGCAAGACCGAGAGTATGCCCGATCTCATGGGTAGCCATCATCTCGAACATAGCCATATACACATCCTCGGGCACGGGACTTATATCCCCTGTCTGGGCCATGTACCATCTGCGGAGAATGGTGTCGACACCGCTGAAAATGCCGAGATATGCACAGAGGGTCTCCCCCGTACGGACATCCGAATATGCCCTTCCATAGGCATTCTCATTACCTGGAGCATCATTGAACATTATCCAGGACACCCTCGCATTGTCCACCGAATACCATCCGTCCAGGTCCTCTGCCGCCGGCTCCTCAAGCTTTACCCTTCCGTCAAGACCATAGTCGAGGAAAATCCTGTCCCAGGTCTCCACAGCCCTCCTCACCGCAGGACGCAGAGAATCGGGGAAATCAGGATGAATACAGAAAGTCACACCGTTCCTGAACATCTTTATCACAGACTTCTTCTTGAGGGCGACCCCGGGCACAGACACCTTGGCGGCAGGGATATTGAAATACCCGACCCTCCTGTCATAGCACACAGGCTCCATCTTCTCCTCCGGAAGAAGAGAAAGGCAGGTCCCCACAGTCCAGGTCGTGGTATCCTTAGGGGCGCTCGGCAAAGGTATGGGAGCATATTTCAGCTCCGACCTGACAATCAACTGCCCCGGAAGATGCTTCACCTCCACCACACGGGAACTCTGCTCCACCTTCATCCCGAGACGGAGAATGGCGGCATAAGGCTGGAGACCGAAATACATGTCATCGTTCAGCCAGTCCCTCACATCGAAGCGTATCTTGCCGTTCTCACGGGAAATCACATGGAATCTCCGCGCCTCCATATATTCGGCACGCTCCGAGTACATGGTCTTCAGGTCGCTCCCGACACCCGTACTGTCAGGCAGCTCATAGCCCACAGCCTGCTCCAGGACCAGATCATCCCCGTCCTCCACAAAGCGGAAAATCATAGGACCGAAACGGTCACCCGTATATCCGAACTTTGCTTCAGGAGCAGGAGTGAAATCAGTGTCGAGCACAGTGATAAAAAGGCTGAAGTCCCTGCCGATCATGTCGTCAGGGATACTCCAGGTCTCTATGTCATAAGACGGATTCAGGCGACTCCCGAAAGCGGCATGGGCCGGTGAATTCACCAGTGCCAAAGCCAAGGTCAGAATCGCCTGAAACAGAAAAATATGTCTGAAATGCATAAAATTCCAATAATATGCAGTCAAAAACCTACAAGCAGAATTTTACTCCAAGGTATATATCTTATCCCTGTAAGAGTAAACGAAATCCACCACATTGGAGAAGATGGCATCTCCATCGGTATCCTCTCCGAACACCTTTATATTCTGGACACCTGCAGAATCCTGCTCTATCTCTCCGGCAGCAGTCATATTGAACTCCACAAGCACGCAGTCTCCATTCTGGCTCTCGACTATCGCCCCGAGCTGATGGGTGACACCCTTGACAGTATTGTCCTCATAATATATCTCTTCGTTGTCGGACTTGAATTTCAGGCCAGTGACCACATCGGAAGCATCATCGGAAGCCCAGATCCGAGTGACTGTCGGGGTTGAAAGCGAAATGTCCACTCGGTAGATGGCATTGCCTGACGCATAGAAGAACATCCTCGTGAAATATGACGATGTGGTCACCGGCACCTTTTCCGAAGAAGCCAGGGAACCTTCGGCCGATACAGACCAGTAGCCGCTGCACCTTGCGTACGCATCATTGTTGTCCACTATCGCATCCATACTCAACTCATATATATGGAACGTATTGTCCGAATGGCCGACCGCAAGGACATTGCTGGTGCCCTGGCCCGATGTTGACATCCCCATTACATCCATCACCAGTCCGCTCTGCAGCAGGTCCGGATTGAAAGCGTTGGTCTTCCCGTTTTCTCCCACCGGCGTCAGATATGCCGTATTGTTGGATGTGAACTCCAGATACTCGTTGTCTTCGGAACCTCCCCCATCAACAATCTCCTGTCTCACCCAATATCCGGAACCGTAGTCTGTGGTATTGATGTAGGTCAGGAACCTGTTTCCACGCGAATCGTACACGAGCATGTTATTGCCCCTCGCGTATGACAGACACGCATCTCCAACCGTATATGCATACGGGTCACTGCCGAGAGACGATGGATCGAGCCTGAGAGGGTACATCAGGGCCAGGTCATCATGGACGGCATACCACAGGGTACCTCCATCCGCTATCGCGAAACCGTTGCGCTGCCCTTTCATGAATGTCGGGCCGGAACCGTCATTCTGAGGCATGTTCTCTCCTGACAGATGTCTTCCGTAGACAATCCTGTCATAGTCCAGGTCAGGATGCTCATGCATCGTGGATGCCTCGAGGATATACTGAGCCGAGGAGGTGAACACCCCGAGCAGATTCTCGGTATTGGAGTTACCAGCCGTAGGAGGGTCCGTCCTCATATAAGGCTGCACACCGAGGAAAAGAGGACTGCCCTGGAGAGCCTGTCCTCCGTTCTGTGCCCCATAGATGTCGTGGCTGACAGTCCTCTCATCGCCTTCTCCGTCCACATTCCCGAGGACTGCCTGCCCATCTATGTCCTGGAGCAGGAACCAGCAGCTCTCGAAAGCGATTATCGGCCTGACATATATCTCCGCGTATGTCGTGATGCCGAGGTTGTTGTCAGTTACAGAGAAAATCAGGTTTATGACCTGGTTATCCTCCTGGGTAACCTGAAGCACATATTGAGGCTCCGTGCCCAGCTCCTCCCAGCGGTTACCGGAGACAGGTCTCTGCCAGAGGTATGAAAGATTGTCAGTACCCTCCGTCAGGGACTGGGTCACTGTCGGGGTTATCACCACCTCGGATGGCACGCCTGCCGAATAGGTGTATGAACCCGGATCTATAGTTATCTCGTTGATGTCCCGGTAGTCATAGTTGCCGAGATCCTTGTAGCAGGAAACTGCGGCAAGGGTGCATACCAGGATGATTATGTTTCTGAAAAATATGTTCATGTCCGTTCTAGTTAAAGACAGGGAATTCAATTTCCTCATCACTGTAATCATCGTCCCCGTACAGAGGACCGTTCTCCTGTTTATATAGGGCATAGGCTTCCATTATCGCCATATAGCTGTCGAAATTTCTCTCTATGTCCTTGTGGACACAGCGGAAAGTCTCCATCATAAGGATATATTTCGACACGCTGTATCTGCCCCAGAAAGCCGCGTTCCAGTCATCCGGATACAGGTCGAGGTTGACGGTGACCCTGTACGAAAGGTTCTCCACCCTTCCCTGCCCGAACTGCTGGTATTCAGAGCTGTTGTCATACACTATGTCCACATAGCCATTCTTGTCGGTGGAACGGGTGGATGCATTTTCCTTCGATGGACACTTGATCCTGAAGCCGGCATCGACAGTCACGACCCCGGCAGGAAACTGGTACGGATTGTCAAATTCCAGTTCCGGAGTGAACAGGGATGTCTCCACAGGAGTTGCCTGCACGCAGAATGTCCTCGGTGTATCGAGGAAATATCCTATGAGCTGTGCGGTGAACCTGCCATCGATATAGGAATCCTGACCGAGGACATACTCTTCCAGCCAGTCTTCATCCGTAAATGTGTAGCTGGATGCCCCGGAAAACTCTATCCTCGCATCATCGCTGTAATAGGCTATATCGTTGACCTTGCAGGAAGCCAGAGCCATTGCAAGGATAGACAAAATCATTATATACCGTGCTTTCATATCAGTTATGGTTTCCGTATGTATATTCATCATCCGGGAGAGGCATCTGGTAATTTGCCAGAGGCATGGTGTCTCCCGCAGGGCAGTTAGGGAAGGCGGTGAACCCGAACCTCTTGTAGAAGAAGAACAGCTGGCCCTCGCCATAGAACTCTTTCAGATATTCCTTCATCAGTTCGTTGGTCCGGACTGTCTGCCCGGTCATCACCCCGAAAATCTGGCGGGTGTCTGTCTCATCGAAGCCGGTGGTAAAGGTCGCATTGTACCTTCCTGACCTAAGGGCAATCACCTCATCGAGATAAGATGCCGCCTCATCCACATCCGGAGTGCATTCCGCAGCTATATAGTACATCTCAGGAAGCCTGATAAGAGGCTGGGAGTCGAGACCGTTGTAGTTGCCGCGCCCCTCGGTGTATGCCGAGCCTGTAAATATATACTTGTTGCACTTGAGCAGAGGCTGGCCAACAGCCGTCCCCTGGGGTGCGGAGAAATTCCTGTAGCGGGCATCCGAAGCCACCTCATACCACTGCGTCACATTTGTCTGGTATGCAGCGAGCGAATTGGAATAGCTCACGTTGGTGAATACCTGGTCTATTATCTGGTAATAGTCATCTATGTAGAGAGCGAATATCTGCTCTGTCGGAGTGATGGGCGTGGCCGCATAGTCATCAGTCCCGGCAAGGGTGAAATGTCCGCAATCGATTACGCTCCTGGCATACTGCAGGGCAAGAGCCTTGCTTTCCGAATCTCCCTTGTAGCAATATGCCCTTGCAAGCATGGCACGGACAGCCCACACATTCATCCTCATCTGCCTCATCTCGGTGAAAGGGTCGGCGGAATCATCATAATTGAATATCTCGCTGTCATGCCCTTCGAGAAGCTCCTCTGCCTCAAGCAGGTCCTTGATGACAAGGTCGAGCACCTCTGATGCAGGAAGAATCGGAGTGGCTATATTGTCGAACTTGGTCCTGTAAGGAACAGCCGCACCTTCAGGATTGTCCTTGTAGACAGGCCCATAGAGGCGGAGCAGGTCGAAATGCAGGAAAGCCCTCAGGCCGAGAGCCTCACCCTTCATTGTCTCGTAATAGTTTTCGGTATGTATCACGGACCTGTTCTGGTCCACGAACTTCAGGAAATTGTTGATGTTCGCTATCACATTGTACAGGGAAGAGTAGATGTTGATGACCGTACCCTCGTATGTACCATCGTATGCATACACTGTAGATGGAGATGTGTCAAGTATCCCCTCGGGATCATTATTGTACCGGCCTGCAAGCATATCCAGATAATAGTAGGTCATGGCCTGGCCGTAAAGGTCAGTCTTCCCCATCTTGATATAGAAACCAGTCAATGCATCCTTGAACCCGTACTCCGAAGAGAAGAGATCCTCCTCCTCCACGGAGGTCTTCGGCTGCACATCAAGCCATTCCGCGCAGGATGCGAGAAGCAGGAACGGCAGGAACAATATCGCTGTAAATATCTTTCTCATAATCATACCTCCTTACCTTAAAACACAAGATTGAGCGAAAGGGCGAACTGCCGAGAGAACGGATAGTCGGTACCTCTTTCCCTCTTGATGGAAGAGAGGTAGAAGATATCCTCGACATTCAGGGACCATTTCATGGATGAGATGCGCAGCTTCTGCAGGAACGGATATGCGTTCTTCTCCATCCTGTAGGAAATGGAAAGGGAGCTGAACTGGAACAGGTTCTCGTTCATCACGAAACGCGATGTCTGCTGCGTATTCGCACCGTTGGCCGAATTGGTCAGCCTCTTGTACTGGGCGACATCACCCGGCTGGGTCCATCTCTCATAGAGCACCCTCCTGTCTGCATTGTACCTGAGGTCTGCGTTCTCCACCTTGCTCACGAGGGTGGAATTGTACATCTGCCCGCCGAAACGGTACATAAAGCCAAGGTTGATCCCGAAGCCCATATAGTTGAACGATGTATTGATGTTACCCTGCCATTTCGGCTCCGTGTCCCCGCATACGACGGCATCCACCACATCGTATTTGCTGGTCACGGTGCCATCCCTCTTCAGAAGAATCTCATCTCCCGTAGCAGGGTCGATGCCGAGGGACCTTACAGCCCAGATGGCAGTAGTGGACATATCCTCCACATATCGCGGCAGAGGGGTGACGGAATCCGCATTGGCATTGGTCTCGTTCATCTTGGCAAGGGCCTCGGATATCTTGAGGAGCTTGTTGGTATTGTGTGACCCGTTTATGGAAATTACCCAGTAGGCCTCCTTGGCTTCGTTCCTGTACGGGATGAACGCAAGGTTCAGCTCCACACCCTGGTTCTGCAGGGTACCCATATTGGATGGATAGGAAGTAAAGCCGATGGACGGGGCGAGAGTCACCTGGGTCAGGGAGTTTTCCGTGTTCTTGATATAGTATTCTGCCCTGGCGGTGATGCGGCCCTTGAGAAGGGACAGCTCCAGTCTGGTGTTCCAGGTGGCTGTCTGCTGCCATTTAAGCTGGTTGTTTCCGAGGGCCACGAGCTCGATACCGGTGGCGTCGGAAGAGAGATAGTATTTCATCAGGTCGGAATATGAATAGACCTGACGGGACTGGTAAGGGGCAAAGCCCTGAGTACCCGTGATACCGTACGATGTGGCAAGGACAAGGTCATCCAGCCAGTCCACGCTCTTCATAAACTGTTCGTTCTTGACATCCCACTTGAATCCTACCGACCAGAACGGGGCGAAACGGTTGTCCCGGCCGAACTGCGACGATCCGTCCACCCTGATATTGGCATCGAAGGAATATCGGTACATATAGGAATATCCCGCCGTAAGGACTGCTCCGATGCTCCTGGAAGTGTTCTCTGTACCCGTCATGTTCTCGGAATATTTCTGCCCGAAAAGGATATGGTCCATAGAGTCGTTTGGAAAACCTGTCACGAGAGCGCCGTAGGTCTCGCTCTGGTCCTGCTGTATCGAATAGCGGAAGTTGGCAGTGACAAAATGCTTTTCAGCGAACACCTTGTTGAACATGGCGGTAAAGTCTATGGCATAGTTGAACGACTCTGACTGGTCGCGGGAGAAGTCTCCCTTGAGGCTCGGGTCGGTCACATCGTTGAAAGCCGTATGGTAGGCAGGCCGGAACACCTCATCCTTGCTCACGCTCTTGCTCAGGGAGACATTGGCCTGGAGAATCCAAGCCGGCGCAGGACGGTACTCGAGCTTGAAAAGCTCCCTGATGGAGAAACTCGTATCACGGTCAAGGCTGTGGAAAGTGGCATTGTACATAGGGTTGGCCACCTCGTATGTCCCGGAATCTCCTGCATAGAGCATGTTCCATGTCTGCATTATCTTGTTGACATTCCTGTTCTCATCATAGGGGCGCAGATACGGGTTGAGCAAGGCATACTGGCTGAACGAACCGTATGGACTGTCAGTCCCCACTGCATTGTCAACCGTGACGCTGTTCTTCAGGAGGAACTTGTTGAAACGGTAGCTGAGGTCCAGGGACGCGGTCTGGGTACTCCTCTTGGAACCTTTCATCACACCGGGAGTCTCGTTGAGTCCTGCATACAGCTTGTATCTCAGGGCCTGGGAACCTCCTTCGAGAGTGACCGCATGGCGGTGCTGCACGGAAGTGCGCAGAGGCTGAGACAGCCAGTAGGTATCTACACCCCTGCGGACCTCCCTGAGACGGGACTGGTAGTCCCTCAAGGAAGCGAGGTCGGTCTGGGAATAGAGACCTGCCCTCCATTCCGCCTCTATCTTTTCCTCGGAATTCATCAGGTTGTAGGAGGTGAGGTCCGGAATCTCCACGCGGACATTGCCGCTGTAGGTCACGTTGATGGCTCCCGGGCGCGGAGCCAGGGTCTCGATGACGATGACACCGTTGGAAGCCTTGGAACCATAGATGGCCGTAGCCGAAGCATCCTTCAGGATTGTTATGGAGGCAATCCTGTCAGGGTCGAGGTCGGCCATTGTCTGCACATCAATCTCGAAACCATCCAGCATCAGCAGAGGCTGGTTCGGATAGGTATCGTACTCTCCCTGAAGAGACACGAGATCCCCGCTGGCCCCGGCTCCCCCCGGAAGGGTCGATGTCCCTCGCATACGCATGTCGGGCAGCCTGTTAGGGTCAGACCCCATCTCGAAGTTGTCCATCACGCGGAAACTCGGGTCTATTGCGCTGATAGCCTTTGCGATATTGGTCGAGGAGACTTTCTTTATGTCCTCTCCTTTCATCGTCACCACCGAACCGGTATAACTTTCCAGGTCCCTGTTGAAGATACCCGTCACAACCACCTGGTCCAGTTCGTTCTGGTCCATCTCCATCACAATCTCGAGCTTCGCCTTCCCGTGGCGGGGGCTTACCTTGACCTCCTGTGTCTTCATTCCTATGAACGAGAACTCGAGAGTCATGTCCGGCACATTGTCTGTCTCGAGAGTGAAGTTTCCGTCAGCATCCGTAAATGTACCGATGGTGGTGCCCTTGAGGACAATACCGGCTCCCGCCACAGGGACGCTGTCCTCATCGATGACGACTCCGGTCACAGTCACCTTACCGGTCTGCGCGAATATGGAGGTCAAAGGGATTAGACACCCTATAAGGGTTACAATCAATTTCTTAACCATCATCTAATGTCAATTTGGCAAATCCTGTCTGATCAATTTGCCGGTTTCACACAATTATGCCCGCAGTCCCCCCTGTCGGACACACAGGCCGGCCGAAAGGCTGCGGACATATCATTAAAAATCAGAAGCGGCAGATAGGGTGGACACTTCCTGTATTGGCATCATAGTCAATAGGCAAAGAGATGCCATCTCCGGTATCCGATATCGCATTGATATTGTCCCTCACTGTCGGATATGGATATCCTGTCGTAGCATCCTCCATTCCTACATAATAGACATATGTGCTGTATGAATTGGTTATGACAGTAGAAGATATCCATCTGTAAGCATTATTGTCGCCTTTCTCCAAATACGGATCTCCG
Organism: Candidatus Cryptobacteroides faecigallinarum; assembly: GCA_017695015.1. Taxonomy (GTDB): domain Bacteria; phylum Bacteroidota; class Bacteroidia; order Bacteroidales; family UBA932; genus Cryptobacteroides; species Cryptobacteroides faecigallinarum. The sequence continues at coordinate 44,687 of JADIMD010000023.1, read as the reverse complement.
ACAAGATGACGGTGATCTCCGGGATCAGATCCGGTGTACGGCTCGAACACGACATACTGTTCCTCGTCATAGCCTGAACCCGGTCTGGTATAGGTGCTGTACAGACCGCGGATTCTATTCCAGGAAACCTCTACCGTCGCCGATTCGTCAATGTCTATCGCATCCAGGTCGTATGTCCATTTATTGCCATCTGTATCAGAGATTTCATACTGCACAGTCTTGAAAGAGGCGCCGCTCATATATTCCAGGAGATCCTTGAGCTCTTCAATAGATGGGATATACCAGTCCACTCCCTGCTCGTCCCCGAGATCCTCTACCCATTTCAGGAGCTGGAACTTCTCTGACCAGCCAGGTTCATTCTTCATTCTTTCGCAGTTGTCCTGCCCATCTGTCATACTCAGAGGAAGAGCATTCTCTGCGATACCTGCCACAAAATCCGGTTCCAGCCAGCCGGCCTCTGCGAAAAACACCCTTTCGTTCATATTGTCCACCGTCAGGCTGAAAGCCTTCCCGTGCATACCGTCGGCATCCACCTCATAGACGATACCCACGGTCTTGCCGTTCACCACATACGGGTCACCAAGCTTGTATGCCACCGTCTGTGAGACTGCAAGTTGGGCTGTCTTTTCTCCTGCAGTGACAGTATAGGTGGCAGTCCTCTCACCGGAAGTCACCTCTGTCCCGGAAATGGTGATGGTATTGGCCTCATGATCCTCTACGATGGAGAAATCAGATGATACCGAGCTGTCGATGCTCCAGCTGTCCTGGTTGGTGATAACGCTCACTGTCACAGGGTCTCCCGCCTGATTGAGCTGGACAGAGGCCGGGTTGAGCATAAGAGAAGGCTGGGTCGAGAGCTGGATGATATCCACAGATGCGGAAGCCTTATTCATACCTGTACCGACATTCACGGTAAGGGTACCGTTACGCTCCTCCTCCCCGGCAGGGTAGAATTCTATCACAATCTGGTTGATGAGAGCATTGTACTCCGCCTGGAACCAGGCAGCCTTTTCTCCGCTGTCATCCAGACACTCGACAGCCGTGAGTTCAGGTATGGATGTCTCGACGGTCAATGTGGCATTCTGCCTGTCACTGTTGATTATCAACACTGTCTCATTGAGAGATACCGATGCCTGTGGAGCAGCGGTCTGGGTGAAGATAACTTCGGCATATACCGGATCCAGGCCTTCGCCCTCATTCCTCTGCCGGAAAGACAGGGACACCTGCCTGTCCTCTGCCGCATAGTTCGCAGGCACAGTCACAGAATAGACCTTGACATTGCCGTTATCCTCTGCAAGGGTCACTACCGGATATCCGCTATCCCAGGACCCGGATTTGGTGAACCAGTGGTATGTGGCGTTCTCGGTCTCGGTAAGGTCATCGTACTCCACATTGGCAGCCACGGAGAATGTCTGTGGCTTATCGTCATTATAGGCGAAAGTCAGACCCTCCTGCGGATTCACCACAATCGCGGGGGTCGACGGCATGGACACCAGACCTATCCTTTTGGTCTCTATGGTGTTGTCTATATCCTCGTTCCCGCTCACAACATCAATGGCCAGGGCAAGGCTTTCCGTAGGGCTCTCGTTCATCTGACAGGTCAGGGCAAGCACCGTGACCGGCCCCTCCTCGGTCTGTCTCGAAGATATCTTGTATGACATCCAGCCGTATCCCGGAATATCTACCTTGGTCCCGGGAGCTGCCTGGGTCTCTCCTGTCTCCTCATCTTCTTCAGGCTCCGATGGCTCCTCTGTTCCGGGAATGGTCACATTCTGGTCGGCAGACACTTCCACGGACAGGACATTGTTGGTCGAAATAAGGATCTCCTTGACAGTAGGCTCTCCGTCAGGTCTGGACTCGAACATAATGATAGGATTGTCCTGTCCGGCAAGATCGGCATCGAGGAAATTCAGGTAAGTATCCGAATTCGCGCCCTGAGACACCGTGATGACCCTCTCTGCCGCAGCAGAACCGGAACCTGCCGTAATCCTGATGGAGGCGGTATATGCCTTGCGGTCGTAGTTGATGTCAGGTTTGATCACAAGGTCGTTTGTGCCCTGTGTTCTTGTAACCTCGATGATATCATGTTCATCCTCCTCCTCGAAAGTCCAGTCATAGTTGGACTCAATAGAGACAGTCTTGCTCCCGGTGTCATTCCACAGGAAAGTAATGTCCCCATCCGGAAGACCGGAGATGGTAGCAGGAAGCTGTTCTTCCTGACACGATCCGAGCGCGAGCACCACAGAAGATGCCGCAAGGAACCATCCAACAAAAGATAATTTTTTCATGCGCTTGATAGTATTAAGATTATTAAAGTATTATCGAAAGTCTGGCATTAACTCCCGTGTATTCGGGCACATACCTGCATATTCCTCCGGAGCAGGTCTCTCCCGCACGGTGTCTGCCGTATGAGACCGATGCGCGGAGGAACTTCCATGCATAGCTCACTCCAGCATCGTAGTAATGTGTGTTGGACAAGGCATTTGTCCTGTAATTAAGCATATCGCTGACATAGAACATGAAACCCGGGGCGATACCGAACTCAATCATTCCCATCATCCAGCCCTGGTCATCCACGAAATCGCTCCATGCATGCTGAACCTCCATTCTGAGGGAATATCGGGAAGAAATCTGCCACAGCACATCCGCTGCCGCAGAAACCGTGTTCATCATCATCTCCCCGTAGCCGAGACGGCTGACCTCCGGCTTGCGCTGCCAGCCTGCGGCCACAACTGTCTTCCAGTCCGGTCCCCACTTCTTCTCCAGCTCCAGATAGGCCTCAGCCCAGAGCAGTCCGCCACCGGTGCCCATAAACCTGTATCCGTCAGGCCCGTATTCCATGTCCCAGAAGACAGAGGCGTTGACAGAATACCTCAATGGTCTGCGCGGATTCCCGCCCACCGGAATACTGCCCGCCATATCGATGCTCCCTCCTGTCTCGCCTCCGAAATCGTGCACTTCATGCGGATAAAGCTGGAAAAGGGCATATTTGTGCTGTTTTGTAAGCGACGGCAGATAGTTGAGATTGACTGAAGTGGTGTGAGAATCATCCTGCCACATAGACATGTTCTCTATTGAACGCCATACGATGCTGGCACTGAATACCGGAAGAGCAATGTCCATGTTCAGCAGAAGCGCCTGACCGGGACGGACGAACGCGAACTGCTCAAGCCTCGGGTCAAGCCCGTAAGAGCGGCCCTTGTGGACATATTCACCATCGAAAGAGAAACAGCCCTTGCTGAAAGCGAGTCTGCCGCTGAAAGAGTTGACTGTCCGTGGAGCCGTATCTACCCTGCCCTGTGTCCTGTCATCCCTCAGGAGCCACGATCCCCCGAGCATTAGCACGGCATCGGTATCTGGGACAAAAGGCTCCAGCAGCGAGAGTTCGAAATCAGCCCCGTATACGGCAGACGGGTTGAACATCTCCATATAGCGTCTCGGAAGTCCTCCCATCACAGTTGCGGTAAGCCAAGGGAGAGGATTCCAGCGGACACTGGCTCCGAGCACAGATGTGTTGATACCCATATCTCTCTGCTCGAACGCCCGGAAAAGCATTCCGCTGCCGAACTGCCCGTAGAATGTCCCGAGGGTGACATCCCATTTGCTGTCGGCCCATCCTGCATAGAACCCTTTCAGCCCGTTACCCTTGAGTTCAGAATCATAGCCGAGCATCTGCGGTTCGTATATGTCATACTGCAGACCTGCCCGGAACCCCTTTATCGTATATCCGAGGTTTACATAGGTGTTGGTACCATATCTCTGCGTCAGAGGCGTCGAAAGGGCAGGATCATCCACATACACGCCCCATGATGTCTCGATGCTGCCGCTGAGCCGGCCAAGATCCCTTTTCTTTTCCCTTGCCGATGCAGATGCCACGACAAGCAGGCACAGTATTGCCGCAATACAGTTCTTCATACTGGTCTATCTCATCATCAAGGCTAATATCCTTTCTTCTCTTTGCTGCCTGCCACCTGCACAGTCTCGCACTGGCCGTCGGCATCATCCGTGACAAAGACTATCACCTCGCAGTTCTCCACTGCTGTGACATCCAGCTGTGTAAGGTCGAAATCAGCCGAAAAGTGTACAGGCTGTCCGGCGGTAAAAGTCTGAGGCTGCCCCTCAACCGAAGGATAGTAGGCCCTCATCACACGGTAGTTGCTCGATGTGGTGAGACCGTTGTCCACAAGGACTGCCACTATACGGCCCGAAAAATCCTTCTTGGTGCCTATCGTGGCCTTTACACTCACTGTCTGCGCGGTAGACTCCGTGCACAAGGCTATCGCCACATCCTTCGGACCTCCCAGAGCCCGGTCCCTGAACTCCTGTGTAAGATTCGGAGAGGCAGTATGATTGTCCTTGCTTCTGTTGAAGAATGTCTTAGGTGCGGCGGTGTACCTGTCCGACATTGCCGGCATCATAAAGTCGCTGAATGCCGTGGAGAAATTCCGGGTCACGGAAGTGTAATGGCCAGTGTAGACATCGGATACGGTATTGTGGACATTGTATGCTATGACAATCTGCGGATTGTCCGTTGCAAGCTCCGCTATCACCTGCTGCATTATCGGACAATATTGGCAGTTGGTCCTGGTTATCTCCTCCAGAAGGGATCTCGATGAGAACTGATAGCTGGATGTGGCGGTGACGGCCTCTGTGTCGGATACCGGCATGCTGCCTATTGCAGCAGAGATCACCACCGGAGTCAGAGAGCCTTTGGTCGTGCTGAAAAGATTGTCTTCAAGCTGCTCTCCATTGGCATAGAATGTTCCCAGCTCCGTGACATCATTCCCGTCAGCATCAGTCAGGGTGATTACGGTGAAGTCACCGCCGTCATTATATATGGAATTCTTGGAGACATGCAGGGTGATGCCCTCGGCATTCTCCCCGTGGGCCGTGATGGAAATCTCGGCAGAACGAACACCCGAATATTCTGCGTAGAAAGTATAGCTGCCCGGAGTCTCAGTGGAAAATGAAGCGGATGTCTGCGAAGAAGAACCGTCCTCCGACAGCATATAGATTACCGATGCGGATGTGACATCCTCTCTGGAAGAATTGTCGATGACGGTAAAGGTGACTGCATCTGCCCCGTCGGCGAATATGGCATCCTTGTCAGAGGTCAGTGAAATGGACAGTCCGGCTGAAGTGTGCCCCCCCTGACCGGTCGTGCAGGACACCATCGATGCCGCGATGACGATACACAAGCAGAGACAGGTCAATCTTGTAAACATTCTCATAAATACACGCAAATATAGTTACAATATATAATCAAATTCATAAAAATACCGATAAATTCTCATACAGAGGCATTAAAGGCAGGTCCAAAAATAGTAAAATTAATTCAATCTGCAACCTCTGGACAAGGATTTACCGGTATTTTTCGGGATTTTTTACAGGAAAGGACATCAGTCATCTGCACCATTCTCAAGGCAGACATAGCAGTCTGCTGGACAGCCGAGCACATCTATGCCCTTGCGATGCTCATCCTGTGCGGACTCTACCTCCGCTCCGGACGCTGGAAGAACCATAAAATCTGAAGCCCCGGGAGAACATCAAGCCCGGCAAGGCATGAACCATGTGGTCCAGAATGACATCTGGATGACATCCGCAGAAGATGACAGACAAGACAAATGAGGGGATCGGCGGTGTGCCGGTCCCCTCATCATGAAGTTATATGTAGTTCAGGTTATAATGAGCTGTTATTGGGCTGGTGTCCAGGTGACGCTGAAGATATTGATTCCGCTGTCCTTGCTGTAGATGGAAATCACGGAGCCCGATGAAGCATTACTTAAAGTCGCGGTCTCTATCACAGGGTCAACCGGAGCCGCCACAGTCTGTTCAGCATCATCCACAGAGATTGCGAGTTCCCTCACTACAGAACCGCTGCTTTCGTATTCTACAGCCAGTGTGCCAGGACCAGGGACAATGAACTGGAGACAGTTCTTTGAAGTGCTGCCCGAACCGCCGAACTGGTATCTTGCCTGCGATACTCCTGAAGCATTCTTGTTTTCACCGAATTTACCTTTTCCGCCTCCCATGAGGAACTTGAGGTTGTTGTAGACGAAATCTTCAGTGATGTTCACTCCGCTGCCATATTGTGCCATGAGTGTTGCAAAATCTTCTGCTCCCCATGTGGTAGGGGCAGTGGAGCTGACAGGGACAAGACCGCCTTCCGCAACGATATCAAAGGTAGCCGAACCGGCATAGGAGTCAGTCGAACCTGCTGCCTTTGCAACCACTGACACTGTGTGCTGTCCGAGAGAAAGACCGGAAAGCTGCACCGTGTATTCAGTTGCGGTGACATTGACAGGCGAACCTCCGTCTACAGTGACATCATAGGATGTCGCCCCTGAGACTGCCTGCCATGATGCCGTGACGCTTTCAGTGCCCTCAAGGACTGCAGGCTGGTCTATAGTCACCTTAGGGGTTTCGAGCTGCCCTGCCGCTGCATGCATTCCCGGCTCCCACGTGATGGAGTAGACCCTGATGCCCTGGTTGGCGAAGATGGTGATGTAATCCCCTGCAGAAAGGTCGTTCAGCACCCACTCTGCAGCGAGATCCTCGGAATTGCTAGTGGCCTCGAACTGCAGGTCATTGACTACTCCGTCAGGAGCGGCATTGCCTGTCATAAGCTGCAGATACCTCGGCTTCTCCGAATCTGGCTTTGAAGCATTCTGCATGATGACCGTAAGCTTGCCCGGGCCTCCGGCAATGAAGCTGAGATATCTTCCTGTAGGAGGATTGTTGCTGCTGCCAGGGAACTGCCAGTAATACCTTCCGTCGGAAGAATTGAACCTGATGCTGTTGTTGTTGTAGTACATAAGGTTGTTATGCACATAATATGTCCATTCTGTCTCGATATTGCTTCCGTTGCTGCCTATGAGGTTATTCATCCATTCGAAATCGGAGCTTCCCCATACTGTTGTCCCGGCAACAGAGACAGGCTTGAGGACTTCGAGAAGGTCGAATGTGAACGGTACTGAAGGATCTGATGCTTCCCTGATGCCATCATCATCGCGAGGTTTGGCCACGACTGTGAACTCGTATGGTCCAGGAGCATATGACGCAGCCATCTGTGAAGGCACGATACTGTAGCCCGGCTCTGAGGTGTTGGCAAACACTTCTTCACCATACATGATGTCATATGAACCTGCATTTGCCACAGCATCCCAGCTGACAGTCACAGGATCAGAAGACTCTACAGTAGCAGAAGCCGCCGAGATGCTGATATTTTCAGGTGTGGCGAGCTTGGTGTCACCGCCCCCGATGTAGTCCGAATATTCGAGCCCGGTGAGGTAGAACGGATCACAGCCATAGAGATATACAGTGGAAACTTTTCCTTCCTCCACCACGCTTGCAAGCGATATCTGGTAGTCTTCTGCATCCACCGGCACTGCCCCTACATGTTCTCCGTCAACGGATACAGTGATGTGGGCCTCCTGGTAGCCAGGATATGGGGATGCGGACACCACGAGCGAACCCGGCTTGTCAACCTGGAATCCGATAGCGCAGTCCATCGGCTCTGTTGCACCCATCTCACCTGCAGCGGTGAAATAGAAGCGACCTTTTTCAGTGTCGAATTCCACAGGATTGGAGCTGATGTAGAACCTGATGTTGCCGCGGACCATATTCTTGTCTGCGGAGTTGTAGAATGACTCTGCATCGGTGAAATCCCATGAATACGGAGGTGTCACAGGGGTAAGGTCGAGAGGCTCGACAGGCTCGACATATCCTTCAACGAGCCAGCGAGGGTCTCCTGCAGAAGCTGCAAAGACTGTCTGGTCCATGATATGGAAATTGCCTGTAACGCTCTCTGCGCAAGGGTCTTCCTTGAGGACAGCACCACCGTTGGAAATTGCGAGATCCTGGGTGAATGCCTTTTCAGTCGCACTCTCAGGTGCAGGCTCGAAGAAGTTTCCGCCTACATTATAGAAGAAGTTGCTGGAGATTTCCGTAGGGACAGGGGTATGTCCTTCACGGCCCCATACTGAAGTGCTGGTGTATTTGGCAGCATTCATGTTGAGGAAGATATTTCCCACGAACTCGAATGTGGTCGGATCAGGACAGCTGTAGAACAGGCCACCTCCGCTCTGGGTGCAGAGATTGTTGAAGGTATTGTTCCTGACGATGAGCTTGGAGAGGGAGCTTCCGTCGCTGTCATCGACCCTGAGCATTTCACGGCAACCGTCCGTCAAAGTGGAGTTGGTGATGGAAATCGTACCGATGGCGGTAGGCATCCTCACACCTATCATTTCTGCTCCGCTACCGTCAGTGTCTGAAACCACGATATCGTCGAAAAGGAGACTGCCTATCGATGGCACTGTGACATTGGAATTCATAGCAAACAGGCCTCTCTTGAAGCGGGTAAGAGTACAGTTCCTGAATGATATGGTATTCAGAGGTGTGTTCAGGCTCTTCCCGACACTTATCACATGTGCAGTGGTGTAATTCTCTCCGTCGAATGCGATGTTTTCGAGAATTACGGAAATTCCTTCAGTGGCTTCAGGAGAGCCTTCTGCCGCGTCCACAATCTGGAGATTGCCGTATACGACAGGGAATACGCCCGGCTCACCGTCCTTTTCGAGACCGTAGATTGCGACCGAATGGTCGAGCTCTTCGAGAGAAAGGAGGACTGTCTCGCCCTCTTCTATTGCGAATCCAAGGTCATACGGAGTCTCGGAGTATGCGAGGTAAATCTCTGCCGCCCCGTCATTGAGGAACTGGACAAGATCCTCGGAATCATGGGCGGTGGTAGCCTCGTCTACGTCAGGTAGCGTGTATGCTGACACGGAACCGCGAGGGGTGTTACCGAAATGCACTGTGAAAATGTATTTCTCGGCAGATTCGAGCCCGGAAACAGTAACCGCACCGGCCTCGATTTCAGTTTCTGAAAGTTCCTTCACTTCGTAGTTGGACTTGTAGTCAGGATCGGAGGCAAGGGCATAGCGGATGGCGCTTACATCCTTGTCTTCAGCTGCCGACCATGAGACTTCGATTGAAGATGAAGTTCTCTCTTCGACTGCAAGGTTCTCTACCGACGGTCTCGGTGCATATGTCTCGAATGACCTGAAAGTAGCCCAGCGGGAATCTCCTATGACATCGCTGACTCCCTTGATCCTTGCATAAAGGGTGAGGTCCTTCTCCAGACCAGGGAAGGTATAAGGGATATTTTCCGCCGTTATGCCTTCCTTGGTATACTTGGTGGATTCATCGGGATTCTCCGGATCGGAATATATCTCGATAGTATACGATGTGGAGCCCTTGGAGGTAGTCCATGAGAATGTCACGGACTCTCCTGCCTCCGTCAGGGACAGGTTGGTCGGGGTCAGACACCTGTCGAGCTGCATCTCCTCGATGACTTCCGGCATCATGACGCAGCCTGAAGGCAGCCATGCCAGAGTCAGGATAAAGAGGGCTGAAAGTATAGCTTTTTTCATTGTTCTTTCGGTTTATTGTTCGCTAATAATTATAGTCGTTTTTCAGGACACCGTTCTGGTCATCGATAGTTCCCTGAGGAATAGGCCAGTAGACATTCTGCCAGAAATCCTCTTTCGTGAGGTTCACTGCCTGTGCCGGTGTACCCTTGTCTTCGTCGGCAGCTCTGTTGAGGGTGTAGTACATGGAATCCGACCTGTTCTGGGTGGAAGTCTCGCTGAAATAGTCAGACGGTTCTCCTGCAGAATCGGTGTAGCAGATCCAGCCCGTGCCCATGCCTACAGGTGAAGAATCCTGGGTGATGGTCTCGCCATGGTGGATGCCGTACATCTCGATGACTCCGTTGGCGTCTCTCCTGTACCACATTCCAGGGCCCATGTCGGCGTATACGCCATGCCTGTTGCCGAGTTCGAGGATTTCAGCCTTGGCCTCGTTGAGCTTGTCGTAAAGCATGTCCCAGCGGATGAGGTCAGCCTTGCGGAGGAATTCTCCCACGAACTCAAGGGCCCTTTCGTCCACGATTGCATCGAACAGACCGTCTGAAGAATTGAGGTCAAGTCCGGTCTCTGCATAGCTTTCATATCCTTTGAATGCCCTCTGGCGCACTTTAAGGAACCATTCCCTTGCATCTCCGAGATTCATTTCCGAGCCTGACTCAGGACTCGCAGCGATTTCTGCCGCCATGAGCAGGATGTCTGAATACCTCATGTATACAGGCTTTGCCCCGTCGTCGTTGGTGTTGTTGAACGGATGGGACTGCATCCAGTCGAACCTGTATTTTCCGAAATACCAGTTCATCATTCCTGCAGGGACCTGGATGGCATTGCCGTTCAGATCCTGCTCCCATTCGTAATTGACGCAGCTGACATCGCGGCGTGAGTCATATTCAGAATATTTGTAATAGAGGGTAGGAACCACTCCGGCTGTACCGCCCCTGTCGTTCTGGGTGTTGTTGCCTGCAGTGTAGGCTGTCGCAGGGACTGCAAAGGTGTAGTTCCAGCGTCCTCGCCCGTTGCCGAAAGGTATCACGAAAATGACTTCCTTTCCTGCCTGGAGGTCGAAATTGTTGAAGTCTCTCCAAAGCTGCTCGTAATCAGGATACAGATACAGTCCTGAATTGAGAATCACATCTTCGAGCTGGGCAAGGGCCTTAGGGTAAAGGACTGATTTCTGGAGCTCGGGATCATTGGACAGACGGCTCCTGCCTTTTGCTCCTGTGCCTTCCTGTCCGTCTTCAGGTCTCGGTGCATATCCTGAAGCCATCAGGCAGAGACGGGCATACAGACCTTTTGCAAATGCCTTGCTCACCCTGTCCACAGTAGTCGTCGCTACAGACTGGTTAGGCCAAGGAAGGTCATCAAACACCCCTTCAAGGTCTTTGAGAAGCTGTTTGTAGATCTTGTCCCTGTTGCTCTTGTTGAGGTATATGGTCGAGTCGCAGATAGGTTCGAACCTGGCAGGAACATCTCCATATGCCTTCAGGAGTTCGGTATAAAGGAATGCCCTTGCGGTGTATGCCTCGGCCCTGAGATACCTCATGTCAGGATTTGACATGTCGGCATAGGTTTCAAGTCCCTCGATGGCGAGGTTCGCCCTTTCGATTCCCATCACCAGACAGTTGTACGGATTGCCGTTCTCGTTATCCATGTTGGTGTTGGTGGTGGTGAAATAGTATTGAGCAATACCTGAATTCTTTTCTGAATAGGTGGTGCTGTTGTAGCATTCGATGTCCGTATTGAATCCGTACCAAGGGAGATAACGGTCCCTGTGGCTGTACTGGACTGTGAGTGTCTCATAGATGGAGAGCACTCCCATTTCGGCAAGAGAAGGGTCAGAATACACCTGCTGCTGCGTCAGGATTGACGGGGAAGAGGTGGAAAGACCGTCCTCGCAGGAAGTCAGAGCCAATGCCGCCAGCATTCCTGCACCAAAGAATATATTCCGTATAATTTCATATCTGTTGATATCATTTGATTGTGTTATACTGCGGATCAGAATGTGATGTTGACTCCTGCAACGAATCCTATGCTCTTAGGGTAGGCTGAATAGTCCACTCCCGGAGTAAGCGGGGTTGCACGGCGGGTGTCCACCTCAGGATCATATCCTGAATATTTGGTCAGACAGAACAGGTTGGTACCGGTCACATAGAAACGGAGCCTCTGGATCTTTGCCTTCAGAGTCAGCTTCTGCGGAAGGGTATAACCGATGGTAGCAGACTGGAGGCGGAGGAACGAGCCGTCTTCCACTGCCCAGTCGGTGAATGTCCTCTGCTGGGTGAAAGGCGCCCACATGGTCACTCCTTCATTCATCTGCGCGAGACGGGTTGCGTCGGTCACGAGTTCACCTGTGCTCCAGTCGATGTTGGTCCACCTCTTCTCTGTGTCCATGGTATTGAGGAGGTTTCTCCTGTAGTTGGATGCGGTGGAAGTGAATTCTATCTTGTTGGCATTGTAGACATCATTTCCGAATACATAGTTGAAGTTGGCGGAGAAGTCGATGCCGTAGAGGGTTCCTGAAAGGCTGAATCCGCCGGTGCCTATAGGAAGGGCGTTTCCGATGACTGTCTTGTCGCCTTCATCTATGGTGCCGTTGTTGTTCCTGTCCTTTATCTTCATTCCTCCAGGACGGAAGCCTTCAGTACCGAGACGGGAAGCTGCATCCGCTACGCCAGGATTAGGCTCCCATGTGCCCTTCTGCTCGTTGTAGGTGAAATCGTCGAGGGTGTACATACCTTCCACCTCGAAGCCGTACATGTTGCCGAGAGGCTGTCCCTGCTGGACAATGTAGTCGGATCCGATACCGGTAGAAGACCATCTTGAAGATGCTGTGATGCTCGGAAGAGTACCGATGCTCAGGACTTCATTGTGGTTGATGCTGATGTTACCGCTGAATGTGAGTCCGAAATTCTTTTTCTCCACCAGCACGAGGTTGAATGAAAGTTCTGCTCCCTTGTTGAGGACTGAACCCATGTTCTTGTACTGGAATGCATATCCCGAACCTGCCGTAGGGAACTGGATCAGAAGGTCCTCGGTGGTGTTGTGGTAAACTTCGATGGAACCGTTGATCCTGCTTTTGAAGAACGAGAAGTCGAGACCGAGGTTGTGGGAATATGTGGTCTCCCATGAAAGGTCCTCGTTGGCCATGATGATGTCGCCTCCGTCAGTCACAGGGCGGAAAATCACAGTGCCGTTGGAAAGGCGGTCGCCAGTGTCATAAGACTCGAACATCAGGGAAGTGACATTCTGCGGAATGTTGTTGTTACCTGCAGTACCGAAGCTGTAACGGAGCTTGAGGTTGTCGAGCCAGCCTGCAGCACCTTTCATCCATGATTCGTTGGAAATGGTCCAGGAAGCCGCTGCTGAAGGGAAGACTCCCCACTGTTTATCCTTGGCGAACCTTGAAGAACCGTCGGCGCGGAGGGTCGCAGCGATGGAATACCTTTCGTCGAAGTCGTAATTGATCCTGCCGAAGAATGAGAGAAGGCGGTCGTCAGGATAGTACCTGTTGTTGGATGTGACCGCATGTCCCACAGACATCATGCTCCATGCCTGCTCGGAGGTGAAATTGTCAGGGAAGCCGTCGACTGTGGACGAGAACTGGCTTTCCTTGGTGATGATCATCTCCTCTCCAACGAGGAGGTCTACCTTGTGCCTGTCGTCCTTGATGACATCCTTGAAGTTGTATGTCAAGGTGTTGGTGTTGCGGATGGTCTTCCTGTCAAGGGCAGTGTAGATGGCGGCCGGCTGGTTCTCGTAACCCTCCGAAACATTGTTCGCCACATAATAGGTAGTGATACCGTAGAATCTGTCGTTGGTCTGGGAATAGGTTTCGAGTCCACCCTCCACCTTGAGGTCGAGATTGTCGATTATATGCCATGTGACTGAGGCATTGGTGTTCCAGCTCTGGCGGATACGCCTGTTGTCGTTGTCAGCCACAGACTGGATAGGAGGTGCGTTGTCCCCGTAGTTCTCTTCCATGTCCGCTCCTGAAGCTGCCACATCGAGAGGAATCGGGGTATACTGCACCGCATGTTTGAGACGGCCGTTACCCGAAGTCGTACCTGTGTCGTTCATGGAATTGGAGCCTGAACCCATGATCTTGGTGTAGGAATAACGCATGTTCAGGTCGAATGTGAGCTGCTTGATCGGCTTGTAGCGGGTCTTGAAACGGAGGTTGTCCCTGTGGTAGTCCGACCCGAGCATGATAGCCTTGTCATTGATGTGGTTGTAGCTGGCCGTCCATGTGACCTTGTCAGAACGCCCTGAAACAGTGAGGTTGTGGTTGAATGTCTCACCTGTACGCCCGAACACCTGCTGTATCCAGTCGTTGCCCTGCATATTCTGGTAGAGGTCCACATCCTGGAACTGGCCGAAAACATCGATATAGTTCTCGTTTACAGCATCCTTGAGGCTTGCAAGCTCATACTGGGAGCGGACGAACTCATACGGATCCATTGGCTGGATGGCTTTCTTGTTGGCCATTGTCTTGAGCCCGTAGTATGCGTCATAGCTGACAGAAACCTTACCTGCACCCCCTGACTTGGTTGTCACGAGTACAACTCCGTTCGCTCCACGGGAACCGTAGATGGCTGTCGAGAATGCATCCTTGAGGACATCGATGGACTGGATGTCGGAAGCTGCAATGTCGGAAATGCTTTCCACAGGGAATCCGTCCACGATATAAAGAGGTGAACTGTCCTGGGTGATGGAGCCTGTTCCGCGGACACGGATCTTGATCTCGGCATCAGGGTCACCTTCTGTCGTGGTCACCTGCACTCCTGCCATCTTTCCCGTAAGGGCCTCACCTACCGTAGTCACAGGAACTGCTGCAATGGCATCCGAGCTGACTGAGGTCACAGAACCGAGGAGGTCCCTTCTCCTGACTGTGGCATATCCGATCACCACCGTCTCGTCGAGGAAATTGGTATCATCCTCAAGTGTAATGTCGATATTGGCATTATGACCGATGATAATCTCCTTGGTCGCCATACCGATACAAGAAAATACTAGGGTCTTGCCCCTGGCGTCCGGAATATCGATGGTATATTGTCCATCCACATCCGTAGATACTCCTAATGTAGTGCCGTCGACAAAAACGGAAACTCCTACGAGAGGATCTCCATTGCTGTCTGTGACAACACCCTTGATCTGCTGGGCATCCGCTACTGCGGCAGCGGCGAAAAATCCAGCAATCAAGAGCGAAATCTTGAACATCAGATTTTTCATATAAGAACTTTTTGGTTAAATATTAGTTGTTATCAATTATATTGTCAGTACGCCTTACTTACAATTATTGAATATGCGAAATTAGGACATTGCAACATAGATTTATGTCAAAAATTATCGCAATACATGTATTTTTTAACAAACGGGCGACAAAAGAAGCCGCCCGTTTGCAAATAATTGAATTTCAATAAATTATAAAACAGCCAATCAAAACAGTATCAGTCAATCAAGGGCGGTGTAGCTGCCTCCCTGCACCTGCGCGGCGACAACATTCCTTACAAGATAATGGAGATACATCTCGAAATCCGTATACCTGCCGTGAATGTCAATGGTCTTCGCACCCGGGTCAAGATTGCCGTCCTGCCCGAACTGCTCCTCGAACCAGTCAGGAATGCCGTCATCATCCGAGTCGGTCTTGTCGTTTGCCTCGTTCGGTGAGGTCGCTGAATATGACGGCCATCCTCCCACATCATTCTGGGAGTCTATAAGCCCGTTGGTGCTGCCGTTGCTGCCAGGCTTGTAGTAATCGCCATTGACGGCATTTCCCGCCACCCTTATGTCGACTGCATCCCTGACTAAAGAGGCGCCTGCATACTCAGTCACAGGGGTGAATACATCCTGCACAGGATGGGTCGTAGTGTAGCATGCCTTGCCGTCATTGAGAATCGGGAGCGGTGACTGGAGCAACGGGGCAGGACCTCCGTTGTGCCAGTATATCCCATCAGGATATTTCGATTCGTTGATTCCTGCAGTGTGGTAATTGTCTTCAAGGTAGAGCGCAGGATAATCGAAGGTCTGGCCGTCGTTCACATTGTAGGCGTCCACGAAATATTTCCTGGATGTATTGGAGGCAGGTCCCGGCTTGTAATAGTTGCCGACTATATTGAAGTGCCCGTCTTCTCCGCCGTATGTGGAATTACTGCCGTAATTGTAGATGACATTGTTGCGGTAATCCACATTTCCCCTGTGGGTCTCAATGTTATCGTCTCTGTAGACATTAGGATGGTCTATCCTGGCGTTGCGGCTGTCATTGTGGGCAAGGAGATTGTGGTGGAACGAGGCGTCCTTGCCTCCCCAGATTCCCCCGTAGCCGTGCTCTCCCTTGGAATGCGCCGAATTGCGCAGAGCTTCCGAGATCAGGCACCACTGCATGGTGAAATTTATGTTGCCGTAGAATGATGCGCATTCGTCTATCGACCATGACATGGAGCAATGGTCTATGATGATGTCGCTGCAGTAGCGTCCCCAGAAGGAGTCGGAGCCGTCTGAAAGATTGCCCTTGTCCCCGAGCCTGAAGCGGATGAAACGGACAATGATATTGTCTGCCCCCTCGGCGATATGCACAGTATTGTCTGCTATGCATATGCCGTCTCCCGGGGCTGTCTGCCCTGCAATGGTGAGGTCTCCGTTCTGGATAGTGAGCTGCTGGTTCAGGTGAATGATTCCTGCCACATCGAAGACTATGGTCCTCGGTCCGGACTGGTTGACTGCCCAGCGGAGAGAGCCCGGCATGTAGGTGTCTTCGAGGGTGGTGACATGGAGTATCTGTCCTCCGCGCCCTCCTGTGGTATACATTCCGCCGCCCTCCGCACCCGGGAATGCGAGGGTTTCGACATGCTCGTCCTCCGCTGCAGGAATCATCATAGCTTCATAATTCTTCTGTTCCTGCCCCGGCTCAGGTTCAGGTTCAGGCTCCGGCTCGGGTTCTGGTTCTGGTTCTGTCGTCCCTACTATGACATGGAAGGATTCCGAATACTCCGACTCGGCACCTGATGCCACTGCGCACACAGAAAAGAGGCATTCTGTACCTTCAGCTATGTCAGAAAAGACGATTCTCGTCTCGGATGTGGACTTGGACCCTCCTTCGAGCAGGTTGCCCTCCATGTCTTCTAGACGGGCATTGTATTTCTCCGCTCCGGACACTTCATCCCAACGGAAAATAAGGGTATGGATGTCTCCACTCGCATTGTCAGCCGCAAGACGGACATTCTGAGGCACAGCAGGCGACACAGAGACGGATTCTTCCGTCTTCTGGCAGGATATGAGCAGCAGTGACAGCCCGGTTATCAGTAAAATCAGTCGTTTCATTTATTTTGTGTTATAATGGTTTATCAAAGGACATCGGACTCGGAATCTATGATGCCAGGGATGCCTGTGACAGAACCGCTGAATGTCGCTGTCCCCTTCTGGCACTCTTTCACAATCCTCTTGTCGATGCTGTCTCTCTTTTTCGACGCCCCAGCATCTTTCAGCACCTTTTTATACTCGCTCTCTATCGGCTTTGGCTGCACAGGCACGCGGCATGGATAAGGGGTTGAAGCAGTGACGGTCCTGTAAAGTTCCTCGTTGAGCGCCATTTTCTTGAAATCCGGCTTCTTGCCGAGGTAATTGCCCTCCAGCACAGGCACGATGTCATACCAGTTGCCGCTGATATAGAATGAGCCAGGAATCATGGATGTCTCCTCGGAAGTGGAAATCTCGATATATCTTCCATCTAAATTCTTGGTGCCCGGACCGGCCTTGAACAGGTTGTCTGTCACATTGAACCAGCCTTCCTCTCCTCCGTAGATGGCCTTCATGCCCCAGTTGTAGACAATGTTGTTCACGAACTCGACAGTGCCGCGTCTGAACAGCAGGTCGTCTTCATCATAGACGGAAGGGTGGTCGAACCTCGGGTTGCGGCTGTTGTTGTGTGCTATGAGATTGTGGTGGAAAGTGACATTCCTGCCGCCCCATATTCCCCCGTAGCCATGCTGTCCCTTGTGGTGAACGGAACTGTTGAGAGCCTCGGAAATGATGCACCACTGGACGGTGGAATTGCTATTGGCATAGAATGACGCGTTTTCGTCGGTGGCCCAGCTGATGGAGCAGTGGTCGATTATCACATTGTCGGAATGCCTTGCTCCGAGAGCGTCGTTCTCGTCCTTGGCTGCAGACCCCATCCGGAATCTCAGATATCTGATTATCACATGGTCAGTATTGATGTAGACACCGTGGTCCCTTATGGTTATGCCCTCTCCCGGAGCAGTCTGCCCGAGGATGGAAATATACGGGTCCTCTATCTTCAGGGTCTTCTTCAGATGGATGTCTCCTGCAACTGCGAATTCGATGATTCTTGCGCCTTCCTGCTCCACAGCCCATCTCAATGTGCCCTCATCCCCATTGTCTTCGAGAGAGGTGACAGTGTAGACCTTGCCTCCTTTGCCGCCACGGGAATACATTCCTCCGCCCATTGCACCGCTGAAAGCAGGTTCTTTTGAGATCTTCTCCTTTACCGGGACTCCGTCACGGACAGCAAGGCCGTCATACACATAGTCGATATTGTTGAACGCCTCGTATTCGAGGGAAGCCCAGATAAACGGTCCTACGCCCTTGCAGTCATTGTCGATGACAGGCTCGCTGAGATAATAGGCGTAATCCCCTGCTCTGTTCTGCTTGCCTCCGAGACCTCCTACCGAGCAGCATGAGGTCAGGGATATGGTGCCGTCAGGATTCTCCCTGATGAAAGTGTCCACCAGCCTGTTGTACTGCGACAGGGCATATTCTCTCCATTCAGGGCCGAGATACTGCTTTCTGACACCTTTGAGCATCGCATATACGAACATCGCCGAGCATGTGGACTCCAGATAGTTGCCTTCCCTGCCCGGGCAGTCGAGCACCTGATACCACATTCCTGTCTCGGGATCTGAATATTTCTTCACGGATGTCAGCAGATATTCCAGCTGCTGCACGAGAACCTTGTGTCCGGGATTCTTTTCAGGCAGGTAATCCAGCACATCCACAAGGGCCGCTGCATACCAGCCGTCTGCACGCCCCCAGGCATGGTCGGACTGACCTGTAGACGGGTCTGCCCAGAACATCGAGCGGGATTCGTCCCAGGCATGGCGGAAAAGTCCAGTCTCGGGGTCACGGGTGTTGCGTGCTGCCTCGACAAACTGATGGACGATGTCCCTGTAGAGGGAATCCCTGTCCTCTTTTGACCCGAAACGGCGTGCATACTGGGTGTAGAACGGAAGGGCCATATACAGGCCGTCGAGCCAGACCTGATGAGGGTATATCTGCTTGTGCCAGAATTCTCCGCTTCCGGTGCGCGGCTGGGTATCGAGCTGTTTGCGGATCTCCCTGAGCACACGGCGGTATTTCTGGTCGCCTGTCATGAAATACAGGTCGAAATATATCCTTGCAGGGCAGATATGGTCCAGGTTGTAGTTCTCTTTCTTGTAGCCGTAGACCTTGCCTTTGTCCGTAGCCATGGTATCGGCCCAGTCCTTGACATAATCCACCACATACGGGAGATCGTATCTGTGGGCCACATCAAGGAACGATTTGAGTTCCAGGCCTGTGGTATAGTTCCATTTGAGTTTTCCCTGCCGCCCGTCTAGCCATGTCGCCTGCGGATTGCGCAGCATTTCGCTCACCGTCATCCTCACCGAGTATGGACGGATATCCTTTACGAAGGATGCGTCTTCTTTCACAGCGGCCGCCGCGGAAGCGGTTCCAGAGGCAAATGCCAGGACGGCTGTTGTCAATAATAAAAGTCTTTTCATTATATACTTTATTTTCTATTTTTTCCTTTTTCCCAGATCCTTCACTTCGTTCAGGATGACAGGTCAGACCTGTGCTCCTTTATATAGTCTGCCGGCGAGACTCCGAAGTGCTTCTTGAATGAACGGGAGAAATATCCCGGATCCGAGAAGCCCACCTTGTAGGAAGTCTCCGACACGGAGAATTGTCCGCTCTTGAGGTAGTATGTCGCCCTTTCCAGACGGAATTCCTGGATGAGCTCCACAGGAGATTTCCCCGTCAGACCTTTGATCTTGTTATACATGGATGTCCTTCCCATCCCCACATATGCTGCAAGCTGGTCCACGGTGATCTCCGTGTCAGCCACATTGTCTTCCAGCCATTTCTGCACCTTGGCAATCAGCTCCTGGTCCTTGTCGGTGATGACCACCTCTTCAGGAGAAAGCTTCACCTTGGTGCCGCCGCCCTTGCCGGACTCAGTCTGAGATGCCATGTCAGATATTATCTGCCTGCGACGGTCGAGCAGGTTGTCGATTCTCGCCACAAGAAGCTCCATAGTGAACGGTTTGGTCATATAGCCGTCAGCCCCGTATCTCATCGCCTTGAGGTGGGTGTCCGACTCATGCTTCGCAGTGAACATTATCACAGGGATATGGCTCGTGGAGAAATCGTTCCTTATGTGGTTGATAAGCTCTATCCCGTCCATCTCCGGCATCATCAGGTCAGTCACGATTATGTCAGGTTGCCATGACTCGGACATCAGGGACAGGGCCTCCTTGCCGTTGGCTGCATCCTTGACCTCAAACCTGTTGACAAGGTTGTTGTACATGTAGACCCTGAGCTCTGCATTGTCCTCAACTATAAGCACTTTCACAGCCCCTGCAGGGTATGTCGGCTCGACCTTGTATTTGCTCAGCCCGAACGACTCCTGAGATGCCGACTCCATATTCACTTCGATGAATTCCGCTGTCTCTTCGGAGAAATGGTCCCTGTCCACAGGAAGACGGACATAGAATTCAGACCCGCTGTTCTTCTCGCTCTCGACCCATATCCTGCCTCTGTGCATGTCCGCTATCTCCTTGCAGAACGACAGACCTATTCCGCTGCTGCTCATACCTTTAAACGCATCGTCGGAAGCCTGTATGAACGGTTCGAATATGGATTGCTGCTTCTCTTTCGGCACGCCTATTCCATTGTCCTTCACCATTATCGTGAATTCGCTGTCACCATCCTTGTAATACACGCCGACTTCTATCCTGCCCCCGTCGGAGGTATACTTGAAGGCATTGGACAGCAGGTTGTACACGAGGGCTTCCAGACGCATTGCATCCCCCCATATCATCAGGCTGTCCACGGAATGGGTAAGGAGCATCTCCATCTGTCTCTCGGCAGCCATGTCCTTGAAGTCGTCATAGACCTTCTTGACCAGATCCACCACATCCAGCTGCCTGACTTTCAGCCTTATCTTTCCGCTGACTATCCTTCTGATGTCCAGAAGCTGGTTCACAAGGGTCATCATTCTCTTTGCGTTCTTGTAGACCATGTTGACGCTGTATTCGTTGCGGTCGCCCTTGGCAGTGCTCTTGCTTATCTCGTCGATTCCTCCGAGGATCAGGGTAAGCGGAGTCCTGAGCTCATGGGATATGTTGGTAAAGAACCTGACTTTCACATCATTGAGGTCCTGCTCCATCTTGATCTCATTGTGCAGTTTCGCTGAAATCAGGAACATCCTGAGCAATATGCCTATCAGAAGGAGAGGGAGTATGACATACAGGATTTTAGCAGGGACGGAATTCCATACCGAATGACGGATTCTGATGTCTACGCTTGCCGTCTCTGGCGAGGATGTCCCTTCAGACGGAATGGCGGACACCGTGAATGTATATTTTCCCGGGGGTATCCGCGAATATGTCACGCTCCTGTTCATCGAGCCCGAAATCCAGTCCTTGTCATATCCTTCGAGCCTGTAGGAGAAATTCAGCTGACCCCTGTTGCGGAAATTCAGGGAAGCGAAATCCACCCTGAAGAATGAATAGTCATGCGGAATGTCAGCTTTACCGCCGGCCACGGCAATCCGTCTGCCGTTGACGCTCACCCCGGACACCACCAGCCTGCAGTCCTGTGGAGCGAAACGGAAATCGGAAGGGTCTATCCTGTAGACATTGTTCAGCGTTCCGAACACCAATGTGCTGTCCGCAAGAACCGCGCAGGTGGCTTCGCTGAATGTGGCAGGTGTGATTCCGTCATATCTGGTGAAATTGGTGACAGACCTTGTCACCCCGTCTATCCTTGACAGACCTCTCTCGGTTGCAAGCCATATGTTCGAATCCTTGTCCACTATGCCTGACAGGACTATGTTGCTCGACAGTCCCTGGGATGTGCTGATGATGTCGAAACGGGCGTTGCCGTCATTGTCGAAAATAATCTTGTTGATGCCTCCGCCGAATGTGCAGAGATATGTATTGCCGTCCTTGTCGGAAAAGATATAGATGATGTCGTTGTTGCCGATGGAATGGATGTCTCCGGGGATTTTCCTGGTGGAATGGAACACAGTGGTCTCGGGATTGTCCGAAGGGTCGAACCACAGAAGCCCTCCGACAGTGGCCACCAGCATTTTACCGTCAGCCATGCAATGCAGATAACGGACTCTTTCCCCGTATTCCACAGGGTAGTCCGGGAAGTCGTTGTAGATATTCCTGAATTCGTCCCTGTCGGGATTCCTCAGCATGGAAACACCTCCGCCAAATGTGCCTATCCACAGCTTGCCTTCATTGTCCTGCTCTATGGAATAGACATCATTGGAACTCAGGGACGACAGTCTTGCCGGATTGTGGCGAAATTTCCTGACGGAATAGCCGCCGGCTTCGCGTGTCAGCCGCACGAGACCGTCTCCTTTGGTCCCAAGCCAGATGTTGGAGTCCTTATCCTCGAAAATGGTGTATATCACCCCGAAATCTCCTGCTATCCTGCTGCATGAAGACAGGTCTGGAGAATATCTGAACAGTTCCCTGCTTTTGGTGGCTACCCACAGGCAGTCTTCGCTGTCCCTCATGAGGGCACGCACCTCGGATGCGGCCATGCTGTCCTCTGACCTCGTCGGAGGGGCTACAATCTCTACTCTCGGGGTGATTACGGTCACCCTTTCAAGGCCTCTCTGGGCGGTCGACATCCATAGCACTCCCGAACGGTCCACTTCGAAGCATGCCACGCCGTTCATGAATCTGCAGTCAGGCTGGCTCTTGACATTCTGCAGGGGGACAATCCTGTCGTTCTCCCTGTCGTACCAGCCGAAACCGTAGTTGTTCATCTTTATCCATGTCATGCCGTCGTGCTCGACCACCCTTGCCAGAGAATCGGCATAGTACGACATCACATTGCGCGGATGTTCATAATGTCTGAATCTGTCCCTGCCGCTGTCGTATGAGTATATTCCAGTGCGGTCCGTCACAATCCACAGAAGCCCTCCGCTGTCAGGGAAAAGATACCTCACCCTGCCAATGTCGTGCCTCCTGACCGAAAGCTGCATGGAAGCAGTGTCGAGGCTTGCAACCGCCCCGTCGGTGAATCCCATGAAAAGAGACCTGGAATCACCGCTGCCTGTCACCGTCATGTCAGCGAGCTTGCCTGCAACTCCTGTATCAAGAATTATCTTAGGCATAAGCCCCGACTGCCTGTCGATGACAGTAACTTCTTCCGAGCCTGCGAAATAGAATCTGTCTCCGAACTCGCAGAACGCCCTCACATCGGATGTCCTGGACAGAAGCACGGGAGTGTCGTTCTCCACCAGGGCAAGCCCTAACTCAGACACTACATAAATGCCTCCGTCAGAAGTCTCGTATATCTTCCTTATGTCCGAACCTATCGCGTTGGGGACTCCTGTCGGGATCTTTTGCACGGAGAGGTCGGGAGAGACCCTGAAGAAACCCGCTCCCGGCATGGCAATCCAGGCATTCCCCGAACGGTCGCTATGGAAGCAGGTCACCTTGAGATTGGATCCGGAAAATCCTTCGAGTTCATCTGGAACTGCGACGAACTGCTCTGACATGGGGTCGAAGCGGTAAAGCCTGTAGTCATATGTCCTGAGCCACAGATATCCGAGGACATCCTCGTCCAGGGAAAGCATCCTGTTGTGTGTCAGATTGGTGAAGTCTCCCGGCAGCATTATGTAGTTGACAAAGCTGTTGCCGTCGAAACGGCTGAGACCGTACCATGTGCAGACCCAGATATATCCTTTTGCATCCTGGTGGATTTCCGCAATGGAGTTGTGCGGAAGTCCGTTGTCGGTGGAATAATGCTCGAATACATAGTCGAACTTGGCCGTCTGCGCTTTCGCGACGACCAATGGCAGCATCAGAGATGCAATGAGGAGTATATGGCGTATCAGTTTCATCTTTTTTGTTGTCCCAGATCCTTCACTTCGTTCAGGATGACAAACTACAAACTATAAATATACTGATTTTCTCAGAATATTATGTCTGCGAAGAACCATCGCGTCTGCACCGCAGCTCCGTTCTTGTCGATTTCTGTTCCCGGATCAAGCACATTTTCAGGAGTATAGCGCTTCAGGTCCTTCTTTTTGATCTGACGGCTCCATTTTACCCTGTCCGCCTGTCTCGCACCCTCTCCTGCAGAGCCGTATTCAGCATAAAATGCCGTTTTCTCAGCATATTTCTTGTTCCAGTTGTGCCAGCCTTCCGGTCTGATATGGCTTCCCATGTCGCATCCTATGAAAACCGTTTTGGCATACGGTCGCCACGGACGGCCGAGATACACCTCCGAAACCCCGTCAGCCGCTTCAAGCCTGCAGTTATGGAACACATATCCGAAAGGCTCTCCCTCAGGTGTGGAAGCAGCGGTGATATAGCTGTCTTTCTTGCTGTAGATGGTGCATCCCTCGAACCATGCGGTAGATGCCCCAAAAATGAAATCGGTAGTCCCCTCTATCCAGCAGTCACCGAAATACTGGTGCTGCCCCTTGCCATAAGTGTAGATGGTATCCTGGTTGGCGATGAACCTGCATCCCAGGAATGCGACCCTGTCGGCATCCACTGTCACCGCGCAGGCCTGTGCTATCTGTTTCCCCTCTCCTGCAGCATTCTCAAAAGTTATATTCTCCGCAAGGAAATCATCTCCGTATATGAACATGGTGGAAGTTGCGGATGTCCCCATCGGATTGCCGTGGAAGTCAGGCCTTAACGCAAAGTCGTCCCAGCTGATGACAGTCGTCATGGCATCGTCTCCAGAAAGCCATATTTTCTGCCTGTTGGCAGGCACTGTGACCTTTTCCGTGTATACGCCGGGTCTGATGTGGATGGTTGTGACCTCCTTGCTGTAATACGGGGCTGCATCTATCGCTTCCTGGACCGTGAAGAAGTCCCCTGAGCCGTCCTTCGCCACCACGATGTCATATTCTCTCACATGGTCCGCAAGCTCCGGGATAGTCTCTACGATCTGTGGCAGAAGCAGTTCCACGAGCTTGCGTGCCCCTGCGGCATTGGTATGGGTGTTGTCTTCAAGCCCGTCAGGATGACGAGGGTTTGTCCCTTCCTCCACCCACATGTAATATTTTCTGGACGGTTCATCTCCGAGCGAAACAAGCCATTCCTGGGTAATTGTATTGGCATCGATGAAAGGGACTCCGTATTTCTCCGCCACCCTTTTAGCCGCCTCCGGGTAGTCCCCGTGGCAGTCCCGTTTCAGATTGCCCTCATCGTCGAACCATCTCCTCGAAACAGGGGAGAAGATTATCGGTTTCGCCCCCACTGCAAGGGCATGGCTCACGAACATCTCAAGGTTGTCGGTATAGAGCCCGAAAGCCGGGGCATAACGCTCCGGATCATCTTTTTTGGAATCATTGTGCCCGAACTGGATGAAAAGGTACTCCCCTGCCTTGAGGTCGGACTTCACCTTGTCCCACAGTCCTCTGTCTATGAAGCTTTTGGTACTTCTGCCGTTCTGTGCGTAATTCACCACCGCGACGCAGGTGTCCAGATGCGACGGGAGCCTCTGCCCCCAGCCTCTTTCAGGATTCTGACGGGAAAGGTCCTTGTCCGCCATTGTAGAGTCACCCATGAGCCTCAGCACAATCTTTTCAGAGGTCTGTCCGGCCAATGTCGCAGGCAAAACGGACAATGAAATGACCGACAATATAACTGCTGCCAAAAATCTTTTCATATGCCCTCCTATTCTACAGTGACATCATCCGAATTGTGTCTGAAAAGAGTGAAATCCTCCCTGCCGCCGTCTCCTGTACATCCGGAAAGAGCCACACTTCCGCAGTTGGCGAAACTATATGCAGGTCCCTCATCCTGAATGACATACACATCTTTCATCTCCACGCCTGAGGAATATCTGAGGTCCGCGCCGCGGTCAGACACTATCAGGCAATTCTCCAAAGTGATGTCCGTAATCGGCTTTTCAGGGATGCCGTTGAAATACATTGCCCTCGCCGCCCCTTTGCAGACGATGTCGCTGATATGGATCGACCTGAATTCCGGAGTGGTCTCGTCTGCCGGGACATATTCTATGTCATAGGCTGTTTCCCCCTCTGCAGCCGCTTCCACTGCGGATTTCCCTCCATAATGGAGATCAAACAGAAGAGGCTCCGTCGGAATGTCCTTCATGACAATATCCTTGATGTGGATATTCTCGACGATTCCGCCTCTGCCCCTGCAGCTCTTGAACCTCAGTCCGACATCAGTACCGAGGAAACGGCAGTCGGTAACGGATATGTTCCTGACATCTCCCGACATCTCGCTGCCGACTACAAATCCCCCATGGCCATGAAAAACTACACAGTTGTCCACTATCAGATTGAGGCACGGTCTTGCCCTGAGCCTGCCATCCTCGTCCTTGCCTGATTTGATGCAGATTGCGTCATCCCCCACATCGAAATTGGAATCCACAAGGATCACATTCTCGCACGAGTCGATGTCAATGCCGTCCCCGTTCTGGGAATACCACGGGTTGCGGACTGTTATATTCTTGATAATCACATTCCTGCACATAAGAGGATGCAGATTCCAGCATGGAGAATTCTGGAAAAGGCAGTCTTCCAGAAGAACATTCTCGCATTCCCTGAACTCCAGAAGCACAGGACGGAGATATGTCTTGACTGACTCCCAGTCCTCTTCGGTTTCCATTCCCTGAGGGACATTGAACGCGTCGCTCACGACAGAGCCGCGGTATGAGGAGGAATCCGGATACCATATGTCTCCCTTGCTGTTGGTGAAGCCTCCTCCTGCAAGGAGCTCTTTCCATTGACCTGAAGTCATTTTGGAGCGTTTCACCTGTCTCCATGCGCCTCCGTTGCCGTCTATGGTGCCACCTCCCGTCACGGAAATGTTCTTTGCCCCGACAGCATTGATAGGAGCAATGCATCTTCTGGTGTCGAGACCTTCGAATACCGTCTCCACTATCGGATAAAGATCCCTGTCAGATGAAAAGAGCAGGACAGCATCTTCCTCCACATGAAGATCGATATTGTCTTTCAGGGTAATGGGACCGGTCAGCCATATTCCCTGCGGCACGACAAGATGTCCTCCGCCTCTGGATTCGAGATGGGCTACCGCGTCCGCGAAAGCTTCCGTGTTGAGGGTTATCCCGTCCCCCTTGCCTCCGAAATCAGAGATGCTGACCTCGTACTGCGGGATCGAAGGCCTGGTCACTTTTTCCATTTCAAACGGAAGGTCTTCGTAAAGTGAAGCAAATTCATAGCTTGAGCATCCGGCGAGCAAGAGGGCGGCCAGAATGGCTGAAGCAAGTGGTTTAAGTTCAATCATAGCGACATATGGTTATTCACGGTGCAAAATTATAAACATTATGCTCCTGCAGTTAGTAATTTTTGACGCAAAACCTTGAAATTTTATCATACCTTTGCGACCCTATGCAAAAGAGCGTTCTGACACTTTTGGCAGCCGTGCTGTTTCCCCTTTGTCTTCACGCCCGGGAATTCCCACTTGTGGAGACCAGGGACGCATATCCTGCCGTGGACAGCCTTGCCGGAGCGGAAGTCACAGGTTTCAGGGCGCGTTCCCTGTCCGACAGCATCCCTGAGGGGCGGATCAGGGCGTCAGCTAATGTGGCGGATGCGATAAGGCTTTACGGAGGAATCCAACTGAAGGACTACGGAGGAATCGGAGGTCTGAAGACAGTCAATGTAAGGGGGCTCGGGAGCGAGCACACCGGAGTGTTCATGGACGGAGTCCAGATAGGCAATGCCCAGAATGCCCAGGTGGATCTCGGGCGTTTCTCCACAGATGATCTCGAAGCCATACTGATTGCCACCGGACATGATGGGAGTTCTTTCCGCAGCGCCAAGGAGTTGGCTTCAGGGGCTTCGGTCTGCCTCGTGTCCAGGCGTCCCGACTTCTCGGACGGGAAGTCATTCCATGGGAGAGTGAGACTCAGGGGAGGATCGTTCTCCACTATCAGCCCGTATTTCAGGTGGGAACAGAAAATCGGGAAGAAGGTCAGCGCTTCAGCGAGCATAGAATATCTTTATTCTTCAGGCAGATACAGGTTCAGATGCAGGAAAGAGGGGTTCACTCCAGACGGCGGCACAGTCGGCTATGACACTGTCATGGTCCGGAGCAACGGCGACATACGCTCTCTCAGGGCGGAAATAAATTTTTTCGGGAAAATGGAAGGAGGGGAATGGAGTGCAAAGGCATATTGCTACGGCTCGGAGCGCGGACTTCCCGGGGCTGTAGTCCGCCGTCCGGAATCGCTGTCGGCAGTGAGCGACAGGCAGGTGGACCGCAATCTGTTCGTTCAAGGCAGACTGCAGAAACGGGTATGCGACAGATATTCTTTCGGCCTGCTCTGGAAATACGCCAACGACAGGCTGAGATACCACAACGACATCGGCCAGGACCCGTCTGCAATGCCTGTGGATGATTCGTACCTGCAGCACGAAGTCTACATGTCGCTGTCACATCTCGTACGCCTGTTCCCGTGGTGGAGGCTTTCCTTAGCTACCGATGTACAGTTCAATGCATTGGATTCGGACAAGAGGGACTTTGCCTATCCGCGCAGAACAATGTTCTGGGGTTCGGCATGCTTCGCATTCGGGTTCAGGAAACTGACAGCGGCGGCAGGGGCGACATATATGCTTGCTTATGACACATACGGAATGAATGACGGAGGGACGAGTGGCGATGGACAGATGAGGAACGAGTGGAGCCGGACAGATGAGGAGCAGCATCTTAGGAATATGATATCGCCTTATCTGTCATTCAGATATGTACCTTTCGCGCAAATCGGGCTGACGGCAGAGGGATTCGTCAAGAGGACATTCAGAATGCCTACTTTCAACGACCTGTACTATGTCAACTACGGGAATGTGTCCCTTTCCCCTGAAGATGCCATGCAGTATGACCTGCGGATCGGCTACGATGTCTCTCCTGCCCCAGGCTGGTCCCTGTCCGCCAAGGCTGAAGGGTATTACAACGATGTACGGGATAAAATAATTGCAGTGCCGACATCGAGCCAGTTCCGATGGACAATGTACAACATAGGACGGACAAGGATTGCTGGGGCGGAAGGGGTATTCAGCTGGGAATACATGTCCGACCCTGCAGGAGTGTCACGCCCCGAAAGGACTTCATCCACAGGCAAGACAGACGGGGACAACAGGGGAAATGGGTCCGGGAAAGGCGGAAAACCAGGCATTTACGGGACCCAGAATATCAGAGATGCCTGTTTCAGGGCAGGGATGACTGTCAGATACACCTTCCAGAGAGCGGCGGATGTTTCCAGACCCAGCTCCGCATCATATCCGGGGCAGATACCTTACATTCCACGGCACAGCGGCTCCCTGTCAGCTTTCGTGTCCTGGTACGGCTGGAGGGCTGAATATTCTTTCGTTTTCACGGGAGAACGGTACTCGTCATCAGCGAATCTGCCGTCCACATGGATGCAGCCATGGTCGACACATGACATATGCCTGTCCAAATCCATCGCCTGCGGTCTGACATTCCGGCTGGCAGTCAACAATATCCTCAACCGCCAGTATGAAATTGTCCCGAATTATCCAATGCCGCGGTGCAATTTCTTCATTTCCATTGATTATGTTTTTTAACCATTTTTATACAATGAATAGATTTTCGTCATTCGTCCTTACCGCTGTCGTAATTCTGACGGGCAGTTGCATGAATTCAAAACCTCCTGTAGGTGTCTTGCCTGAACCCGGGGAGCTCGGCAGGTTGTATATTCTGAACGAGGGGGTTATGGGCATGGGCAATTCGTCCATCGATTTCTATGATTTCGCTGACGGGACATATGTGACTGATGCATTTCCTGCCGCCAATCCGGATGTACCGTTCGGTCTCGGGGACACGGGCAACGACCTTGCCGTCTATGGAGGGAAACTGTGGGCGGTGATGAACGGGTCGAATCTTGTCGAGGTAATGGATGCTTTGACGATTGAGCATATCATGGATATCGATGTGCCTGCATGCCGGAACATCACTTTCAGCGGACGGTATGCCTATGTCACTTCGTGGGCCGGAAATGTTTCGGATGACGGGGACAGGACGGGAATGGTATACAGGATCGACATAAACAGCCTTTCCATAGCCGGGACTGTTGAAGTCGGTTATCAGCCGGAAGACATTGCGGCATTGGACGGGAAAATCTATGTGGCCAATTCCGGCGGGATGACTGACGGGTACGATAACAGACTGAGCATAATCGACGAGGAGAGCTTCTCTCTGGAAAGGACCGTGGAAATAGCTGCAAACATTTGCGACATCGCCCCTGATGCTTACGGAAGATTGTGGATCAGCTCTCCAGGCGACTACTATTCCGTACATTCGGGGATTTATGTATACGACATCGCGTCAGGGACCGTCCTCAAGTCTGAGCCTGGGGCTGTCCTCCAATCTGGGGCAGGGGTTAGTTTCAAGTCTGAGTCTGGGGCTAACATATTGCCGGAATGGATAAATGACATCAGGGTCTCCTCAATGTATTCCACTGGAAGCCACCTGTGGGTGCTTGGCAACGAGAATGAATGGGACTACACGGCTGGGGCTGGAAAATATTGTCTCTATACCATTGACTGCCAGGCACTCACGATGACCCGTACCGAACTCTCCAGGACAGGCGCGGAGTCCATCTCCAATCCGTACGGCATCTGGGTGTCTCCTGACGAAAAAACGATAGCAATCACCGATGCCGCAAGCTACACCGAGCCGGGCTATATCCTGTTTCTCGACGCGAACCTCAACTTTGTCAGCTCATTCCAGACGGGATTCCTCCCGGGGCACTTCGCTGTGCTGGAATGATCCATGCCATGTGGCCGGTTTTCATGATGTGCCATAAAATATTTATTTTCAGCGCATTATAATTAAACAGACTGGACAATTCCCTCAAAAACAATGAGACGAGGGCGGGGATGATGATAATAGCCAAAACATTACTATTTTTGTATGGGTAAAGTGCCGCCCGTCAACAGGCAGAAGATGGCGCAATGCTATAAAAAGACAACTTATGAGAAAGATTGATATCGCAACATGGAGCAGAAGGCCGCAATGGGAACATTTCAGCAAAATGAATTTTCCTTTCTACCATGTCAGCTTCTATATTGATGTAACCCAAGCATACAGCTATGCCAAATTGCATGGTGTGTCATTCTACCATACTATCTGCTACCTCGTGTCGGTCACGATGAATGATATCGAGAATTTCAGATACAGGATCAGGGAAGACGGGGTATATCTGCTGGACAAATGTCATCCGAGCTTTACCGTACTGCAGCCAGGCAGTTCAGAATTCCAGATACTGACCTGCAGGCTTGACGGCTCCATCGAAGAATTCTGCAGACATGCTTCAGACCTGTGGGATAATATGTGTAAGGCAAGTCCTGACGAAAGACAGTTTATCGGGGGCGATTCTGATGTTCCCGAGGAAGAATGCTATTTCCTTTCATGTCTCCCATGGCTTGACACTACCGGGATGTGCAGTGAAAGGACATTGGACGCCACCGATTCAGTGCCGAGAGTGTCATGGGGAAGATATACGAGGATGGACAGGGGCGACAACTACATCCCGAAACTGAAAGACTGGTTGGGGCTTCAAGGTCAGGAACATCCAGTCAGGCAGGGAAAGCGGTTATGGATAAACATGACAGTGGATGTGAACCACAGGCTTGTGGACGGTTATCACATAGGAAAGTTTGCTACCCTGCTCCAGGAAACTATTGACAGACTATAGCTCCCCACGAAGGCATTTCCTCTGACATGTGCGCACGGGAAATGCCTCTCAGAGCGTGAATGAAGGTTTGTCTGCGCACATGTCAGGAAAGAAGAGATGTGGAGGTAGAAAAGATGGAGTTCCGTCCTCCCGAACAGAGCCGCTCCTTCTGTCATCTTGAACGGAGTGAAGGATCTGAGATACAACTATGTACATGAAATGTGTCCTCCAGATTCTTCGCTTACGCTCAGAATGACAGGAAGGGATATTCAGAAGAACATTAAGGATAAAAGGAAGTCGATCATAATATCAGGAAGATTCGAAATACCAAAAAGACACATCAAAAAAAAGCGAAAACATCAAAAAAGAGAAAAACTTTTGTGAAGATTCAGAAAAGCCTGCACCAGGGGGATTGACTCGACTCCATTCGTATCATACTTTAGCGGAAAAATTTTTAGCTATGGTTGATTCATTTACAGGCAGGATGTCCGTCCAGAGGTATGTAGACATCCTTTCAGATGCAGGCTTCAAGGCCGTCTTCGGCGACCAGAGGAACAAGGATGTCCTCATCGACCTACTGAACTTCATCCTCCCGGAGAACAGGAAAGTCAGGGACCTCTCATACTCCTCAACCGAGATCCCCGGGTTCTCCCTCGGCTCGAAGGCGGTCAGGCTCGACCTCAGGTGTACTGGCGATGATGGCGCCGTGTTCATCGTAGAGGTCCAGTGCTACAGGCAGTCCCACTTCTTCAGGCGGTGCGTCGAGTATGCCGCAAAGGTATACGACTCCGGCTCAGCACGAGGCGACGGGCACAGGTACGACATTCCTCCCGTCTTCTTCATCTGCCTCCTCGGGGATGGTGCCGACAGGTTCGACAGGAATGACCCTTCCTGGGACGACAGGTTCATCTCCGAATACACTTTCAGAGAAAAAATCTCACACGATGTCCCGGATGACACTATTTTTTGTATATTCGTGGAGTTGAACAGATTCAGGAAAGAGCTGGGCGACTGCAGGACATTCGTAGAGCAGTGGTGCTACGCTCTGAAACGGGTCGGGACGCTGGACTCGCTGCCAGAGGAGCTCAGGACCGATGTCTTCGAGAGACTCTTCAGGGCATGCGAGATCGCGAAGTTCGACAGGGACACGAAACTTATATACGAGAAGGATATGATTACCGAACGGGATTACCAGAACATCATTGACACCGCCGCCGAGGACGGCCGGGCGGAGGGGTTCGCCGAAGGTCTTGCTGAAGGTGAGGCAAAAGGCCGGTCAGAAGGCAAGGCCGAAGGTCTCGCGGAAGGGAAGGTCCTGATAGCTAAGGCTATGATCGAAGAAGGTATTGACACTAATACTATTGCCAAAGTCACTGGACTGTCGTGTGAGGAGGTGAAATCTCTGTGAGGGAGAGTTATGATTATGAAAAAACATACAGAAGTCGGAGTCCGGCTCCTGTATGTTGTTTTGGTGTATTTCAGTAATCAGTAATTTATTACATAGGGAACTTGTTCTATTACTCTGAGTAGCCTGTCCAGGAAACATCAAGGATAATAACAGCGTCTGTCATAACTGTCGCTGAAGTGCCTCCACTCGGTTTTAGATTTGTCAGTTCTATGCTGAAATCTCCAGACTGGTTGAATGTCAAATCCTTGGAATATAGTGTCGCTGCTGTTACTGCAGATTCTGTCACTGTCTGAGTCGCAAGAACTTGAGAGCCATCTGCATTCTTTACATCAACCTTGAAAGAAACTCCGTTCTTACAGAAATTTGCATAGTTCTTCACAATACCGTATTTCACAGATAAGATTCCGCAACCACCATTCAAAACAGGAGATGAAATAACACCTGTAGTACCCATTAAAGCCGGTCTTTTCTCACCTTCAGGGAATCTGTTCTACCCAATTCGTTGACGATGGCATAAGTACATTTGTCATCGTCCATCCTGACTCTGTTACCCCCCTCTGCTAATCTTCTTGTAACCGCTCCAGAACCTGTATATGTTCCAAAATCGGCTGCTCCTCCGCTTACTATCACTTCATTGACCTGCGTCAGAGTAAACTCCAAGCGCTCGCCCTGACCGATAATACTGATCGTGCTTGTGCGGGATTCGGTGCCATCAGATAGAGGATCTACGGTATATTTGATTTCATCTATATGGGTAGCCTTGGTGGCCGGAACTTCATGTATCCATGTCATGTCTGCAGGGCTGCCGAACTGTACCATGTAGTCACCGAGTTCTTTGTTGAAGTTAGTACTGATGTTGATAGAGAACTCACCGCCGTCCTTGCCTACAACAGCGGAATTCTTCACAAGGGTAAGGATGCCTTTTTCGATGTTCAGGAGTTTGCCTGTCATCTCTCCCTTGCCATTTACTGCCACCACAAGGATGGTCGTGGCAGCCGGGACTTCTGCTGGTGCGGCAAGTTCTATATACCCGCTCTCATGGTCACCGTTGACTTCTGCAGTGAAACCGCCTTCAGGGACAACCTTCACTACCGTATTTTCGTCACCTTCGATGACAGCATAATCGACACGGACCGAACCGTTGGCTGCAACTCCGTAATCTGTAATAGCGATGTCAAGAGCAAACGACTGCACCATCGGAATGGAGATGACAGAATCGTCATAAAGGGTGAAATCCACGCTGTCCTCGCCTTTCACCACATCCTTTATGGTGCCGATGCCGGATGTAGCCACATCTCCGCAAGGAGTCCAGGTGACACAGTTGTCAGTAGAGAATTCGAATTCCTTAGTTTCGCTGTTTATGCGCATCTGAGGGGCGCCGTATTCTGCAGTAGCAGGGACTTTCGCACCCTCGACAAGAAGGTATTCACCATCGATGGTCCAGTAGTAAATGCCATCGGAGTCCTGCTTGACACTGATTGCTGCGCTGTGTCCATTCGTCACGGTAATGGCCCCGTGATTCTGGAAAGTCACGATGAAACCGCCGTCTCCATCTGTAGTAGGCTCTACTGAAGTGATGACATCGGAGTCTTCGAGAGCCTCGACTATTGTCTGAAGATCCTGGATGTTGGCATTGAACTGTTTGACGAGGGTTTCGAGTTCTGTCACACGGTTTTCAAGATCGTCCACCCTGGAGTTGATCTCGGTGTCATCGAAGGTGGAGCATCGGCGAAAAGCAGGGCTGTCGCGCCGAACGCTGCGATGATTGATTTTAGTGTTGTTTTCATAATGTATTGGGTTTTATTGGTTTGTATTGTTTGTTATTTTATGTTTTGTTTTACAGATCCTTCGCTTCGCTCAGGATGACAGGGAGGACACTCAGAATGGCAAAATGATGTTCTGTCATCCTGAACGAAGCCGCAGGCGGAGTGAAGGATCTGGGGCCAGAGCCCCGACATGTGCGCACAGGAAATGCCACTCATAACATATATCAAGGGTTGTCTGCGCAGATGTCGGGGGAAAACCGAGATGTGTGCTGACGAAATGCCCCCAGAGCGTAGGATAGGGGTTGTCTGCGCACTTGTCAGGAAAGGAATGGATGGTAGAGGTAGAAAAGATGGAGTCCTGTCATCCTGAACGGAGCCGAGGGATCTGTCGTATTTACCCACAGATTCTCGACTCCAGGCTATGACCTCCGCTCATGATGACAATAAGGACACTCGGAATGATAGCTGGACGCTTGCCAGTTCTGAAAAACCTTGTCGTTTCTTCTTGTTCTCTTATTCATAATTTTAATAATGTGAATAATGGTTAATCATCCCTCGCCGGCAAGGTCGTAATATATGTATACATTAAATTTCAGGTCAATTAAATTATGCTTGGAAAATTGATTAAATTCCTACGAAGAATAGTCATCCTCTAACAATTCGATTTCGTCTTTCTCTTCTTTTAATTGATTGCGTTTTAAGACAGAATTGTAAATAGACAGCATATCTCTGCTTCTACACATTTCTTTTAAAGAACTCAGTGCAAACTTTTGCTCTTTACCTGAAGTTTCATCTATCAAATCTTCCAGTATCTTTAATGCCTTCTCAATATTATTATCAACATAAAAAGCCCGTTCAGACCTAAATATACCTAAAATTGTCTTTTTATATGGGATGTATGAAGACGCCATATCCTCATATAATTTATCCAGAACAGCAAGATCCGGATGATGCGAGCGAACATAACATCTATGATAAGCATCAATATTAAATGTGTTCATCGGAAACTTTTCATAACTTTTTTGCGCTATTTCCAAGGCCCCGTCATAATTGCCTAATTTCATCCTTGCAATAGACAATTCATGTTCGGCTTTTGTCAGAAATGAGGCTTTAGCATTATTGCTATTTGATAATGCTTTTTCATAGAAAGTTTCGGCTTTGGCAAAATTCCCCAAGTTTCTATAGTAAAAGCCTAAAATAAAATTATAGGTATAAAATTCTTTCCGATTGAAGTATTCCACTTCATCAAACAATCTTTTATTGGACTTCCTGCATAAAGACAGGCACAGCCAGTACCGTATAGCCCTTAAAACGCTGTCATAGGTATTCTCTTTGTATTTTATTATCGTATCTGCTATTTCTATTACCGAATCATAATCTCCCGCATTATACTGCTCATATATCACTTTCAAAGCAAAAGAAGGCAATAAATATTTTCTATCAGCCTGAGATTTATTTCTCTTGATTATACTTTTCACTTTGAAAATCTGTGCAGATAAATCAAGAGCCTCATCTGCAGTATGATATATAAGTTCGTTCGTTAAATCTCTTAACTTATAATTATATTTTGAAGACAATCTGATTTTACTTCTATTTACATAGTCGGCTATAGATGGATTCAACCGTATAAATTGATTCGCAGAGCCAAATGTCTCAAACATTGCATAAAGACTGAATTTTTCCATTAAGTTGGAAAGTTGAGATTCGTCCATCAATTGAGTCAGCAAGTCATAACTAACAAAGTCAAATTGCGACATTATAACAGCCAACTGCAAAGCCTCAGGCTCCTCATGAAGTTTCTTCAACAAGTTTGACAAATCCTCGTCAAACATTTTCTCTATATTACACAAATCCCGTTTCGCCTCTGACAACCCGTATTGCTTTATCGCATCTATAATTGCAAACACTTGGTCTGGATATCCAGAAACGACAGATAACAGTTCATCTGCTTCAACATCAGTGCAAGGTACACCTCTTTGTTTGGCATAAGTATTAAACAGTACTCTAATATGCTTTCTATTCAAAGGGTTCAACTGATGGGATTGCACAAGACTATATTTTCTTGCCTCATATGGTCCCAACATACATCTTGCAGCAACAAATAAATGGCAAGCATTTATCAATCTCGGATTATTAACAATGTCTATAAACCAATCTGCCAATCTACCTTGATTGGAAACAATGCTCATATCATCATTTATTAAAACTTTTTCATGGGACTCAAACAATTTGTTTAATAATTCTACAGCGATATTCTTATTATTTTCTCCGTTTTGTAGGATAGTGAAAAGTTCCTCTGCTTTATACAATCTCACATATTCATTTAATTGCATTATAAAGGAATCTATAGAATCTTTATCATCTAATTGGACCACAATCGGGTCGTAAGTAGGGTGTATCTCATTGAATAATTTTGTGACAATTACTTCTTTCAACAAGCGTTTCCGTCCAATATGAGATATACCTGATACAATGATTGCCCGATGATTCGTTGATATGTTTTCATAAAATTTGGTAACAATTTCATCAACCTCCTTTTCCCTTCCAATAAAGAGTCTGGCCCGATTTTTTATATCGGGATATTTTTCCCAAATAACCTCATTAATCCTACGCCTGACAACACGACCAATAATAACCGGATTGCGTACTGAATTTGTTAAATAATGACGGATCCAAGGTTTAATACGGGAATCAGTGATAGGTGTGTCATCTACTATAAAAGAGCAGAAGGCTATCTTATTTTCGTCTATCAAATCCCTTACCCAATTTAATTCATATTTTACCCAATCCGAATCTAAAGCAGCACCCGAAATCAATAAAAGAAAAATATCAGAAGCTGAAATAGCCGATCTGATTTCTTGTTGCAATTCTTTCCCTGACTCAAAAGTATATTTATCAACAAAACTAAAATCATTGCCAATATAACGAACGATTTCTTCTACTATTGGCTTTTGTATGCTACTATGCGAAATAAAAACTTTAATCATGGATATAGATATTGTGTGTTTCTGTAAAAATGGATGCAGCGATAGAGGCCGAGTATTATTCAGGATGGAATCCGATAAAATATCGAGTATCTTTTCAGATAATATGTATTTTCTGGGTATTTTTGGTAGTGATGCTAAAAATGGCGTCACTCCATTTTTATCATCACTACCAAGCTATAATTTCATATTAACAGAGTATATTTTAATAACCAATAAACCAATTATTATGAAATTACATAAAGAAATTATTCTGCCTTATACGATGTATAGTAAGCAGAAATAATCTTCATGAAATTGTATGCTCCTTCATATCCTGCGGATTCTGTCTTTGTGCTTGTATTGTACACTACGATGTAGCAAGGTTCGCTACAATTGATTTTCATGGTCTCCTCATATATTTTAGTTTCCGGCTGTAATTGTGTAGCCTGAGTGAATTCCTGAGAGAATACTTCTGTCTCATCAGATTGCTTTATACACTTTACAGTGAATTTAATTTGTTGTCTCCTATTTGCAGAAGGCGCAATACTGCTATACTGTATATAGAATAATCCTACACCGTTATTAAACACAGGAGAAGTAAGTACGCCTTTACCGGTGCTTATGCCATTCAATCCAAGCCTTATTTCCGAATCATCATCTCCATGACTGACGACACCACCATTTTCAAATGTCCAGCCGCCATCAAGTATTCCACTTCGTAAGGTTTTTCCGTTATCAGCTTCATATAGATTTCCGTCGTTATTCATAGGTTTGTCCACAGCAATGTCTTTGGAATTGAGTTGATTGATGATGATTTCTTTCTTAATTGAATATTGTTCATAATTCTCAACATCCTGCTGTTCTTCCAGGATATTAGTGGACCACTGGACAAGGACTGTCGCCTGCCTGTCCTCATTCATCTCAGCAGGCATAGGCTGTACTTCATAATATATTACATCCTCTCTTGGTCCTTTTGTTGCAGGGCCTTCAGACGGGAAAAGCCAATTTGGCGGAATAAAAGTAACCGGATCGCTTTGAATCGAAGCATAATATGGCCTGTTGCTTCTGATATTTATCGGCACCAGACCGCCATGTCTGCTGACATTGATGACTTCGGCACTTGTAACTTCAGTCACGAGAGCTCCGAATCTTATGACTTTTGCAGAAGTTGCACCGTTTCCATTGACAGCCATAACCAGAACTTTACCGCTATATGCCGTTTCTTCATCAGCAGGTAGTTTCACCTGCAATGACCAGCCTGTATTTGTAACTTCGAAGCCTTCGTCAGGATAGACAAGGACTTCTGCATTGTCATCGTCGTCAGTAAGGCTATATGAAATATCGACTGTCTTTCCGGCCGGTGCACCGTATTCGAAATAGTCGATATTCAGTCTGAAGCCTACCTTAGGGATAGTGATGGTCCCACCCTTGCTGAGGATGAAATTCACGCCGTCATCGGTTTCCACCACATCTTCAATAAGGCCGACTGCCTCACCGTTGGAAACCTCGTGCCACTCGTTGGCAAGGGTATAACCGAGAACGCCGTTTCGGACTTCAAATTCCGGAGCTATATAAGCGGCGACCGGCTTATCATCTGCATCCAGTATGACTTCTCCATTGGCAGTCCAGACGTATTCCTGCGATTCATTGTCGAAAACTACACTAAGTTCCGGAAGACCGCCATGTTTGATATGCATTGTTGTTCCGTCTGCAAAAGTCAGCATATAACCGTCAGCGACTTCTGTAAAGTCTTTTATCCTGGCTTCGTTCTTATACTGATTTATCAGCTGAGTGAATTCGTCTACTCTCGTCTGAAAATCCTCCACCTGTTCTTCAAGCGTTGTCACTCTGTTCTCCAAATCGTCCACCCTGCCGGAAAGTTCTGAATCATCATATTGCTCACATCCTACAGACACGGATAAAACGATTGCTGCAGGAAGCAAAATATTCTTCAATGTCATAATTGTTTGTTTTTAGCAAGCAGGTTCCCATAATCGGTATGGGAACCCACACCATTAATAAATAATCCTTCTACAACAGAAAGGCTTGTGTGGAAAATCCAGTTCCCCACACAAGCACATTCACAAGCTCTACTCAGCGAGCCATTCGAGAGCCATATCGTAAGTGATAGTGAATCCGTCAGAATCTATTTCCACGTCACGGCTTCTGTTCCCGGCACCAATAGGAACAGTTACCGTTCCACCATTATACGCACCGTCAGCAAGCCCCTGGAAAACAGGGAGAGGGTCATTGCCGCTTATTGTTTCACCTGTGCTTGCTGTTACATTAGTACGAGTCCTGAGATTAAAGCACATCATTGCACCATAGCCATCATTTTTAGCACGGGCGGCATATTCCTCGGCTCTATCAGGATCATTATACTGCCCCAAATTAAATGATACAGGAGACCAACCTGAATTAGCTATAGGGAAGCTTCTACTCGTGACATAACTTCCGAAGTAACCATGATAGCCATAATCGATACAAGCTGCAGCAGCATTGCTGATGGTATTCGTATATCCCCAATCAAACACTGTCATAAGATAGCCATCTCCCATCTCATCCAATTGCTCACGAAGACTCAGCAAAATGTTAGAATACGAGGTATTGTTCACACTACCATAAGGATAATCTGCATACTCATCATCGAAACCGATACCGTCAAGGCCGTAGTGGTACACTGTCGCTGCAAGAATAGTAGCGAATTGTTCCGCTTGCGTCGCATTCATATTGGCAAGCCCTATCCCCTGATGGTCGCCAAGAATTGTCAACAGGACCTTGATATAAACATCCTGAAGAGGCCAAACATACTCTTCGACACCGCCATTCTCAAGGATATTGGCGAGTTTGTCATTGAGGTAGAGGGTAGGCCGAACCTGGCCATTCACGGTCTCCTTGTGGATATTTGCCGCAAAAAGTTCGACAATATCAATCAATGGTTCACCATTCAGTTGATAATCCATAGCATTCAGCGGATTGACATCATTAGTCTCAACATAGACTGCCAGGATCGGAGAATTGGCTACAGCAGCCTTAGTGATGGTAGTAGCATCAGCATCTTCAGGAGCGTTGACTGCCTGAGGCTCATTCAGTTTGTTGCAGGCAAAGAGACCTGCCAATGCAGCTGCGCAAGCTGCAATTTGTAAAAACTGTCTCATAACGAATTGGTTTTTAGTTAATAAATTAAATATGCGTACCATAATATGGTATATTTTGTGTTATTATCTACCAGTCTTTCAGCCATTTTCCATATTGTAAAGAGGTCTGTCCAGTATTCTCTGTATTTTTCAATCGCCCAAGGTCCTGATCATAATTGCGATTGAATGCACTACTGATTAACTTACCCGGATATTGATATGCACTATCACTACCACCGCTCTGGAGATTAGACTGTATGTCATAGAAAACAAATATGGCATACGGTTTATTATCTTCTACCCACGGTTTTGCAGAGTCGCTGAATCCATATCCGTCCACTCTCGGTGACCAGTGGATGCAGCCATAATTTATATGGTCAAGTCCTGCGATCTTAGTCCCGGTATATTTAGTGGAGAGATAGTCCGCATCAGACCATGGGTCGATTACCTGCAATGGCTCGGAAGCGTCATTGTACCCATGCCAGGCATAGTCAATAAATTCTCCCACAGCGATGCCTCCGGTCTTTTCCGTGTCATCGAAGTATGCCGTCGGCTCCTGATAGTCTACTATGGTCAGGAGCTTCTGAGATCCTAATGCTTCACGCAGTTTCTTTATCAGCATAGGATAGGAAGTGGTGTTCATAGGCGGAAGCCCATCCTGCCCATAGCCGGCATTGCGGTCCCAGAGATTGATCCCGTCAAGACGGTAGGTGTCCACAAGACTCTTTACGCTGGCAACGAAATCGGCTATCTGGTCATCATTGAAATTGCCGAATCCAATGCCCTTTCCGCCTCCTTCAATGCAGACGCAGACTTTCCTGCCGCTTTCCTGAACAGGCGCAACACGCTCCGCATAGTGTTCAAGAATATATCGTAGATCGCTGCTTGGGGTTACGGAGACCTTACCTGTTGTCTCGTCATAACCTACAGACGCTGTCCTTAAATTGACGATATTGCCGAATCCGATTCTCGGAGAGTTTTCATCTCCATAGTCTGTCATCAGCACCATGTCATTGGCAAGCCGGGGGTCAAACATAGATGTATTCAGATAGCACACAGTGAACATATCCTTGCCGGAATACAATTTAACACCATCCGGATCCTCATACGGCTCCGGTACGGTAACATCGACGAACACCGTATTTTCCGAAAGTTCCGCGGAAGTGCTTGCCACTACCGGCAGGAGATACCGACCTGGAGCAAGGCTCTGTCCGACACTGTTCCTCGCATATACTTCCAGCCGGTATGGAGAACTTTCACGGGAGTCCTTGGAAAGACTGATATATGTCCCGTCCGTAAACCTGTAGTAGGCTGACGGGAGAATTTTCATCGTCCCTACTCCGAGACCTGCCTCAGCTTCATATCCTCTCAGCAAGGACCCGTCTACTGTCAGTTCAACCGACAGCCTCTGTTCTGCCGGATAATTGGAGCGGAGCACCAGATCAAGTTCGGCAGAGGTAATCCCGTACTCGTTGGTCAGAGTCAGTTCCACCGTATTCTCCGTGTACTGTTTCGTCTTCAGTGAAACAGTCATCTCCTTTTCCCATGCCGCTGCATCAGGCTGTGATCCGGTCTCGCCATAGAAAGTGAGGTCGGTACAGGCTGCAACTGCGACAAGCGGAAGCAATGAGATTATGTTATTGATTTTCAACATGGCATTCTATCTTATTTGTTAAAATCCGGGATTTCAATACCTTGCGGCCATACTATGTCCTTTTCCGCGACACCGTCGTTGCCGACAGAAGAATAATCCTTGATGTTATTTCCTTCGCCCTCGTCGAATTTCCAGTAACCGATAAGGTCAGGCTCCTGCTCAGGATTCTCGATGCGCTGCATATTCATCATTATCTCTTCCTGCGTCCGGGCGCATTTCCATACCCTCGCCTCGGCTATCTTGCCCTGCAGAGGACGCCAGTCGTTGTAGGACTTGCCGATGAAGAACTCGTATTCGGAGTTCGTAGCACCTTCCATACCCCTCATCGCGAGGTTTATACGGTTTTCTTCACTCGAACCGGTCACCCCGACATCCTTGGACTCGTCCGTAAGTTCTCCATTGAGGTAGATGCGGGCGGTACGTGTCGCCTGGTCATACGTACAGGCTACATGATACCACTGTCCTGCGGAAAGATTCTTGGACGGGTCACCCTTGGACGGGAGTTTGCCGAACTGGGAACCGTTGCCGCTTCCGTCAAACTGGAGCTGCCTGCGTTCGAAGTTGGTGTCACCTATACGGAGAAGCAGATACTGTTCAACACCCATTACCGTAGAAATATTGCAATCTCCGAAAGAGTTTTCCGTATCGAACTTGTCGATGTAGATGAACGCTTCGTATGTCACAGCCGTAAGCCCGTTGTATGCACCAGCTACGGAGCCACCGACTTCGTTCATCTTAGGGAACTTGATCCAGTTGTCCGTAAGCTGGGCCGCCATTGTGATAGCCGAAGTCCGTTTTACAAGATAGTATGCTACACCTGCACTGCTCATAATCCCGATATCTCCGGAAGAGACCTTGACAGGCAGTATCCATGTCTTGTCGAGTTCCATAGCACCTTCATTGTTCTCTCCCTCTCCGGCCAATCCTTTGAAACGGATTTCAACTTTTTCCGAACTGACCCTGCCGGCTGTGACAGTGACTGTCTTGTCCGGGAAGTCGAAATACTGCGACGGCAGCATCTCGTAAGCCGTACTGTGCCTGTGGTTATATTCGTCCACAAGGGATGCGTCCACCGAAACAGTCGCAGCAATATCCATGTCGGCAGGATATGCAAGCTGGACTGCAAGTGATACCGAAGTCTCGTTGATTCTGTTATTGAATGTCGCCAGCTGGGTCTGGTCGGTCGCACTTACATTCAGGTAGGCGGAGTTGTCGAAGACTCGATCAACCACATCAAACCGAGAACAGGAGGCCAATACTATGGCAACCAACACCAGCAGATATTTATAATGTTTCATATCCATAATATTTATTTCGAAGGGTTAAGCCGCTCTATAGCGGAGCGTACAGTCATCCATGTCCCGTCCATATGGAAATAGTCGTCCTCAATGCCATAGAGGGCAAGACCGGCCATCGGACCATATCTGTTAACATTGTCAGCCATTGCCTGCACAACAGGCAACTCGACATTGTCTTCATCGTAATACACCCCATCCAGTTTGGT
This sequence comes from Candidatus Cryptobacteroides faecigallinarum, assembly GCA_017695015.1. Classification (GTDB taxonomy): domain Bacteria; phylum Bacteroidota; class Bacteroidia; order Bacteroidales; family UBA932; genus Cryptobacteroides; species Cryptobacteroides faecigallinarum. Next base: position 882 of record JADIMD010000023.1, on the reverse strand, counting down.
GGCTATCAATATCTTTTCTTCAGGCACTCCATAATCCTTTGCTCCTGTCAGTATATTATTCAAGTCCCACGACCTTTCCACATTCTCGGTAGGAAGGACAAAAAGGTCGATCTTAGGGATGTCTTCCTTGACGATAAAGGAATGACTGCCTTCAAAGACAATCAACTGCCCGGAAGTCCTGGCCTTGTCCAGTTTTTCCACAATTTTCCGGGACATATCTTCCCTCTGCTGGTCTCCGGATTTCGGAGTGCCGGTAAAGGAGTAGCCGTCAAGTCCGTTGCTCTTCACAGAGGCTATGACACCATCGATATAGGCATCAAGTTTTGTGGCATCTGAAAATTCATCCATACGCCCGGCTATATCCAACTGGTAAAGGACTTTCGTCCCCACGCTCTCCATCCACGCCATATCCTCGGCATCGAACTGCGAAAAATTGTCGGCATTGGTAAGGGAGACGATGTCTATCGAGTCCGGAAGGCTGCGCAACGAGCCTTTTTCGCTTACAGGATTTTCCGGGGAATTCTCGAAACGGACATAGACCATGGTATGCTCGTGGGATTTGTAATCCCGCAAATTTTCTTTATATGCCTCCCAGAGTTCAGGATCACGATCCCACGGATAGATGGATTCGACAGGTATCGACTCCATTCTTGTCCAGTCCGAACAGCCTGAAAGTATCGCCATTCCGGCAACTGCAAGGAGTATGTTAATCATTCTGCTCATATTCTTGCCTTATTTTATTTCACTGTATGGTTTGACATCCCACCAGACACGCGAGGCCATCGAGTCTCCGGAACCGCCGTTGAGACTGTTCTCTTCCCCTATCATCGTGATGGCGGCATTGACATTGGCGTTGTTCTGCTCGTATTCCTCCACTGGATA
>JADIMD010000004.1 GCA_017695015.1 Candidatus Cryptobacteroides faecigallinarum | reverse complement strand
GTCCAGAATAAAGTCAAAAAGTGTCTATCCGCATTAGTCTCCAAAATGGAAACCAGACCGTAAATGTTCGGACGGCGTGGCCGCCCGTGGCCTCGTGAACGGGAGGGACCCGCGCCGCAGGCGTGGGAGGGATTTACCGTACCGAACATTTACGGTCTGGTTATAAGGGGTACTCTTACAGATAATCATTAAGTCAAATTGAAGGCACAGATTCTTCGCTGCCGCTCAGAATGACAGAAGAATCACTCAGAATGACAAGGAGGGCCGCTCATGATACAGGACCACGAACGAGGTGGATATTCCTGGTGCGACGCGAGCCGGTCAGGAGTCCTGGCGGGTGAGGTGGACATCCATTTGAGGGAACGGGAAGCCTATGCCTCTGGTCGGAAGGATTGTGTAGATCTGTTCGTTGAGATGGTAGTAGACATCCCAGTAGTCCTCAGACTTGACCCAGACTCTGACCACATATTCCACGGCACTGTCTTTCAGAGCGTTTACGGCGATTAGAGGATCGGCCGGTGCTCCTGTCGACACGAAAAGTACCCGTTTTTCCGCATCGACAATTTCCTGGAGCGCCGCCTTGACATCCTTGGATGAGGTCCCGTATTCTACGCCTACAAGCCATTCTACCCTTCGCATGGTATTCTGGGAGTAGTTCTTGATGGTGCCGTTGGACAGGCTTCCATTAGGGATGACAATAATCTTGTTGTCGGTGGTGGTGAGTTTCGTGCTGACAATGGAGACATCAGTTACAGTACCGGAATATCCGTTTTCCGTCTCAATGAAGTCTCCTGCCTTGAAAGGCTTGAAAACGAGGATCATTATCCCTCCGGCGAAATTCTGGACAGTGCCGCTGAGAGCCATACCTATCGCCATGCCTCCAGCCGCAATCAGGGCAGCAAGGGAAGTGGTATTTATCCCGAGTGTGCCTATGGTGATGATGATCAGGATTATCGTCAGAGAAATACTTGTGAGGCTTTCGACGAATGATGCGATGGCCTTTTCTGTTTTTCGCCTTTCGAAAATCCTCCTGAGCATCTTTCTGGTCTTCTTGATAAGCCATGCCCCGATAAAATAGATGAGCAGTGCTATCAGGACCTTGATGCCGAAACTTATGGCCTGGCGCGCAAGTTCAGGAAGCAGCTCCTCGATAGGGGTGGAGGTGAGATGCTCTATGGTCTCTTTTGCATTTTCCTGGAACTTGTTGACGACAGCCGTATCCTCCGGAGTGATTGTGATCTGTAACGGAAATCTGAACATAATCCTTAAACCTCAATTAGTCAAATCTGCAATTCCGTATTAAAACAGGCCGTCCACCTGACGGATGACTTCATCGGCAGGGAGGAAAGAGTCGATGACAGCATCAGGCTTGGCGTAGAATACCTCATGGTGCTCTTTTGTAAGAGATTCACCGCCTCCTGTGATGTTGAGCATGATGACCTCGTCTTTCTTGACAGTACCTTCTTTAACAGCCTTGGCAAGGCTCGATACGGCTACGGCTGCAGCGGAGTAGATGTCTATGCCTTCCAGTTCGAGATATTTGTCTTTCCAGTAATCCAGTTCGGCATTAGTAACCTTGTACATGTCTCCTCCGGCATCGTTCATGGCATCGAAGAGCCCTCCGGCAATAGAATAAGGAGGTTTCCTGTTGGAAAGCACCTTGGCCTTGATCTCTACTGCCTGCTCTCTCGCCTCTACAGCGCTGAGCGGAACGAGTTTGCGGCTGTGCTCCTTCCATGAATCATACATGATGGTGAAAGGGTCGTTCTGTGACGGGTACAGTCTCATCTTGTGTGTCCCGAAACGGCCGTCACGGATGAGCCTGAGGTTGTTTTCCCATACTGCGATAGTGCCTGTACCGCTTCCGATGGCCTGGAAATATGCATCCGGAATCCTTCCGATCACCTCTACCGCAGAAAGGAGGGTCGTACCCATACCATCTCTTCGCGCAATGTTCTTGGCACCTCCCTCGGCAAGATATTTCGGAGACTCGTTCAGTTTGTCAGCAAGCGCGATAGCATCGAAATAATCGCTTCCTGCAGGGGCTGCGATAATCTTTACGCAGCTGTTCAGAGGTTTATGGAACCACAGGGCACCGATGTTGTCTTCCGGAACAGAGATCACGACAGGTATGTTGTTGTCCGAGCATACTTTGGCAAATGCCCGTGCGGTGTTGCCGGCTGATGCCAGTACGAGAATCCTGTCATTGCCTTCAGGCAGCCTTGCGCATACGGAATATGCTTCAGTCTCCTTGAAAGAGCAGGTTTCCATCATGGCTCCTATTGCAGGGAAATAACCTGAGAATGTGATGTAAAGGTTTTCAAGCCCGAGATAAGATGCAAGCCCCTTGCTCTTGTAGGTGACAGGTGTATGGGAATGTTCAAGCGTCCTTTTGACAGGCAGCCAGTTGGCATATCTGTAAAATCCGTCGAGATCTTCTCTCGGCTCGAATTTGGTGTTCTCATAGTCAGCCCTTACAAGCGAAGGCTCTCCACATTGCGGGTCAGCCAGCATCCAGCCGGTATCTTCGAATCTTCTCCCGTCCGCATAGTTGACCAGCGTGTACTTGGTCGGTGTAAATTTCATAATTATTAGGTTTTAGTTCATATTTCTGTCCACAGTCTCGGCAATGTCCTCCACAGGCCTGTCCGCATATCTCCGGAAGGTGTTCAGGCAGAGAGGGCATGCCGTCACGATCCTGTCTGGCGATGCCACGGTGAGGTTGTGCAGCGAATTTTCAGTCATTGACTGCCTCTTCTCGAATCCGAGAGTCAGGCTGCCGAGACTTCCTCCGCAGCAAATGCTTTCCTTGTGGTTCTTCTCTGCTTCCACAAGCTGTCCTGCTGCAGACACCACAGCCCTCGGCTCATCGTATATGCCGCAACCTCTGCCCAATTCGCAAGGATCATGGTATACATATTTTTCATCGCTCCTCCTCATGCTTATCGCCCCGTTCCTGATGAGCCTGTCGAAATATTCCGTATGGTGGATGATTTCGATATCCCCGAGATCATATTTTTCCCTGAAAATCTTGTAGCAGATTGGACAGCTCAACAACAGGGTGGAAGCACCGCTTTTACGGATGATTTCAGTGTTCTTGGCTATCATTTCCTCTGCTGGTCCGAACCTTCCTGCCATAAGCATTGGCCTTCCGCAGCAGATTCCTCCGTCCTTGTCCATCATTTCGTAGCTTATCCCTGCTTTAGTCAGGACCGACTCGACAGCTTTCCTTATCTGTGGAGTGAGGGCAGTCATGCATCCTGCAAAATACAGGACCTTGCCAGACGAAGCTCCGGAGCCTGTCGAGAACTCCTTTACGAGGGAGTCGGTGTCTATTGCAGAATAGTCCGGAGTGATCCCGTATTTCCTCATCGAGCGCTGGGCAATCCTCAGCTTGTCCCCTTCAACTCCGACAGGGCAGACGGCGGTACATTTTCCGCACAGGAGACATTTGTCGCTTATCTCCTCGATTCTCGCCTCGTTGTTTCTCCTCAACTGTCTGTTGAGATAAACCGTCGTATCCTTTATGTGTGTTTTCATTACGCCCATCGGACAGGCATCGATGCAGACGCCGCAGCTCGGGCATGAATAGATTTCCGCCTCGGCATATCCCTTTCTCGGATGCCTGATCCTGACACCTGCGTTCCTGAGAGGGATGAGCAGGATTTCAGTAGGGATGTGCATGTATCTCGTGAAAGGCAGGACACAGAAGAAGATACCCAGGGCAAGCGAATAAGCCCACCATGTAGGCAGCATGTTCATGTGGTTGCCGAGGAAGGCGTGGAAGACATGGTTCAATGACTTAGTCAGGAAAGACCCTCCGCTGATATCTGCCGTAAAACCTTCAGCAAACAGCCTCAAAGGGAAAATGGACCACAGGGAATACAGCCCTATCAGGTCCATGAAACTAGGATTGGTGGTCCTCCTGAGCCCGAAGAAACGGGAATGGACCCTTTTAATGATTGCAAGGGCAATTCCGCTGAGGACAACGAGAAGGAAGAAATCCATCAGGAAGAAAAAGAATGCTCCTCCCATGGTGCTGTCGTCTTCGGCCATGAAATAGCGGAAAAAGATAGGGAAGTACAGCAGCTTGGCCCTGTGGGGCGCATAGAAGAACACTTCGATATGTCCAATGACAATCAGCATGAACCAGCCGAATGCGATGCTGGAATGCATGTATCCCAGAAGTTTGTTCCTTTTCCACAGCTTGACATGCAGGAGACAGTCGCAGAAAATGTCCTTGATGTCCTTGAGCAGTATCTTGGGGTTGACAAGCGACAGGAAGAACCGTTTCCTGTCTTCTTTCGGAAGCTGGGCAATGATCCGTATCGCGCCCACAAGACACCATGTCAGGATGAAAATCATCCCGAACATGAACGGAAGCACGAAATCGTTATATCCTGTAAGAAACCTTTCTCTCACCTTAATCTTCGTTATATATTCTGCATATGGACAGTATCAGATGCCTCGTGTTGATTCCGCGGGGACACACCATGCTGCATTTGCCGCAGAGCATGCACCCTTTGAGCATCTTTACCGCCTCCTTTTCCTTGCCTCTCTGCAAGGCCAGTATCACTTTTCTCAAACTCATTCCTGAAAACCTGCCGGCAGGACATGTCGAGCTGCACGAACCGCAGGCCATGCATTTGTATACATCAGGCTCTGCATTGTGCAGCTGCCCGAATCTGGCATTGTCCACCTTGTCCAGATTTATGGTAGAGCTTGGAGCTATTCCGAATCCGAAATCCATCATTGCAGTCCTTGAATGTATGAATGTATCTCTAAAGCGGCAGAACGGGCCTCGGCAAGGGTCTCAGGGACAGTCTTGGGACCGGTGCATGCGCCTGCATAGAACACCCCGTCCTTGGACGATGCCGTGATGTCAGTTATGTTGTCCTTGCTTTTGAGAAAACCGTCGCTGTCGGCCGGCAGCTGTATCATGGAGGCTATCCTTGTGCTGTCAGGGTTGCATACCATACCGGACATCAGCACAAGCAGATCGAGGGTCACCTTGACCGGTTTGCCGGAAAGGGTGTCCTCCGCCTTCACTATCACCTTCCCGTCGATATTTTCGCTCACTTCAGAGACCCTGCCACGGATAAACCTGACTCCGTAGTCCCTTTGTGCGGAAATGTAGAAATCCTCGAATTTCTTGCCGAACATCCTCAGGTCCATGTAGAAACAGTAGACCATGGCCTCAGGGAACTTCTGCTTGATCTCGATGGCCTGCTTTACGGCTGTGATGCAGCACACCTTGGAGCATTGGGCATTGCCTGCCTTCTCGTCCCTCGATCCGACACAATGTACGAATCCGACGGCATTCATGTCGGACATGCCTATCCTGTCGTCTTCTCCTGTGTTGAACCAGTGCTCAAGGTCCTTGTTGGTAATGACTTGATTGTAAATGCCGTATCCGTATTCCTCCTTCCTTGAGGCATCGAACAGGCGGAACCCTGTGGTGAAAAGTATGATGCGCGCGATAATGGAGATACCGTTGGACAGCATCACATTATAGCTGTCTTTCAGCCGGTTGATGAAAAGTATCTCGGTGTTCAGGAAAACATTCGCATCGGAAACTTTTTCCGACAGCCTTGCGACGACATCCGATGCCGGGGTCATGTCCGGGAACAGCTTGTGCCAGTGGGCGACATGTCCTCCGAGGCGGTCACTCTTTTCTACTATAATCGGCGCATATCCGAGGCGTATCAGCTGCCCTGCAGCCTCCAGTCCGGCGATTCCGCCTCCTATTATGACTATATTCTCTTTCATTGGTTCAGGTCTTTTGTGTCTCAGCAGCATTTCAGTACACCTGGGATTTCAGGCCTCAGGAGATCCTTTTTGTTGACTCCCTTGTATTTCATTTCCGGGTCATACGGAATCCCTATCTTGTCTAAAAGAGGCTCTACAGCCACCTGGTGCAGCTGGAGACCCAGGTCCCACGGGTCATATCCGAGTACGAGCCCTGCCACCTCCTCATAGGTGAATACCGGAATCCCGTATCCGTTCTCACCGTAGGTCTTGCCTTCAATTTCTGAAATTGCATATTGCCAGCGGTCCAGGAAATACGGACAGCCGGGACAGTTGGTGATGATCATGTCAGGATGGTACGGTTCCATGGACTCGAATTTCTTGTGGGTATTCGCGATGGAGTAGCCCCTGTTGGCCTTGATATGGTACTGCCTGAAACCATAGCCGCAGCAATGTCTCCTTTCTGGATAGTCGATGACGCTGCCTCCCCAGCTTTCGATCATGCCGCAGAGCACATACGGATATTCGGCTCCTCCGACCCCCTTGGACGGGAACATCTTGGAATAGTGGCATCCTATATGCTCCACAACTTTCAGAGGCTCACCAGTCTTTCTGTTCACAAGACGGTATTTGGCCCTTGCGGCTATGTCGTTTCTGAACTTGTAGACCAGGTCGCTTGCGTGGGCCACATATTTCGGCTTGTTGAACTCCCTTCTGCATGCCTTCCAGAGCAGTTCCCTGATCTTCGTCTCCACTTCAGGGAATTCGTTCCAGGTCTCGAGTATCTCTATGTAGTTGCCGAATGAAGTAATGCAGCTTGCCACATAATTCTCGTATCCTGCCTCGGTCATCAGGGCGAACTGCCGTGCGACAATCGTCATCACGGTCTCCTGAGGTATGGTGTCGCAGTGATAGGCGATTCCTCCGCATGTGGTGTGGTTGGGAGTCTCGTATATGTCCTTGCCGAGCAGGTCCCTGCATATCTTCATGAACATCACTTCCGCTCCCGGAAAGAAATTCTGCCTGATGCAGCTTCTGACATAGAACCAGTGGTCATCAGGAATTTCTTTCTGGTATTCGGACCATATCTTCTGTTTCCCTTGATATATCATGTTGTAATTCTCGGTCTTTTAGAATGTTATACATTAGAAAACACGGCATGACGACTGTCATTCCTCCTCGGCATTGAGGTGTCCTGGCGATATCTCCTCGAAAGTCTTGCGGAAATACTCGTCCATCGTAAGCCCCAGCCTTTCCGCTACCTTCTCAGAGCACCTGTTCACTGTCTCGATTCTTTCTGTCGCCCCGGTCACATCGAATATGCTTTTGAGCTCGTCGAGAGACTCCTGGGGGATTTTGCGCAGCACACCAGGACCTTCGCCCTTATAGTTGGCCCCGAGCCTTTCGAAATTGTCCTTGAGATGCTCAGTATGCCATTTCCAGACAGGTCCTGACTCCACATGGTCTTCCCATTTGAAAGTGTCGGGATATACGCAATATCCGTAGTTGAGAATATTTCCGGTGAGCATCTTGGTGAGAGGGTACAGCTGGCGGCCCTTTTCGGAACAGACAAAATACCCGAGTTTCGCTGACAAGTTGCGCAATGCCATGATGACAAGCCCGGGACCGTTTTTCCTCGGACATCTCGTCACGCATGACATGCATTCGCCGCAATACCATATTGTGTCGCTCTTCAGGAGCTTTTCTATCTCTTCATCGTCCTTGCTCTGTACGATATCCACTATCTTGCGAGGATCGTATCTGTAGAATTCAGCCGCGGGACATATTGCTGTGCATGTGCCGCAGTTGATGCATGTCTTGAGGCCTTCCTTGATACGATAATCCTTGCTTAATTCGTCAAAAAGTTTACCCATAAGTACAGTCAAATCCATGCAAAGTTATAAAATATAATGTTAATTTTGCAAAAAACCAGCATCAGATGGCATTATTGACACCTTCGGCTATAACGCTTGGCGTGCTCGCCCTTTCCTGTATATTGTTCATGAGCGGAAAGATACGCTCTGACATCGTTGCATTGGGATCCCTTCTGATCCTTCTCCTGACTGGAGTGCTCACTCCTGAAGAGGCACTTTCCGGGTTTTCAAGCCAGGTGGTGATAATGATGGTCGGACTGTTCGTGGTAGGTGCCGGCATCTTCAGGACGGGCCTTGCGAAAATGATAAGCGGAAAAATCCTGAAGGTGGGAGGTAAGAATGAAAACTTCCTTTTCCTGATGGTGATGCTCGTGACCTCCTGTATCGGGGCATTCGTCAGCAACACCGGGACAGTCGCCGTGATGATGCCAATAGTGATGAGCATGGCATCTTCGGCAGGGATCAGTGCAAGCAGGTATCTTATGCCGATGGCTTTTGCCAGTAGCATGGGCCTTTTCACCCTTATCAGCACGCCGCCAAACCTTGTAATCCAGGAAGCCATAACAGGAGCAGGAATGGAGCCGCTCGGATTCTTTTCATTCGCCCCGGTCGGTGCAGTGGCGGTCATAGTAGGCGTAATCGTGCTGTTTTTTCTCAGCAGACTGCTTGTGAAGAAGGACGGGGACGCATCTTCCGGCAAAGAAAAGAAGAGGAGGAAGACAGCTGCGGAAATTGTTGAGACATACAATCTTGAGCACCAGAGTTTCAAGGTCAGCATCCCTGAAAGTTCCTCCATTGTCGGGCACACCCTTCGCCAGCTCAGGATAGGCTCGGAGTATGACCTGAGTGTAGGCAGGATTATACATGCCCCGCAGAGAAGGTTCAGCAAGATAACCACGGAAGAAGTGGCAGGACCGGACAGCAGGATACTGGCAGGGGACACCCTCATAATGTACGGCAGCAGGGAAAATGCCATGAGGTTCGTAGAGGAGAAGTCTCTGGGCTTCGACAGGATAGATTTCAATGCGGAGGCGGAAACCGTCGAGACCGGATATGCTGAGCTGTATATCATTCCGGATTCACATCTTGTCAACCATACGATTGCCGACTGCAAGTTCAGGGAACATTACAGTGTGAATGTCTTAGGCATAAAAAGGTCCGGAGAATATAGCGTGGACGACATAAAGGATGTCAAGATGCATTCAGGCGACGCCCTCCTGATCCAGGGAACATGGAAAAATATCGCTGCGCTCGAGGATTTCAATGAAGATTTCGTCCTTGTAGGACAGCCTGACAAGAGGATGGCGAAAGTTACTCTTGACGCCAAGGCTCCTGTGGCAGCTGCCATAATGGTTGCGATGGTGGCAGTCATGGTATTCGAGATTATTCCTGCCGTGGCTGCGGTCCTTGTCGCCGCCGTGCTGATGGTGCTGACAGGATGTCTGCGCAACATGGAAGAAGCCTATTCAAGCATCAGCTGGAGCAGTGTGGTGCTGATAGCGTCCATGATACCGATGTCGGTGGCATTCGACAAGACAGGCATCACCGACAGTATCTCGTCCTTTCTCCTGAACGGTTTCGGTGATGTGGGGCCGAGAGGGCTTCTTGCGATAGTCTATTTCTCGACTTCATTGGTGACAATGTTCCTGAGCAATACCGCCACTGCCGTGCTGTTCACTCCAATAGCAATGAACGCGGCGGTCACCATGGGAGTCAGTCCGTACCCGTTCCTTTTTGCGGTTGCCGTATCTGCGAGCATGTGTTTCGCGTCGCCTTTCTCCACACCGCCTAACGCCCTGGTAATGAGCGCAGGGGAGTATAAGTTCGGAGACTATATAAAGGTGGGGCTTCCGCTCCAGCTTATCATGGGAGTGGTGATGATATTCGTGCTTCCTCTGATTTTCCCGTTCTGATAGGATATCACTGTCTGATGCGGAGTGCAACTACATTCTCCACATGGTGGGTATGCGGAAACATGTCCACTGGCTGGACTGCAGTGACTTCGTAGTTTTCGCACAGGACTGCAAGGTCCCTTGCCTGTGATGCAGGATTGCAGCTGACATATACTATCCTGTCTGGTCTTGCCTCAAGTATCACTTTAGCAACATCAGGATGAATCCCTGCCCTTGGAGGGTCCAGAATCACCACATCAGGATGCCCGTGCTGTCCGATGAAATCAGAGTTAAGGACATCTTTCATGTCGCCTGCAAAAAACTCGCAGTTGGATATGCCGTTCGCTTCGGCGTTGAGCTTGGCATCTTCAATCGCTTCCGGGACATATTCTATTCCGATGACTTTCCCGGCTTTTCCTGAGACGAACTGGGCGATTGTCCCCGTCCCTGTATAAAGGTCGTATACGGTCTCACTGCCGTGGAGATCCGCAAAGTCGCGTGCCACCTTGTACAGTTCGTATGCCTGCAGGGTATTGGTCTGGTAGAAGGATTTCGGTCCTATCCTGAATTTCAGCCCTTCCATTTCTTCGGTGATGCAGTCATCTCCCTTATAGAGAATGCATTCCTGATCGGATATGGAATCGTTTGCCTTGGAATTTATGACATAGTACAGGGAAGATATTTCAGGGAATTTCTCTGCCACGGCATCGAGAAGGCTTTCCCTTGCCTGCCTGTCATCATAATAGAAACATACGATCAGCATCACATTCCCGGCCTCGGTCGTCCTGACTATCATATTTCTCAGCAGCCCTCGGTGCTCCCTGATATTGAAGAATGTGAGATGATGCTTCACTGCATATTCCTTTATGAACAGCCTGATGCTGTTGGAAGGCTCTTTCTGGAGATAGCATGTGTGTATGTCAAGGACCTTGTCGAAAAACCTTCCTACATGGAAGCCGAGTCCGCATCTGTCTTCCGGGGCGATTTTATCAGGATTTTCCCCGACTTCTATCCATCTTCTTTCCGAAAAGGTGAATTCCAGCTTGTTCCTGTAATATTCTGTCCGCGATGATGCTATTATAGGGGAAATGGCAGGAATTTCAAGATGTCCTATCCTGACAAGCTGGTCATATACCTGCTGCTGCTTTGCCTCAAGCTGCATGCTGTATGGCAGCGTCTGCCACTTGCAGCCTCCGCATATGCCGAAATGGCTGCAGAAAGGGGAGAGCCTGTGTTCTGACGGCTTTACGATGCGGATGACCGTGCCTTCCATGTAATTCTTGCGTTTGCGTGTCACCCTGACATCCACCACATCTCCCGGCACGGCTGACGGCAGGAAAAGCACAGCCCCGTCCACATGCGCCAGAGCCTTGCCTTCCGCAGCTATATTTTCCACAGTTATGTTTTCCAGTATGATTTCCTGTCTTTTCCTTGACATATACCCTAATTTTTCAAAATCGGCTGCAAACATACAAAATTATCGCTACATTCATAGCTTTCCGATGTCTTGATATGAAAATCCCCCGAAACATCTTGCCGTTCCGGGGGATTCCTTTGTGTATTGCGTTTATTTGGCAGAAACGATTTTCTCTACTTTTTCGACAGGGAATTCGTAGAATCCTGAAGCCGGTTCGTATCGGTAGGGGATATATTCGAATACCTGTACATAGGCTTTCCCTGTATGTTTGCTATAATATATGTCGAGCCTGAGTCCGTTGCCCTTGTCCTCTTCTTTAGTGTCGAGGCTCTCGATGTTTCCTGTAACGGAACCCATGATCCTGTCTTTCAGACTCTGAGGGAAATACATTTCCTTCTTCTGGTATTTGTGGCCATCTGCCTTGTCTTTCCATGCGGATCTGAGGATGACGATCAGCAGGATACCAGCGAATATTGCGAAAATGCCGACGATATTGACTGCCGGTTTAGTAGGTGCGATAACGATTGCGCATCCTCCGACAAGGAGGACAAGTGATATGATATAGTCCACTGCGCTGCGCACGCGGACAAATTCCTTTTCCATTTTATGTTGTTTTAAATTATTGATTTACTGATGATTACAATCTACTGGCATGCGCGGATCATAGCTTGTCCGCAAGGTATTGTCAATCAGATTGTCAGCCTGCAATAATGTATAAACATGTGGCTCTCTGAGAAGAGGCCTGAAGGATGCAGAGAAATCTCTGACAGGAAACTGTTTACGGCACTTAATCCGCTGACTTTTCCTGATTTTATAGTAATGAATGGATTGTCTGTTTCAGGGCATCTTTTCCCGATGTTGATGTTTCTCGGGATTCCGGAGCTGCTGTTTGTCCTTTGTGCAACAATGTTTGCGGATCCGGGCGAACAGAATGCACAGTTGAATTCTACATATTTGTCAGGAGCGGAATTGGCGTCCGTCAGGCTGCCGCAGTCGGCAGTTCCCGAGACAGCCGTTATGTCTCTCATCTGGTGGACACAACAGTCCAGCGAGTAGGTGAGAGCAGCGGCTAAAATTGCGACCAATATGTAGACCTTAATTTTCACGGATGCAAAGATAAACAAATTTTTAATACGCGTTACTTAACATAATATAAATTGTGTAACAATAGCACCCAATGCCTCTGAAGGGGATTTTTCAATAAATTTAAATTAAATGTAAACTATTAAAAATAAATTAAATATATTTGCAGCGGAAATACAGTTTAAGATAAGTATATTGAATATGAACCTGAAAAAACGATCATGGATACCGTGGTGTGCGGCGTCCATCGTTATTGCTTGCGCATCCGGATGCGTCAATGAGCAATACGACCTGAGCAAGGGTATCGACATGACAATCGGTGCCGATGTGAACATCAGCGTTCCCGTAGGCTCGACGGAATTCATCGAGATCGGTGATTTCCTCAAAATCGAGGAGTCGGAGAACAATATGATTTTCATGGACGAGACGACCGGAGACTATTATCTGTCATTCGCCGGGAAAGAGCCGTTTTCCACAACGATTGAAGTGCCCGAAATAAATCTCGGGACAACGCAGTCCGAGGAAGTTAAAGTAAAACTCGATATCCGCGAAAATGCACAGCTCAAGGATTTCATCGGAGAGCCCATAGGCAAGGATCTGATAGACTTGATCGGACGCTCCGAATTCGAATATGATATTCCTCCAACAACTCAGATGCCTATCATTATAGATGAAGAGCTTCCGGAACAGGTCAAGGACATCAGGAAAATCAATCTCAATACTGCCATAAATTTTAATTTCAGTATCTCAGAAGGTGCGACTTCCCTGTCTGACATCGTCATCGCATTCCCTAAATTTATGACTGTGGAGGCTACCCAGACCGGCTTGACTGTCAAAAACGGACATGAGGTGACAATCAACGATCCTCTCAGGATAGAGTCCGGGAAACAGCCGTCTGTTTCTATAATAATCAAGGAGATAGATTTTGACAAGATGCCTGTAGGGATGGGCATAGTGTCTGTCGACGGCAAGAACAGGGTTATCATAGGCACCGATTCGCAGCCAGTTTCAGTGGATGTCAGCGGTAAGATCAAGATAGACCTGTATGATTTTTCGCAAGTGCCTGCTGAAGTCGGTGTCATCATGGATATTTCTCTTGACCAGCTTGTTGTAGGGTCTGCGGAGGTCAAGATCGATGCGAGCGAGACCGTCGAGGACCAGAACATAGAGGTCGGAGAACTTCCTGAATTCCTGACTTCCAATAATGTGGTTCTCGATGTGTACAACCCTGTCATCAGGCTCGATGTCAATAACGGCAGCCCGCTTGCAGCAAGTCTGGATGCCGACATAAACGCATTCATTGGTGAAGAAAGCACTCTGGACTCCCCTATCCATATCGGTGCGAACGGGAATCCGGGGACAAAGCCGATCAGCATAAGCCCGAACACGGACGCGTCCATATTCGTGTCGAGACGCGGCGAACATGACAACCCGCAGCCCGGGGATATCGACATTGCAGTGCCTGCAATTGCAGATCTCATAAAGACAGTTCCAGAGAAGTTGACCATCAGCAATATTGTTGTCGACGCAGATTCTGACAGCTATTTGTCAGTGTCTCCCGGAGAATCATATGAATGCGCTGTTGCATACGGAGTTTCGGCATGGATGGCATTCGGACCGGACCTGCTTATCGAATACAGCACCGACATCAAGGATCTCAACGAGGCTCTTAATCCGGGCGGTGATGGCGAAACTTCAGGAGAAGGGCAGGAGCAGGGAGGTCTCGACTATGAGATTGACCTGAGGAATGTGGAGATAAAGTTCAACCTCCACAACAGCATACCTCTTAATGTCGCACTGAAGGCTGAGCCTATAGATGTGGAAGGCAATGTAATGGAAGATGTGGAGGTCAAGCTCACGGGTGATGTGAAGTCCGGCTCTGCAGAAAATCCTGCGGTATGCCCGATGGCAGTCAATCTGAAGGCTACATTGGAGTCAATCAAGACCTTCGACGGGATCAAGCTCACAATCAAGGGTACTTCAAGCGAGGAGACTGTAGGTGTGGTACTCAACAGCAAACAGGGAATCCAGCTCACAGATGTTTCCGCTAAGGTTTCAGCCGGAGCTACTATCAACAATTTATTGGGAGAATAGTGATATGAAAAAGATATTCGGAATATTTATAGTTGCCTTGGCATTCTCTGTCACAGTAAAGGCTCAGGAGCCGCTGCGTACCGCGTATTTCCTTGACGGATACAACTTTGTACACCAGCTCAACCCGGCGTTGCCGAGTGCAAGGAGCTATTTCACTCTTCCTGGACTTGGATATTCCAATTTGGGGATACAGTCCAACATGGGTATCAGTACCTTCCTGTTCCCTCAGGAGAACGGGCAGCTTACCACTTTCATGAACAGTTCCATAAGCAGCGAAACTTTCATGAAAGGGTTGAACAACAACAATATACTGAATGTGGATGTCTCTACTGCCCTGCTTTCCATAGGCGCCTGGGGCAGAAAGAACGGCTTTACCAGCATCGATCTCAATCTGAAGGCGAATGCCTCGATCAATTTGCCTCGTGATCTGTTCATGTTCATGAAGAATGTGGGAGGTGCGGAAGAGTACAATATTTCCAATCTCGGAGTCAAGGCAAGGTCCTATCTTGAACTTTCTTTGGGACATACCCAGAGAATCAACAAGAGACTGTCTGTCGGAGGTAAGGTAAAATTCCTGCTCGGAGTCCTGAATGCTGACCTCAATATCGACAAGATGAATATCAGGATGAACGAGTCTGCATGGTCTGTGACTGCAAAAGGCTCTCTCCGAGGCTCTACAGGTAATTTTGTGAACATCCCGTCATATGCGGAATCCGGAGCGGAAGGAAGCAAGTATCCAGACCAGGTGGATTTTGGAGGAATCAGGTTCAACAATCCTTTCGACGGGGCAAATGACTTTTCGTCCATAATGTCCTCCATAGGTAACTGCATTGGCGGATACGGAGTAGCCATTGACCTTGGAGCAGCATATGAAGTTATTGACGGTCTGACGATATCTGCTGCGGTCAGGGATCTCGGTTTCATCAACTGGAAATCCACCATATATGCGACTACTGATGAAGCTTCATGGGAATTCACAGGCTTTGACAACATCTCTTTCGAGGAAGGCAGCGAGAATTCTATCGAGAACCAGATAAACGGTCTCACAGAAGGAATTGAAGATATGATCGTGCTCCGCAAGAAGCCGGGCTCATCTTACAATGAGATGCTTGCAATGACTGTGCATGCTGCTGCGGAATACACCATGCCGTTCTGGAAGGGCATGTCTGTCGGAGCTCTCCTTACATCCCGTATCCAGGGAGCTCACAGCTGGACAGAAGGGCGTTTCTCCCTCAATCTGGCGCTCGGGAATGTATTCGCGATTTCAGGAAGTTACGCTATCTCCAATTTCGGCTCCAATTTCGGTGCTGCGCTCAATCTGCACAGCAAGGCCTTCAGCTTCTATATCGGGGCGGATGCCATTCCAATGCATTTGACAACTCCGATGGAAAGCCTCGGCATAGGTTTCGGCATTCCATATAAACCAATCAACCTCGGTCTGAATTTCGGTCTGACCTGGAACCTCAGCAAGAGGAAAGATATTCTCGGCTTCAGGGAATAAGGCAGATTCCAATATACAGAAAAGTCCTCATGGCGGTGTGTCATGAGGACTTTTGTTTATCTGCTGATTGATGTCAGAATTCCGGGAATTGTACCTTGTCAGGGGAATATCCCTGAGCAAAGGCTACACCATCGGATATCAGTTCAAATCCGAGAGCCTTGGCCTTTTCGTTCATCAGCTTGACGCTGCCTCCTGCCCATGTATATGAGCCGAATGCCAGGAATCTGCGGTTCTTCATGCATCTTGTGCAAAGTCCGTTCATGAAAGCCGCCACAGGAGGGAAGATTTCATTGTTGTAGGTCGGAGAACCGACAGCCAGCGTGTCGAACATGAATGCATCGCGGTATGCATATGAGAGGCTTTCTCTGGCTACATCATGGATGGCATATGGAATCCCCTTCTTTATCAGCTCCACTTCAAGTGCCTTGGCAGCAAGTGCTGTGTTGCCGTACATCGATGCGTAGACGATGCATACTCCCCTTTCGCCTTCATATCTGCTCAGCCTGTCATACAGAGAGATGACTTCAGGTATCTGTTTCTCCCATACAGGTCCGTGCGTGCTGCATATCCTTTCGATTGCCAGTCCTGAAAGTTTCTTCAGCGCATTCTGGACGGGCACGCTGTATTTGCCGACAATATTTGAATAATACCTTGTCATTTCGCTTTTGAAAGCGGAGAATGTGTTCTGCCCGGTCCCGAGCCATCCGCACAGTCCTGCCCCGGCCGAGTCCCTGCAGTCTCCGTCGACAGCGCCGAATGTCCCGAAGGCATCGGCAGAAAAGAGAGTTTTCTCCTCATCAAGCCATGTTACCATCGTTTCCGGCCAGTGTACCATAGGATCCATGTAGAATGTGAGTCCGCATGAGCCAAGAGGAAGCCTTTCCCCTTCCTTGATGGTGATGATATTGTCTGTGATTCCGTAATAGCCGGCAATCATAGGGACTGCCTTGGCGTTAGTGACGATACTGATGTCCGGATACCGGCTTCTGATGAATTCCATGCTTGACGAATGGTCAGGCTCCATATGGTTGACTATCAGGTAGTCTATAGGTCTGTCCCCTATCTCTTCTCGGATCTTTCCGAAAAATTCTTCAGAGAATTCTCCTTCCACGGTGTCGATAAGGGCAATCTTCTCGTCGACGACCAAATAAGAGTTGTAGGAAACCCCGAATGGAAGAGGCCACAGCCCTTCGAAAAGGGCCTTTTCATGGTCATTCACTCCGACATATCTGATCCTGTCCGATATTTTCATAGCTCCATGTATTTTATAAAACAATTCCTATTCCAAGATTTATTGCGCTAAGATAGTTATTATTCCGTCTTATTCTGTCATCCGAGACAGGTCCGTACTGGTCAGAGAAAGGAATCTCCGCATAAGAGCATCTGTACGAAAGCAGCATATCGAGCTTGACGCTCCTTGAAAGGGATATCCGGTATCCTCCGCCGGCCTTGCCTATGACAGACATTGCGCTTTCCGGCCTGAATCCGCAGCCTCCGTCAATGAAACACAGCCATCCTGCATCAGACCTGCCGAACACCCATGTATATCTCAATGAGACGGGAATCACGGCATAGTTGTCATACAGGCCTGAATAGCCTGCATACAGCGAAACATTGCCGTGCCTGCCGATATTCACTCCTGCATGTGCATAGACCGAAGCATTGCCTGCATACATCATCTTGCTTCCCTTGTCATTCATCCTGTATCCATCCACTGCGCTGAAGTTGTGGTGATATATGGAATTTATGGTGGAGACATATTCCCATTCTATCCCGTATGTAAACAGCGGGCGTCTGATTTTTGCGGTCGGGCGTTCCTCTTGTCCATTGCCATCGGGACCGCTGATGTCATACCTTATCCCGACATAAGGAGCCAGAGACCATAGCAGACCGTTGTTGTATGTCTGGAGCTGCAGTCCCCTGTCTGTGTTGTGCAGGTGGATTGCAAATACAGGGGAAATGCCTGCGGATAAAGAGATTCCTGACGAGAAGTCGTGTTCGAATCCGAGATTGCCTGAAAGACCGCCATATCCGCCTGTTTCATGCCCTTTGTCCCGGGCATATCCTACATTCACTCCCGGTCCTGCGTACAGTCTCGAATTCCCCGGATTCCCTTGCCAGATTATGAAATTGTATCCGAACCTTGCGCTGAATCCGGGTGTCTTGCTCTGTCCGAGCACGAGGTCTCCGTAATCTACAGCCAGATCGATGTTCCAGAATGTATTCCTGTCAAGCTGATGCTGATAGGTCAGCCCAGACATGCTCGGAGAGAAGAAGATTCCGGCACTTTTCGGCTGGGCGTGTGAATTGAGCGCAGCCGTAAGCAGGATAACCGCAGCAGCTATTACAGGAAGAGTCCGCATCTGTCATTGAATGTACTTGAATTCCATATATGTCGCTCCGAGCTCGTCGTTGAAACTGCCTCCGATAAATCCGACAAGATCCCCTTTCTGCAGTCTGCCGTCTTCTTCAAGTATCTTGATGGAATTCATGACCATGGCTTCCTTGCTCTCCTGGATTGAGAACTTGTATGCGTAGATGTCGTAAATAAGGTTCAACTCCCTCATTGTAGAGTCGTTATAGCACATGGCATAAATAGGAACTTTAGGTCGAGATTCAGCGAGATACCTTCCTGTCCTTCCCGTCCATGTGTCGAATATTATAGCCTTGACAGGAAGTTCCTTGGTGGATGCCACAAGAGAGCGCGCCAGCACTGCGGCGATAGGCCTATGTACTTTCTCAAGGTGCATGTCGAGAGAGATGTCTATCGACTTTTCGATTTCTTTGGCTATCCTGCTCATGGTCTTGACGGCTTCGACGGGATATTTCCCGTTCGCCGTCTCTCCGCTGAGCATTATGGCGTCCGTGCTCTGGAAAATCGCATTTGCCACATCCGTCACCTCTGCCCTGGTAGGACGAGGATTTTCAATCATGCTGTGGAGCATCTGGGTGGCGATTATTACAGGCTTTTTCCGTGCCCTGCAGATCTGTATGATATCCTTCTGGATAAGAGGTATCCTTTCTGCCGGAATCTCCACGCCAAGGTCGCCCCTCGCAACCATCACCCCGTAGCAGTGCGACAATATTTCCTCGATATTGTCCACTCCCTGCTGGTTCTCTATCTTGGCGATTATCTTCAGATGGCTGTTGCGGGCATCCAATATTTCCTGTATCTCGATGAGATCATTCTTTGTCCTCACAAATGAATGCGCTATGAAATCCAGGTCCGCATCGATGGCCCAGTTGACGAACTTTTTGTCCTTTTCGCTCAATGCAGGCAGCGAGATATGCACATTCGGCACATTCACACTTTTCTTGCCTTTGATCACTCCGCTGTTCTGCACTTCGCAAAGCAGCTTGCCGTCTTCCTTGCCTGTGACGAACAGGTCTATCGAGCCGTCGTCGATAAGCACATGCGATCCGACAGGGACATCGGAAACAAAATCCTTGCAGGTTGTATAGAGCACCTTGGATGTGCAGAAATTCTGAGGCCCGTCATGAATCTCTATCCAGTCCCCTGCGTTGACTACGAAACCGACAGCTGATTCCATGGCTGTAAGCCTTACTTCAGGGCCTTTGGTGTCTACAAGCAGTGCTATTTTGTCCGAAACTGTCCTGACATTGTCGACTATCCGCTGTGCTCCCTCTATCGAGGCATGGGCTGAATTGATTCTCGCTACATTCATCCCGCTTTCATACAGCATTTTGATGAAATCGACATCGCATTTGGCGTCCGATATGGTACAGATTATTTTCGTCTTCTTCTCGTACATGTTCAAAGTCTTAACTAACCGCCGCGAATTTAGCAAAAAATATCGTAACTTTGCCCTGCCTGCAGGACGAAAATATGCCCTTGGGCACGCTCTCGGCAAGTATCATAACATTATGTCGGTGACAGATAGCAATATAATGAACAGGATGCTCCCTCCCCTTCCCGAGAGGATGCGTCCTACCAGTCTTGAGCAGTATGCCGGTCAGAAGCATCTGGTCGGCAAAGGCAATATATTGTGGAACATGATCCATACCGGCAATCTTTCCTCTTTCATCCTGTGGGGGCCTCCAGGGGTGGGAAAGACCACGCTGGCGAGGATTGTTGCGCATTCCCTTGGCAGGGAATTCTTTACGCTTTCCGCTGTCAGCGCCGGCGTCAAGGAGGTCAGGGAAGTCATCGACAAGGCTAAAAACAGCACGCTTTTCTCCGCAGAAGGCACACCGGTGCTGTTCATAGACGAGATCCACAGGTTCAGCAAGTCGCAGCAGGACGCTCTTCTCGGGGCAGTGGAAGACGGTACCATCATACTGATTGGAGCCACTACGGAAAACCCTTCCTTCGAGGTTATCACTCCCCTTCTGTCGAGATGTCAAGTGTTTGTGTTGAAGTCTCTTGAAGCAGATGACCTCATTGAATTGATGAACAGGGCCATCAGCACAGACGAGATTCTGAAAACCAGGGATATCACCGTGTCAGAGACCGGTGCTATCCTGAGGTACAGCGGCGGCGATGCACGCAAGCTTCTCAACATTCTTGAGATTGTGGTCGGCTCTTTCGGGGCTTCCGACAAGATAGTGATTGACAATGCGACTGTCACTTCCTGCATACAGGAGAACATAGCATTCTATGACAAGGGCGGAGAAATGCATTACGATGTGATCTCCGCATTTATCAAGAGTGTAAGGGGCTCGGACCCGAATGCCGCTGTGTATTATCTCGCGAGGATGCTCAACGGAGGCGAAGACCCTTTGTTCATTGCCCGCAGGCTGTGTATCCTCGCAGCAGAGGATATCGGCCTTGCCAATCCCAATGCCCTGCTTTTGGCCAATGCATGCTTCCAGACTGTCCACAACATAGGCATGCCGGAAGCGCGTATCCCTCTTTCCGAGACCACGATCTATCTTGCGTCGTCTCCAAAGAGCAATTCTGCGTATCTTGCTATAGACAAAGCGATTGCCCTTGCCAAAGAGACTCAGACAGCCCCTGTCCCCCTGTATCTGAGAAATGCTCCGACCAAGCTTATGGAAGAGCTCGGCTATGCAGACGGATACAGGTATGCTCATGATTATCCGGGGCATTGGACCGATCTTGAATTCATGCCGGAAGGTCTTTCCGGAACAACCCTTTACGAGCCTGCGGATACAGGAAAGTCGGAGCTGAATATGGCCGCCCGTCTCGCTGCCCTGTGGCCGAAATACTATAAGAAACAGTAAGCGATATCTAAAATGCCGCAGAGAAATTGCGGAAAATCCAGAACAGCAGGATGATTGCGATGACCGTGAGGATGGCCTTGCCGTGATACAGGAAGCCGATTATCCTTGAAATCGCAGTCAGTAATTTTGTTTTGGTCCTGTCTAATGGCTTTGTGCTTAGTATTATACGCTTTGCTATTTCAAGTATGGCAAGAAGCAAAAGATATGGGATGGACAGGACTATCAGCAGGTTGTAATGAATGGCGGCTGCGATGTCGCCGTTCAGAAGACTGTGGATTGCCCTTTGGGAGCCGCAGCCGGGGCATTCCAGCCCTGTCAGCATGTGGAATGGGCATTTCGGGAAAAACACCGAAGATTCCGGGTCGATGGCAGTATAAAGAACCACAGCGGCAATTGCCGTTATGACAAGTGTCGCTGTGACAGCTGATATCTTTAAGATTCTTCTTCCTGAAGCTCCCATCAATATATGAGCTTCGTATTCATCATAATGTCATACATGGTGTTGGTCTCCGAGAATATATCCGCCAGCCAGAATGCTGATGTGGCCCCGAAAAGCAACAGAAGAATATATATCAGATAGCCGGCAAGGCTGATGAACAGCCCCCACAAAGCCCAGTTTTTCGCCTTGCGAGAATTGTCCATGGCTTCATTCTGCCTGCCGCTGTTCCAGCATGAGTCGACTTTGGAAGCGTATACAATGGAAACAATCCCGAAAGGCAGACAGCAGAATATTGTGACTAATATTCCGAGTGCAAGGTATGTGTTCGGTCTTTTGCTGCAGGTGGTGTCCATCCTGTCTGTGTAAGGAGCTTCCGTGCCGGTCGTCTGTTCCCGGCCGCATGATGTGCAGAACTTCGCCCCTTCAGGAAGTTCCGCCCCGCAATTTTTACAATACATGGTATCAGAAAATAGGGAAAGTCTTGTCTGTATCTATATATTTTGCCCTGAAATCCTCTTCACTCATGGTCAGCATCATTATGCCTTGGATTAACATTATGATCCACCAGAATGAACAAGAGCAGAATGTTATGACAATAGTCAGAATTCCTGCGGTAGTCTTTCCAAGATAGAAATACTGTATTCCGAAACCGCCCAATAAAATGGCGAGCAGAGCGGCGGTTGTCTTGTCTTTGCTGTCAGTCCCGCTTGCTGAAGGAGATACGATGCTTGTACCGCAATCAGGGCAGAATTTTACGTTTTCGGGGACTTTTTTACCGCATTTCGGGCAATAAACATCCTTTATTACCGGAGCTCCGCAATGGGGACATGTCTTTGCGGCGTCCGATATCATCTGTCCGCATTCCTTACAATTGATCAGTGCCATAATCTTAAAAATTTATCTGAATATCAACCAGTCTCTACAAAGGTATAACAATAATCGGGAAAATGAAATCAGAACGGGTATCCGACGCCGAAATGTACGGCATAGCCGTCGTTTCTGAGCCACTGTGACGGCCCGACCCATTTCTGCTCCCTTGCAGGGTCATGGATTTTCATTCCCATATCCACCCTTATCACCAGGAAGTCGAGGTCGAGCCTCAGTCCCACGCCCCAGTTCGCAGCTATGCTCTTTGCGAAAGTATCTGCCGTGATTCTGGATGACAGTTCCTCAGTGCCGCTCTCCCTGAAAGTCCATACATTGCCGGCATCGACAAAGGCAGCGCCTTCAACTTTCCAGAACATATGGAACCTGTATTCTACATTTGCTTCGAGCTTCATGTCTCCGGTCTGGTTCGGGATGAGGAATGTCCTGTCCATCGGGGCAAGACCCGGGCCGACTGTGCGTGCCTGCCATCCTCTGAGGCTGTTGGAGCCACCGGCATAGAAATGCTTTTCAAAAGGAAGGGCGGTGGAATTGCCGTATGCATATCCTGCCCCAGCAAGAAGCCTTGCCGCCACTGCCTGTCCGTTCCCCTTGCCGAATCTCCAAGTCTTTGCCACAGTCAGCTCTGCCCTGACATATTGCGAAAAAGGCGTGTTCCAGATCATTCCTGCCCCCAGGTCGTCCTTGTCCATCAAAGGCTTGAAGGCGCTGAGAATATTGCCGGATATGTCAAACTGAAGCCTCGTGTAGAAATACGAAGTCTTTGGGTTTACATCGGAATTGGTCGTGTAGTAGAATGTGCTGCCGAGCCCCATGTCAAAGTGGTCCTGGTAGGCATTTCTCATGAACGGGTCTGACGCAAGCGAGTTGTAGAAACTTGCGTCAAGGTCGAAAAGCCTCACAATGTTGAGCTGTATCGGATAGACTTGATAAAAGAACCGTCCGCCATAGCTCCCGTTATATCCATAAGAAGTGGAAATGATGTTCCTGGTATATTCCGGTCTGCTCTGGTAGTTGTATGACACATTTATGTCCGTGCGGGGAATGGCAGGCCCTTTGAACAGCCTGTACGGGAGTCCGAGAAATTTCGGGAAGCTGAGTCCTGCGGACACACCGAATTCGTTTGACCTGACAGATCGGTTGAACATAAACTGGAAATTCCCCATAAAGCTCAGGTTCAGCCACTCCCCTCCCCGGAATATGTTCTTGTGATAATATGACAGCTGCGGAGACACCCCGAACAGTCCGGTGGAATTGATGGATGCTTCGAGGTTGATCTTGAATCCCTGGAGTTTGGACTGGGACAGGTCGATCGTGCAGTCCACGAGGCTGGAGTCGACCTGTGTCATCCCGATATTGATACCGTTGAACATCCTCAATGAAGACATCCTGGAATAGGTGGTGTTGATATCGGTTTCGCTGTAGATGTCGCCGGGGGTGATGGTATTCAGCCGGCGCAGGACATTTTCCCTGATTTTGAGACTTTTCGGATAAGTGATGCTGACATCGTTTATCCTGAATTTCCTGAAAGGACGGGCGTCTTTTTCGGTCTCGTTCCTGGTGTATTCATTGATGCTCACTTCCAGCGATGCTGCACCTGGAACAGTCAAAGTGTCGGCAAGATATGAAAAGTAATTTGAGGTGAATCCGTAGAATCCGCAATCCCTGAGATGGCGGCTCATCCTCTCGCTCTCCGC
>JADIMD010000022.1 GCA_017695015.1 Candidatus Cryptobacteroides faecigallinarum | reverse complement strand
CGGCCGAACTCCTCCCAATATGAATTGTCAAGCGCCCCCTGCGCCTTTGTCAAAGTCCAGACAGCCCACCAGAGAGCGAAATCCGTATAGCTGCCTCTCAACATGGCGTTATCCATTTCTGTCTCAATGGAGGACAGGTATGAATTGGAGATTTCCACCGGGGTAATCATGAATCTTTCACTGAACTCCAGTATTCTGACAGCAGAATTGACCATTTGGTCCATGTTGTCAGGATTGAACTGCCTGTATGTCCAGCGATCACGCCTTGACGGAATCGTGAAAAGTCCATATACGGTTTCATACAGTTGTCTGAGGATGTTTGACCTTATTTTGTCTCCTGCCAGTTGGCGCAGCCTGTATGCTGCATCATAGTGTCTGCCATACTTTTTATATGGCATTTCGATTCTGCACAGCGGATGGCATAGCCCTGAAAGCAGATGCCAATAGAGGAAACTCGGGAGATTGCAGCTTTCGTATGCAGCATCCCTTGACTTGGAGAAGTCGGAGATTGATTCTCTGAACTCGTCGAAATACGATTCGCTTTTTGATTTACATTTCATAACTATAAGATTAATTTGGTTTATTGTTCATTTATTCACGAACGGCTCTATGCATTGTATTGCACGGACAATCGGCAATGATGCAGTTCCGAAGTGTTCCGTATCGGAAAACGGATTACGGAAGACATCGAATATGTATTGTCCGTTGCTGTCTTTTGTGTTGAACAGATCTTGATAGTCCTTCAACCGGTGCAGCAGGTCGAGTGCGGACATCCGGTCAAAATCGTCCCAGTACCTGTTGGCAAGATGTCTTCTGTCTTTTGTGGCAGTCCATACAGCCCACCACCAGGCATATTTCGGGAGATTGCCAGTCATGCAGGCATCGGCAATTTCTTTGCACGGGGACGGTTGTCCGGCAAGTTGTGTTTCAGCCGGGACTTTCAAATATTTTTCCTTGAATGCAGCTACCTCTGCCGCCTGTTCGACAAGACTGATGACATCGGTCGCAGAGAACTGCCTGTATCTCCACTTCTCATGGTCAGGCTCACTCCCAATGAAAACTCCGGCTATCGGACAGGTTTCACGGATTATGTCCGAGAGGAAAGGTTTTGAATTAAGACCGGATTTGTCAGCCGCTCTTGCCCTGTTCATCACGACCTGACAGAATCCGATATTCTTCAGATAGTCCAGCCAGAACATATTGCAATGGGGATTGTCCTCGTCCGCTATCACCCACTGGCAGTACCAATAGACGAATTCCGGCAGGTCATACCGCCTGTATGCAAGTTCGAACTTCATCTTGAAGTGCCTGCGCATTTTCCAGAACGCAGGGAGTTCTTCCACATAGTACGACATAATCAATCGGTTTGTTGTTGAATATCAGTTTTCGTAATGTCTTTCTTCAATTGAAAGAACGGCTCGATGTAAAGTATGGCGTTTGTAAGAATGTCAGAGCCTTCGTCCCATATATTCGGGGCACATATCTTCCTGCCGTACCCGTTGTCTCCATAGTTGTAAGTGTGACTGAGTCTGTCATAGATATGCTGCCCGTCAGCGGTCTTTGTACCCAATATCTCATGGAATCGTTTGAGTTCGTTGAGCAGCCTGTCCTTGTCCATCTTCTCGTATTCTTCCCAGAACAGTTCGAAAGTGTCGTATATGAAGTTTCTGACATTGAGGGAAAATATCCATACCGCCCACAGGTAAGCAAATGCTGCATAGTCCCTTTCCCTCTGTTTGGCTGACATTATTTCCACTAAATTACCCCATATAGGAGACGGGTATTCGACAGTAAATACCCCGGCAAAGAATTCATCCATTTTTACGGCAAGGTCAAAGTATTTCCCGGTTACATCGTCCAAAGACCAGCCGTAAGGCTCCAGCAACTTTTCAGCAGGCTCTTTGTCTATACCGGCAAATTTTGATGTCATGTCCCTCAATACCCGCAGCCCATCAACAGTCAATTCTCTGGAAGCGAGACTGTTCTCATGGTTGTCGACAATGATGTCATAGTCACTCTGATACTCATGATACGGGAATCTGGGATCATTGGCATATTCCGACAGAATATACAGATGGCAATAATATAGGGTATTGAAAAGTTTGCAATCCTTTATGGTTTCGTCTATCCTTTTAATGAACACGTGCCGGCAAGTCCTGAACGCTTCGAAATGAGCGGCATTATTGCGCGGTGCCGGATGCTTTTCTATGTAGTCCTCAATGCGCTTGAACGCCTTGTCGTAATCATTGAAATGCCCGAATATCCACAGATTCCAGCGGTTGTCCTTTACGAATTTTACGATCCAGCCGAAATCTTCCGGACTTATGTGCAACTCATAGTCTCTGACAAGGACTTTCGGATGCCGTCCTATGCTCAACGGCAGCAAATCCTTATGGTGCCCTCGTTTCACATAGCTGTTTCTGAAAAATATCAAAAATGGAGAATCAGTATACAGATATGGCATCCAACAGTCACGTATAGCCATATCGACAGGAAGACTATCATACTGTGTTCTGGTCATGTAGAGTACAAAGAACGGGTCGAGTTCCGGTACATTGTCCAGATCCTCCTCCATCTTGTCGTAATAGCAGTCATACAGCGGCCAGGGCTTCCCTGTCCGAAGCCTGTACCACAGCAGTTTTGTCCCGTGGAGGATGTAGGATTTCAGGAACTGAATCGATTCCCTGAAGTCAAGTTTGTAGATGAATTTCATATTGAGGGATGTATCTGTTGTTGCTTCGTGGTATTTCCGGTTGTATCTTCCGGCAAATCTTCGTCAAAAGAATCAAACATTTTCTGAAGTTTTTTCGCCCTTGTTCCGGGAGCAGAACAAGGCCCATAAGGTGTTGTGAAACGAATTTGTCCGTTTACGAACGGCTCCAGACATCTGGCGGCAAGGTCAAGCAGATACAAGGTCTTTTTGTCAAATCTGTCAGACTGGGCAGACAACTCTAAAATGTGTCTGTAAAGAGCCGCCTTGCCGTCCTTGTCATCATTTTCAAACCACTTGCCTTCAAGAACACCCATATCTTCAAGTTCGGCAAGAGCACAGCAGCGGTATGACAGTTCCGGCAGGCTGTAAACCAATTCATATTCAACTTCGGTCGTCCCGTCATGCCATGTGGCCGAGTTATTGGATTCTGTCTGATAAGGATTGACATATTTGGCGGCATCACAGCATCCGAGGGCTTCAATGGCAAGATCATAGTATTTCCCGAGCGCATCTTCAAGGGTAGCTCCTTTCAGACTTTTCGGTAGTCCGACTTGTATCTCAGGGTTACCATCCATAAATTTTCGGAGAGTATCCCGTAAAAATGTCAGGGTATCAGCATCTATCTTATTGTACTTCAGTCGCTCGATCAGAACATAATAACCCTTGTCGTGATTTTCATCTGCAAACTCCGGCTTGTCCATATACCCGGAGATGAGATCCAGATAGAGATAATAGAGGAAGGCCCAAAGACTGCAATCGTCTATGGCAAACTCAATCCATGGCCCAGATGTATGCACCTGCGTGAATATTTCCGAATAGATGTCCTTGTCAGCGGTCATTTCGACCCTCTTGCCCGACGGATCCTGAATGTAACTTTTTATTAGCATAATAGATTGATTTATAGATTATTGATTCATTGTTTCGGCAAATGGCTCCATATATCGTATCGCGAGATTGACTATCTCCACCATCAAAGTTTTTGTTTCTTCAGAGAAAATAGATGCATCGACAGGCTTTCTGCGCAGATATTCATAAAGGTCCGAACGAGACATCCGTTCCAGGTTGTCCCACCATGAATTGTCAAGACAGCCCCGGGCTGTGGCAATAGACAAGGCGCAGCACCAGTAAGCGGTTTCCGGCAGTTCATATAATCCTATCGCGTTATATATCTCATCATAGACCGCCCGAAGATAAGGGACAAACGGCTTCTGCAAAGGCAGGATCTGCGTTTCAGGATTATTGTTCAGGAAAAGCAGAGCGTCAACGGCTGTCTTGTGATATTTGTCAAAAAGATCGCAAGGCTGCCAGTAAAGGTCTGGCAATATTGAAAGCCAGCTGTTGCAGTCCGGATCTGTATCAAACAGGTACATGACCATTTTCTTCAAGGTCTCCAATGGCTCCGCATCGTACGCCATGCCGTTGAAATCTATCCATGCCGCCTTGTCGAACACGGCTTTGAACTTCTCATGCGGGTACAGCGGATCATTTGCATACCCGGATATGCAGAACTGATAGAAATTATACAAGGTTCCGCGCAAGTCCCACCTCTCTGCGGCATCGCGGGCATGTTCTCTGAAAGTCATGTGATTGATCCTGAATCTTTCAAAATGATTGCAGCAATCAACTTCCAGCACATCATCCTCCTCCGGACGGTATGTGTCCGGATTGAAATCATAGTTGTCGATGTCGTACATGTGTTATATTTTATATGGTTTGTATCTTCGATGTCCTGTCGATGATCGGCCTCATGCTGTTCAAAGCCCGGTCAATCAGGTCAAGCGTTGCGTCCGTGGTCTTTTCAAGGCTTATTTTCTGTTTCTTTTCCGTCTCGGTCAGATAATCGAAAAGGTCATTTCCGGTCATGGCGGACAGTTCCCACCACGAGTAATCAGCCCAACCTTTTTCGATACATTCGGAAATTGCATAGTACCAGTATGCAAGCCTGTGGATTCTGTAAGGATGGATATGCTTTCCGGCTTGAATAGACATGGCACCAAGCCAGTCATTGTCCAGCATTCCCGAAAAATAAAACTCTCCGAACAGGCCAAGATAGCCGGGTAACTCCTGCTCATAGAAAAGAATGATATCTATGACGATGTTATGGTACTTGCCGACAACATCGTCAAACTTCCAGCCGATTCTTTTCATGAAGGTGTCAAACCGTTTCCTCTGACTGTCCTCAGCCCGGTAATAATAGTCGACAGCTGCTTCTTTCAATGAGTCAAATGAGCCGACAAAAGACCTGTCGGCTTCATTATCATCGCACATGACATCTGTTTCATAAAGAAAATCATATTCCCTTCCTTTGATTGCCCGGGAGAAATCTTCGGAGTACCACGCATAGCCTACTTCATCTGTACATTCCGACATACAATAGAAGTAGAGGTTGAAGAGCGTTGCAAACAGATCGCCATCCGCCATTGACGACAGGACAAGATTCTGCAAGGGAGTACGGTGCTTCCTGTTTAGCAGTGACTGTTTCGGCGTTGTCGAGCCGTTCGCTTTGGCGGCTTTGTCTTGTGTTTGCCGTCCTTGGTTTTTGTTCATTTCGTCAGACATATAAATTCTAAATTATTACACTTGTTTTCGGCAGGTCTTAAAATGTAAAAACCTTAATCAGACCGGCAGTGCAATCTGATTAAGGTTTACGGAATTTTGTATCGTATTGTCGGACAATAACTTCGCTGTGCGATAGCATTGTCAGAAATCAATTTCAAGCCGTTACTTTACTCTTGTTTCTTTTCAAAAAATTCAAGTTATATCATTGTTTTTATTCAATTAGTCGCTTCAC
>JADIMD010000021.1 GCA_017695015.1 Candidatus Cryptobacteroides faecigallinarum | reverse complement strand
GCTTGCGGATAACCTCTTGATGGCTACCGCAAAGTTACTGATGTTCTAATCGAAAAATTTTCTGATGCTTGTAACTTATTGATGTTTAATAATTAAAACATTGTCGGAGAATTTTTCTCCGGACACTAGTGAGTTGAAAAGCCAAATTTATGGAATAATTCCGGAATTCAATGTTTTTGGCAGCATCATATGCTCTAGTGGCTGCCATATAATCAGTCTACTACAGCGCATTTCATTAACCATTCCATTAATCATTCCACGATGGTGCATTTCACTAATCATTCCATGAATCATTCCAGGATAATGCATTTCACTAATCATTACATTAATCAGTCCAGGATGGCGCATCTCTTGCACATACAACTGTAACTTTCTGGCCATGTAATTCCTTTAGAAATCATCTGGCAGGCTAGCAGGAATGAATTAATTTCCCTACCTTTATACCGCCTGACCGGAGTCAGGTCCTTAATTGATATGTGAATCTGATTTGAGGGGGAGGAAAAGTAATGAAGGAGTCTGACATCAGAAACGGAGGAACGGCCGAAAAGGACAGAGGTGACGTAATGGTCGTAAATGACAGAAGCGACGGGAAGAATCATATTTACCATGTCTGTACCGATGGCCTGAGCCGGGAAATCATGTTCAGGGACGATTCCGATTATATATCAGGAATGAATGATATTCCGATATGTTCGCTTGTAACAGCAATTGAAGTCTATTGTTTCTGCCTGATGAGCAACCACGTGCACTTCATTCTTAATGGCACTGAATACGGATGCATGGAATTCATCAGAAAATATAAACGTCTCAGAAGTCTCAGAACCAGGGTCCGATATGGAAACAAACGCGTAGATGACACACCAGGTATCTCGGTCAAGATATTGGATGATGCAGAATATCAGATGAGTGCAATCTCATATGTCATCCGGAATCCCCTTGCCGCCGGACTCAAGATGGCTCCATGGCATTATCCGTGGAGTTCATCCTTCCTTTATTTCTCCCAAGGATATGATCTCAGCGGATATAGGAAAGTTTCGGAATTAGGATGCAAAGAATTCAGAGAAACATTGAAGACAAGACTGACGGTCCCCGACAATTATCTTGTACGGCATGATGGGCTGATATGGCCAGGGTCATATGTCGATTATCCATCTGTGGAGAAAATTTTCGGCACTCCCCGTCGTTTCCTTTATTATCTTTCGAAAAATCAGGATCTTGAGAACGAGATTTCTGATGGTCTGGTTGCGAGATCGAGATATTCCGACACAGAGCTTGCAGCGTCTGTCGGAACAGTCTGCCAATCAAGGTTTCGGCATGCCCATCCCGAGAGACTCAGCATTGAGAACCGATATATCCTTGCAAGGGAACTCCACCGCAGATACCGTGCGTCAGCAAAACAGATCGCTCGTGTCATCGGCCTAGATGCTGACATACTCAAGGCCTTGCTTTAAGCCATCTTTTGATGACAGGATTCAGGATAGCGGATACAGGATTTATGATCAGGCGGATCGATGAATTCCGTACCGAAAAGCATCGTTCTGTTTTCAATACACTGAATGACAGATAGTTACAAATAGCACCATGCTTTTGCCCGGTTTTAAATGACCGAAAAGCATCGCACAATTTGTAATTAATTGATAATTATTGTGTTGGAAAATGCGCTGTGCTTTTGGGTACAAAATTCCATCCGGAACAATTCCTACTCTTCGGTCTCCGTTACAGATTCTCCCGCAGGGATATTGTACATGACAGAATTGGGTTCTATCTCAGTGAAGATCCCGTTATAATACAGCATCAGCGGGAATGTAAGTCCCGCATTGTTTTCGTATTTTCCGGAAGGATCTGCATTTCTGTTTCTTTTGACATAGAGCAATCCGTCCTTGAAATATGACGCGGTTCCATCCATGTTGCGGATGCCGAACTTGTGCTCCCCTTCTCCTCCTGTGACAGCGCAGAAGTTACCGTCGGTACAGCGAATCCTGTCTTGAGATGAAACAATGATGGAATATGTAGACATACCAGTAAAAAAATACATACCAGTAAAAAATAGATATACTTGTAAAAAGGCAGGCAGAGCCAACCTTGTGGCCCTACCTGCCGACACACGCATGAATACTGCTTTTATTTATTGTTATGTCTTCCCAAGTCCGTTCTGTCTTCAGCAGTCTGTACTTATCTTGTCTTATATTATCTTGTATTGTATTATCTATCTTGTCTGTCCTTAATATTGCCTTTTCTTGTCCTTATTTTGTTTAGCCTTATCTTGCCTTATTTTGTTTAGTCTTATCTTCTTGTCTGTATCTTGCTTGTCAAGGCGTCTTTCTGCGGGGTATCTGTCATCTTCAGGATAAGAGTGCCTCCGGACATTATGTCCTCGTGGCTGATGAACGGAGATGTGAGTTCTTTTCCGTTGAGTGTCGCAGACGCGATGTATTTGTTCTCCCGGGATGCCGATTCCGCTATTATCCTGAATACTTTCCCGTCAGGCAATTGTATGGATGATTCCTCAAATATGGGGCTGCCTATGGCATATTCGGCTTTGCCTGGAGTGACAGGATAGAATCCGAGGGATGAGAATACCACAAACGGGGTCAGTCCGCCTCCGTCTTCATCACCAGGGACTCCCATCAGATCATTCCTGAACCATGTGTCAAGCATCTGGCGGATACGCTTCTGTGTCTTCCATGGCTGCCCGGCATAATCATAGAGGTAAGGGATGTGCATTGCAGGCTCATTCGCCATTGAGAACTGCCCGACATTGCCGGTATGGTCCGGAAGTTTAGCGTAGAAGGCATATTTGCCGCGTCCGAGCGGTCTTGCGAACATCCGGTCAAGGCCGTCGCAGAAGGCTTCGTCTCCGCCCATAAGCGCTATCAGGTCATCAATGTTGTGCAGGACATTCCATCTGAAGATCCAGGCATTGTTCTCATCATAGTATTCCCTTGCTCCGAGTCCTCCGGGAAAGTCGTAGTCGATGTCTTCGATGAAGGCTCCGGAAGCATCCTTAGGATGGAAGAAATGTGTCTCCGGGTTGAAGAGGATGCGGTAGTTCATGGCATTTCTCCCGAAGAATGCCTCAAGCGAATCTTCGCCTGCTGCCTTTGCGATATTTGCCATGCACCAGCAGTCGTATGCTGTCCCCAGGGAGACAGCCACAGGCTGACGCTTCTCCCAGCTGTCCACCACCGGATCGGTCTCCTCTTCGCCAGGCCTGAGTGCTGCCACATATCCGTTCTTCCAGTAGAACCTGTCCAGTTCTCCTGCCGGCTTGCCGCTCCAAGGTGCGAGTGTCTTCTCAGTCAATGTCCTGTAAGAGGCTTCGCAGGCGGCCTTGACATCCACATCGAGACCTTTTGCAATGGCATCTGCGAAAGACGCTATCGTATGGTTGCAGTTCATCCGTCTGGTGTCACCGCTGACTTCAGGGAAAGTCGGCAGCCAGCCAGTACCGCTCTGCTCAGCCATGAGCAGGAATGACCGGAGGATGTTCTCTTCAAGCTCCCGGTTCATGATTACACGAAGGGGATGGGCTGCGAGATATGTGTCCCAGAGCCAGTCGTCATTGTAGAACGGTACTCCTCCGTCTTCATGTACTGTCTCATCGAAAGGACTCCAGTATCTTCCGTCCTCACTCATGCATATCGGTCGTTCGAATGTCCTGTAGTATGAAGTGTAGAATACTGTCTTCTGATCCTCTGTGCCGCCTTTGACCTTGATCCTGCCCAAGGTCTCATTCCAGATGTCCCGGCCTCTGGTTTCAAGTGCATCTATGTCAAAGTCATGGATTTCCCTCTGGAGATTGGCCTTTGCCTGCGCAACGCTTATGTATGAGATGCCATAGCGTACGGTGACTTTGCCGGAATCAAATCCCATCACACAGCGGTTTCCGTCGAGCATTTGCTCCGATGATGGAGCCGGAGATGTCTGCATATAGACATATGCCTTTGTCGCCCCTGAGACTGTCTCTATCCCCCATGCTCCTTTTGCGTCGAAGCCGGTTTCTCCGTTTCCGCTTTCCAGGGCAAGATTGATGGGGCAGGACGAGGTCAGCTCATAGATGGCTGACTGGTGCGATACTGCATATCTGGCCCTGATGGCTCCGTCTTCAAGCACTACATCGTATGAATACGGCGTAATGTGCTCGTTGTCGTAGCTGAGCAAGGTATCGGAAGCTGTGATTTCTGAGGTTGAAGGATACAGGCTGAAAGCAGACCTTTCACGGTGGTTGGTCACTATGACAGGGAGTCCTTTCAGGTATTCCGATGTGTAATCCGCCCTTTCCGGATATATCCGCAGCATAGAGTTAGGAAGATGGACTGTAGGGAATGTCGGCACAAGTATGTGGCTGATATTTCCTATGTAGGGATTGACATAATCCACTGGTTGCCTGGCTTCCCCGCAGGAAACTGCGACAAGCGATGCTGCAATGAGTCCGATGAGCGTTCTTTGTTTCATATAAGGTGATGTTTCTTGATTCTTATTGAGCTTATGATCTTTTGTCCCTTGTTGAGCTTATGATCTTTTGTCATTCCCTAGAGAGGATATGGTAGAGCCAGCATACAGCCTGCCATGCCGTCGTCACCTCCCCCATGTAGCCGGTGTGGACATCGTTCAGGCTGCAGTCAAGTCTGCCGTCCGGGGTCAGCTTCTCTTCAAACTGCGATGCGGGGTACTGGCAGTGCCATACGTCCAGTTCATAGACATTGCCGAGCTTCGAGGCTGTCTCTCTCCACTCTTTCTGCAGACGGAGAAGATTGAGTGTGTTGCCGTTGATGCAGTATTGTCTGGGTATGTATCCTTCCCATAGTGTCTTGTCGCATACACCTGGCCAGCGGTTGACAAAGTGGGCGACAGGGATGTCACCGAAGCACCGCATCAGTTTCTCGAAGCAGATACGTGAGCTCTCAAGTGAGTTGGCCCCGTCTCCGTCGTTGATGCCTATGTTCACGATGACATGTGTCGGTCGTCTTTCTCTGGAGCGTCTGAGGTATGCTTCCAGTGAAAAGGCGTGGTCTCCTTTCTCAGCCGTCTTCCTGTCGTAGAATTCATTCAGAGGTCTGTCCTTCAGGTCATCAGCCCAGGCGTTCAGAAGTGCAAGCTGCTCAGCCGAACCAGTATATTCCTCATCGTAAGGAAATCCCGGATATCCTTGGACTGTGCCGAGCCTCTGTACAAGCTTCCATAGGCATTCAGCTCCGTCCATCAGGTTTTTGCCGAAGGGAGTCAGTGCCATCAGGGAAAGCTGCTCCAGAGA
The DNA here is from genome assembly GCA_017695015.1 of Candidatus Cryptobacteroides faecigallinarum. Classification (GTDB taxonomy): domain Bacteria; phylum Bacteroidota; class Bacteroidia; order Bacteroidales; family UBA932; genus Cryptobacteroides; species Cryptobacteroides faecigallinarum. Next base: position 49,058 of record JADIMD010000021.1, on the reverse strand, counting down.
GCCTGAGTATTCCTCTCCTGTCTGGCTCTTTAGACCGAGGGCATACCACATGGTCTCTGGCTTGAAGAATGTTTCCGGGGCGTTGGGGTCAAGCTTTGCAGCGCATGGCCAGTTGAGATATGTATATGTGGCCCAGCCGCCATGGCCTATGTTTCCGGTAAGTTCAATTCCTTCCGGCAGATCCTCTGATGCGAGCATCACCCAGTTCTTGCCTTCTGCGGCAGGATTGTACGGATCCTTGCATCGGATAGCTGTGGTGCTTTCTCCGAAGCAGAGTACCCTTGCCCTGATTTTACGCGGCAGGTCTTCAGGGGCTGTCATTACCACCTGAACAGCTACAGAAAAGCAATTGTCCTCTGCAGCAACGCGAATGTCTTCTGCAGCACAGGAATTGTCTCCGGAGCAAAGTACGACGCTGTCGGTATCAGCTGTCAGAGCAAGCTCCCTTTTCCCGCAGAAGGAGAATGCTGTCCCGTCCTCCCCCACGAATCCTTCCGGATAGAGTACGGTCCTCTCCGGGCAGTCAGACCTGCCGTAGATGACTGACGGCATGAATATCGCCTGTGCCCCGGCCGGTAGAGCCGCGAGGACAGCCAAGGCTACCGTTAATGTCTTTCCTAAAGAATTCATCTGTCTACTGATGGTTTGTCTGTCATCATGAATTCAAGTGTGCCGCCTTTCATGATATCCTCATGGCTGATCCTGAACCCGTCGAGAGGTCTGCCGTCAAGGCTTGCGGAAGCAACGTATTTGGCGCTGTCGCTGAGGCCTTCTGCCTTCACGGTGAATGTCCTGCCGTTCGGAAGCCTGAGCTGGATGTAAGGAAGCTGAGGAGCACCGATGACATATTCAAGGCTCACAGGGTCCACAGGATAGAATCCCATTGCTGAGAAAAGGTACCATGCGCTCATCTGTCCGCAGTCATCGTTGCCGCAGAGTCCGTCAGGAAGCGGCTTGTAGAAACGGTCGAAGATCTCCCTGATGATTGACTCGGTCTTCCATGGCCTGCCGGCAAACTGGTAGAGGTAAGCCACATGATGGCTCGGCTCGTTGCCGTGGGCATACTGGCCGATAAGGCCTGTCACATCTCCTACAAACCCTGTATTGTTCTTGCTTACTGTATCGAGGAAGAAGAGCGAATCAAGCTTTGTTTCAAATGCATCCGGTCCTCCCATGAGGCTGATGAGCTTTTCCGGTGACTGCTGGACATGCCAGGTGTACTGCCATGCGTTTCCTTCAGTATAGTCACCTCCGTGGGTCGCGGCATGTGAAAGGGCGAAACGGTCGAACGGTGTCCTCCAGTTACCTTCGGAGTCCTTACCTCTTGCCAGCTTTGTGTCCGGATCGAAGAGATTCATCCAGTTCTCAGAACGAGCACGGAAGAATTCCGCATCCTCATCATGTCCGAGCGCTTTTGCCATTACAGCTGCGCAATAGTCGTCATAGCACATTTCCATGGTGCATGATACCGACTCCCTGTCTATGATGTCGAATGGATAGTAGCCGTATTTGTCCATGACCTCAAACTGCGAGGTGCGCCTGTGGTCTGTAGTAAGGCTCTTCTTCACTGCCCGCCATGCCCTTTCCGGATCAAATCCGTCAAATCCCTTGAGGTATGCTTCAACTACTGTAGGCACAGCATGGTTGCCTATCATGCAGTAGGTCTCCTGGCCCCAGAGGGACCATATCGGAAGGAAGCCCTGCACATCGCACTGCTCGATCATGCTCTGTACGAAAACATCCACCATCTCGGGAGTAAGGATCGTGTACATAGGGTTCGCGGCCCTGTATGTGTCCCAGAAGGAGAATGTGGAGTAGAACTCCCCTTTCTCTGAAGTCACGACTTCTCCGGCGGCATTGCGGTAGCGGCCGTCTATGTCTGAAATGACATTAGGCTGGATGAAGAGGTGGTACAGGGATGTATAGACATTCCGCTTCTGCTCTTCGCTGCCTTTCATCTCCACTCTTGACAGCAGACGGTGCCAGCTGTCATGAGCTTCCTTGCGGACTTTGTTGAAATCCCAGCCGCAGGCTTCTGCCTCCATTGCTGCAGCTGCTCCATCAGTGTCTACTGTCGACAATGCTACCTTGACTCCGAGAGGTGATCTGCTGTCCGCAAATTCCAGGATGATCCTGTCTGCCTTTTCCTCTCCCTGCTTGTCAAGTATTGTCCGTGAGAGATAAGGCTCGGAGAGCTTGAGCACAAAGCTCCATTCCCTACTGACCCAGTTCTTTGTCACCATGCGTCCCTGTATGGTGCAGCTGTCGACATATTCGATGTCTGCTTCATATACATGGGAGCCTAGGTCTTCCGGAGAGTTGACCATGCCGCTCTGCAGATCCACAAGAAGCTTGCGTGGAGAATTGTCCCCGTAGCTTATCCTGTATTCTGCAACACGCTGGGTGGCAGTCATCTCTACATTTGTACCGCTGCAGAAAGAGACGCTGCAGTAGCCTGGCTCTGCCTTCAGGGATTCCTTGACATACGGATTGTCCCTTTCCGGCTTATCTGTGGAAAACGGAAGAATCAGGACATCGCCCAGGTCGGAGCACCCGGTCCCGCTGAGATGGGTCTGGGAGAAACCGATTAGAGTTGAATCGGCGATATTGAATCCTGAACAGTATTTCCACTCATCATTGCCGGAATCCGGGCTCGGCTGCACCATCCCGAACGGGACACAGGCCCCGGGGAATGTGTGGCCGTTGTCGGCGGTTCCTACAAGAGGATCCGCATATCTGCACACATCTTGAGTGCACGAGGGTACTATCAGGCAGATGGCTGCCGTTAATCCTACCAGCTTGTTGTTCATAATCTTTCGTAAATATATCCAAATATTTCCCTTCTTTTTGTAATCTCTTCAGGGACATCAATTCCTGAAAGTCTCCTGAAGCTTTTCCTCTCCTGAGGAGTGGCATCTTCGTCCAGCCTGGCTTCCCATCCCGGTATATAGCCTTCCAGTGCCATTTTCTGGACCATCTTGAAATCAGGAGCGTCCACCGGTACATCCTTTAACCATATCAGTGACGCCCCTTCGTCCAGAAGACGGTCCTGGATCCAGCTGACAGGAAGCTTCTGTACCGGAAGTCCGGTCCTTACTGCAAGAGCTGCCGCGACTCCGGCTGCCTGGCCGAGCGCCATCCAGCATGGTTCCATCCTCATGGTCGAGAAGCCTACATGGCTGCCGGAGACAGGTACAGGAAACAGAAGGTTGCTGACTTGCTTCGGTACCATTACCCCGAAAGGTATGGTATAAGGGACACTCTCATATCCGAAGAAACCGTCCAGATGGACACGGCCTTCTTCCCGCTTGAAGCATGCGTGGGAATCCAGGGCATAGTGGCTTGACGCGATGCTTTCCTTGTGTACTGGAGGCCTCTGGCCCTCAGACACGGCAATCGCGTCCCAAGCAGTGAAGAAATACATACCTTCCATCCTGCGGCCTTCCCTCACATACACTTGGCGCGGGAAATTGCTGTTGTCCTCATATTCGTCTGAGGAAAGCCCCCATTCACGGCATTCCTTGCGGAACTGTTCCGGAAGTGCCTTGTCGTTCTGTACGAACCAGAGGAGCCCTAGGGTATAGTCCTTGAGACGCAGGGCAAACCTGTCCCTCCATTCCCATGATGCTGTCGGCCACGGCCAGTTCTCTTCCGGAAGATCGGTGGAGATGAATGCCATGTGCTGGTTGTTCGCATCAGTCTTCCCGTTGGGCAGGCGGACCATATTGGTGACTTTTGCCATTCCCCACGGATCGCCTGGTATGGTGGTCTTGCCTCCTGCCTTGAGGACAGCCCTGTTTGCTTCGTAGTCCTCTTCAGAAAGGCCTGCTGTCTCAATGCTGGTGTTCCTGCCTGTCCAGACATCCTCGACGAGAGAGAGGTATTCTTCCCTGTCGTATGTGTCAGGCTTGTCTACAGGTCTCATGTGCGCCTTGTCCTTCGTCAGGCAGAGACGGTAGTTGTAGGCCTGGATCGCATTGTCCCCCTGGTAGGTGGTGCCGTCGGATTCATAGCCTTCGTATCCGTTGAATGTGCGTTTCTCCCCTTTCCCGAACTGTACGCCCCAGTGCCTGTAGATGCGTCCAGAGCACGGCTCCCCGTATTCACTGCGGGATTCCCGTCCGAGACGGTAAGGGACGTTCGCTGCTGCGGCAAGGTCACCTTCGTAGGTCGAGTCTATGAATACCTTGCCGGAGTAGGTTTCATTTGCTCCCGTGTTCCGGTCAAGGACTGTGATCGATCTTATCGCATAGCCTTCCATGCTGACATTCGCCGGGTCGCTGTCGAACTGACGTCCGTAGAGAACTGTTATCCTTTCCCCTTCGTCAGCAAGCATGTCAAGGAATGTCCTTTCTGCCACGGACGGCTCGAAATGATAGCCGTCGCTACAATCCTTCACCTGTGGGGAATCCTCTCCGTATGTGTCGGCATAATATTGCCTGTTGCGGGAGACGAACTCCAGAAAAAGCCCTGCTGTGGCTCCCCTTGTCGTTATGTCGGTCGCCCCGAGTCCATTTGCCGGAAGTCCGCCTATATGCCAGGTCCTTTCAAGGAGCAGGACATCCATCCCGTCCCTTGCTGCGGAAATTGCCGTCATTATCCCTCCCGGAGTACCTCCGACGACAACGACGTCATATCCGGAAGCAGAAGCAGCCGCTGCAGAGACGATACCTGCAAGGAAAGCTAAGATTCTCTTCATACTACAGATATTTCAGGGCTGTAATGAGCATCTTCATGGCCATAGGCTCGAAGAGGTCGGTGTCGTTGAAGCCGTTGTGTGAATAATAGTCTTTCTCGATGAGATCATATTCCACCCCGTTCTTCCTGAGTGCTGCAGTAAAGGTCTTTATCTGGTCCTTGTCCACGAGGGTATCTCCGCCTGTGTATGTAAGAAGGCAATACGGAGCACCCGGATGCACATAAGTCACAGGAGAATATTCCGCCCTGGACTCTTCTGAGGCGAGGTTGAAGTAGGTGTCGTGTCTTGAAGACGGAACGTAGCCAGGCACTGTATGCACAAGGTCGTAAATGCCGTTGAGACTGATAAGGAGCTTCGCACCAGGGATCCTCATTGCAGCATAGGCTGCCAGATGCCCTCCTGCGGAATGTCCTGCGAAACCGAACCTGTCCGGGTCCAGTCCGTATTCATCGGCATGTTCCCTGATGAATCTGCATGCATCCTGGATGTCCTGCCATGTGTCCTCGAACACAGCACCCTGGGTAAGGAGAGAATATGAGATCCTCACTCCTGCGACTCCGTTGCCGGCAAGGAAACGTGACTGGAGGCTGTGGCCGCCCAGGTCGCCGGAATGCCAGCCACCGCCGTGGATCCAGATTATGTAAGGGAATTTCTTGCCTTCTCTGTCTTTCGGAAGGTCGAAGGCGAGCTTGAGTTCATATCCCGGATATTTCTTGTAGACGACTTCGATGGTCTCGCAATTGTGGAAATCGTCATCAGTGAGAAAACAGCGTGATCTTGTGTAAGGCACATACATGTCCGCTGGGACATTGTTTATGTCGAATATGCTGTCCTTTACAATCTTTGCCTCATCAAGGAGACGGTATCCGCCCTTGACTCTGAGGAGTTCAAGTCCATAGCGGTTGATGATCTTCTGCTGAGCGGACATTGCCACGGCAGAGAGCAGCATTAAAGCAATAATCAGTATCTTTTTCATTTCTTTTTGAATCTTATTACATATCCTCCTCCCGGAGCTATCCGTATCGTCATCCTGTCTCCGGAAGATACCTCGGTATGGAGATGCCTGTAGTCATTGGCATTCCTGCCGGCATTGGTCCCGTCGCGGAATATCTCGGCATCATAGTCTCCCTCAGGCAGGAAGGAAAGGTCGAGGACAGCGTCGCGTCCGTCCCAGCCTGCGAGTGAGCCCACATACCAGTCGCCGTCATACGCCTGGCGTGCTATGGTCTCGTATTCACCGAGCTTGCCGTCAATTACCACGGTCTCTGCCCATACTGTCGGGACAGATGCTATGAAATCAGTACATTCTTGTTCCCTCATATAGTTTGTCGGGGAGTCGCAGAGCATGTTCAAAGGCGACTCGAACACTACATATTCAGCCATCTGTCGGCATCTTGTCCCCTGGCTCATAGGCTCGGACCAGATGGAGCGGAAGTTTTCTCTGGTGCCGTTTCTCATCGCTCCCTGGGTATAGTCCACAGGGCCGCATATCGAACGTATGTACGGGAACATCAGGTCGTATTCCACCATGTCGCAGCTGTAGGATGGATTCTTGAGCTGCTCCAGACCATGTACTCCCTCAAAGTTGAGTACATTAGGGTAGGTCCTGTTCAGTCCTGCAGGTTTCGCTCCTCCATGGAAGTCAAGTACCACATGGTTTTCAGCGGCTATCTGTGCTGCCTTGTAGTAGAATTCGTTCATCAGCTGGTCATCGCGTCCGATGGCATCGAGCTTGAAGCCCTTGATTCCCATCGCTGCATAGTGTCTGATGATCTTCTCCATGTCTTTCTGGAAGACATAGTAGCCTACCCAGAGCATCAGTCCTACTCCCTTGCTTTCCGCATAGGATATCAGAGAGTCAAGATGGATGTCCGGTACCACGGCAAATGCACTTGCCTCCATCCTGTCGTACCATCCGTCGTCCAGAACGACATATTCAATGCCGTTTGCTGCCGCGAAATCAATATAGTACATGTAGGTGGAATCATTGATTCCTGCAGCAAAATCTACTCCGGTGATATTGTTGTCATTCCACCAGTCCCAGGCTACTTTCCCTGGCCTAACCCATGAAAAGTCTCCTTCAGCCGCCGGACGGGCCAGCTTGAATACGAGATTGTTGTCGAGCAGCTCATCATCTGTGTCGCTGACAGCGAACACCCTCCATGGGAGATTCTCCCCAGGGGCACACCTGGCTATGTAGTTCTCCCTGTCGACGACGACCTGGTTATGGCCTCCGGCAGTGACTGAAGGGTCGTGGCTGCCTTGGCGGAACGACTTCGGATATGGTGCGGATACAGCCTTGAGGACCTGGCTCCCGTCTCCGATAAGATACATGCCTGGATAGTGCTCGAGGTCTGACTCAGTGATGCACATCTTCATGCCGCCGTCCATCTCGAAGAGGACGGGAAGGAATGCCAGCTGCCCTGGACGCCACCTGCTTATAGGGGTGCGGACATAGGTATTTTCAAATGTGTTGAAGAACTGTGCGTTCAGGTTGCCTGTCTTCTTGACATATGGTATGAATGCGGTCCTGTCACAGCCGAAGTTGAACTCGGTGTTCTCGGAATAGACAGTGACATCCTTGCCGCAGGTGAAGACAAAGCGGAACGCAGCCCCTTCATCGTAGGCACGCAGCACAAGGTCATATCCGTCACGTCCTTCCAGGAGGAGCTCGTTGCAGGCACAGCGTTCCTCTGCCCTCTTGTGGACCGGAGTGGGGATGACTTCATTGATGCTCCGCCTGATGGCCTTGCGTACCCTGAAGTCTTCTCCGATCCTTCCCATGTCGGTGTCCATGCTGATGAAAGATTCATCAATGAATACTTTGCCGGCATGGGAAAGGGTGTAGGAAATGCGGTCTGTGATCCTGACCTCCAGCACCGTACTGGAATCCGGTGATGTGACGCGGTATTGCTTCTGCGCATAAGATACTCCACCGAGAAGCACAAGTGCGAGGACAGCTGATAGGTTCCTGAGCATTATTTCTTGAGTTTCTTCGGTCCTACGCAGACATCATCGATTCTGAAGACACAGCCATAGCCTCCCTGACGGAATCTGATGGAGATATTCTCCTTGTTGGGAAGGACTGAGGTCTTGCGGTACATGAATGTAAGTTCAGAACCTTCATCGGTAGGAAGAGGCTCGAAGTCAAGCTGGTTCCATCTGAGTCCGTCCTCTGACCACTCGACCACAAGGTCGGTGCCGTCGAAACGGCGTACGCCTTTCATGAGGGCGAATCCTACGACAGGCTTGTTGATGTCCATGGTGTTGATGCCGTTGATCTGGAAATAGCAGTTGTGCTCATCGGAGATCCTGACATTGCATCCTCTTGATGCCTCATTGTTGAACAGGTCAGTATACTGTGCGTTCTTTGCTGTGGCACCGGTGTACTGGACTTCTGCATCTCCCTCAAATGAAAGGTTGAACTTGCCGCTGTTGGCGAATCCTTTTTCATCATTGAGGTCAGTTGCTGACATTGAGACCGGAAGATTTCCCATGGTCTCTTCAAATTCCTGTGCTGAAAGCGGCATTGCAAGCATTGCGGCTGCAGCTGCCAAGATTATTCTGCTCTTTTTCATATCTGTGCTTTAATTATTTGATGGTTATGTTCTTTACAAATTCATTTGTCCTTACAGAGGCTTCTGTCAATTTCTTTCCGTTGACAGTCACGTCCGAGACAGTCACATTCTCTATCATGTGGGTGCTGTCGTAGCCGAGGAACTGCATTATAGGGTTGGCTACCCTTTCTGCCGAGATGTTCTCGAATGTCACACCGTTGATGTGTCCGCGCTCGGTGCTGTGGCTCCAGACTGCTTTGTTGATCCACAGTGAGATGAAATTCTGGCTCTCTTCAATCCTGAGGTTACGGAAGACCACATTGGTAACAAGGGCGTTGTCGCAATGGTAGACTCTCATCGTCCATTCACGGCCTTTGTCGTGGATTATGTCGTTGTCTTCAAATACCACGTCATTTATGTCCTTGTTGATTTCCGCACCTACGCTGACAGCATGGGCTACCTCGTTCCAGAGGATATTGCCGTAGGCATGGATGTGTTCACTCTTTCCGCCTTCAACAGTCGTCTTGATCACGATCAGGTCGTCGAGGGTCCTGATGAAGCAGTTCCTCACGGTGACATTCCTGCTGTTGCAGATGTCGATGCCGTCGGAGTTTGCCCTGTAGCCCAGGAGCTTGACATTGTTGATGTCCACGTCAGAGCTGTTCTTCACAGGTACTGTCCAGACGCTTGAATCGACGAAGATGACACCCTCGATAGAAATGTCATTGCCGTTGACATACATGAGGTTGGTGGTGAGGGTCTCGCAAAGGGAGCCGTTGATGATGCCCCTTCCGCGTACCTTTATATGGTCTCCGATAAGCGAGATCACCGGTGACCATGGACCGTCTTTCTCTCTCTGGAACATCTCTCCGTAGAGGATTGCCCCTTCGGCGATGTATAGAGTCTGGCCGGAGCGGACCACAAGATGAGAGACATGGTGCACTCCAGGTCCGAAGTAGATCACATCGGGATCTGAAGGATCGTAGTGCTCTGTCTCGACAGTATTGGCAAACACATGGAGTGAATGGTATTCATCGCCGTTGATTTCCACGGTGAGCCTGTCTCCAGGTACTGCTTCAAAGGTAATTTCGCGCCCGTCGGTCTCAGCCTTTATGTTGCGGGATGAAGGAAGGACTTTCACGCTCTCGACTTCCCTGTCGGCCTTGACTGTGACCATCGTAGGCTTGTCGATGTCGAAGGTACAGAATGCAGCCAGCTCATATATTGCAGCCGAGCCTTTCTTGTCATCCATGCCCTTCATCCTCAGAAGGCTGTCCTTCGGGGATACCTTCACCTCATATACAGGGACCTTCTTTCCCCCTGCCTTGACCTCGAACAGGTCGCTGTCTCCTTTCCGGCCCGCCATACATGGGATGACCGCCATGGCGAGGAGCAATGATATTATGATTTTCTTCATTTCCTGTCTTTCTTTATGAAACGAACTGCATCTACTACTACTATTCCGCCTTCGCCTTTGTCGGTAAAGACAACCTTGAATTCCTTGTCCGGGCTGAATGTAAAGGTCCCGAGACTGTGCCAGAGACCGTCGATCTCAGGGCCTTCGGTCATGTCCACAGGGCACGAATGCTCTCCCCTCTTGTCAAAGACGGTCACATCGGCCGATTTGGTACGGTTACCTGACGGCGAATACATTATCTGTACTTCATATCTTCCTTTCTCTTCCAAGGCAGGCTTGAATTCAGCGACCCTCTGTCCGTCAGGACTTGCTGTAGCGAAACGGTAGTCATATTTCATGAAAGGTCCCTGGCTGGTGGAATGGTACCAGATGTCGTCATGCAGTCCGATCTCGGAGTCATCCATGACTACGCCTTCAAAGCGGTCCGCAGTCAGATACATGTCGGTCGGAGTCTTGAAATGCAGCAGCTGCTTCTGTTTGCGGAGTATGCTCTGGAGCTCATCCACATTGATGTCCTGTACGGCTGTGTTACCGGCTATAGCAAGTCTTGCCGCATCTCCGGCCACCTGCCCGAGCATCATGTACACAGGTTCCATCCTGAGTGATGCGCAGATCACATGTGAAGCTGATACGCACACAGGTACGAGGAGATTCGTACATTCTTCCTTCTTCGGGGTGATTATCCTGTAAGGGATTTCATAAGGTCTGTACGGGGTGTACGGGAATACTCCCTCCTCAAGGTGCCTTCCGAGGCTGTCGACTATAGACGACACTATATGGCAGTCGAGGAAATATGAGCCGACAGCGACTGCATCATCCTTGACAGGATTGTTCCATGCGTCCTGCTGACGCATGACATACTCGCCCTTCATCCTTCTTCCTTCCCTGATGTAGAGCTGGTAAGGCCAGTTGCCGTTGTCGGTGTATTCGTCCTTGGCAAGTCCATAGCGCAGGACGTCATTCCTGATTTCTTCCGGCACCCTCTCGTCGTGGCCGAGGAAATAAAGCATTCCCTCCTGATAGCGGCGATGGTACAGGTCTATGGATTCCCTCTCCTGATAACTTGCTTCAGGATAAGACCATGAGGCATTTATCAGGTCCATGTGGTTAAGGTCATATTTGCCGTTCGGCAGAGGATACAGGGTCAGGACCTGGTTGAAGCGGTGTGCCCCGCGGAGGGCGATCCTGTGGAGTGTGTTGAAGTAGCGCTCCGGATCATATCCTTCCGGCTTGCGGAACGGCACCATGTTGTCAGGATCGTCAGTGACGGTAAGCCTGTAGCAATATGCCTGGCTCTTGCCGTCGGCGCTTCCCGGCTCTTCCATCTGGGCCATCACTATATCCATAGGATATTTCCTGCTGAGTTCCTTCACCTTTTCAAGTTCTTCTCCGGTGTATTCCCTCAGGAGCATGTATGTGCCGACTCCGGCAGAGGATTCACCGTACTCGGCCCTGCTTTCGCGTCCTGTGATGTAGCTCACCCCGGCCTGAGCCATCAGGTCGCCTTCATAGGATGCATCTATGAATACAGGTGCCGTATAGACAGAGCCGTCTTCCATTGTCACAGAGACTATCCTGCTGCCCTCTTTCTGCACTCCATCCTTTTCGCGCAGGCGCTTGTGGAGCACAACATCGACTCCTGTTTCTTCCAGCCATGAGTCATAGACCTGTTCTGCAACCTTGCACTCAAGGGATATCTGCATCTTGTACGGATTGCCGTAGTGGGCGCCTACTGTACGGAGAAATTCTGCGGTATAGCCGCCGACTGTCCTCGGCCAGCCTATGTCGACATTTCCTATTCCGCTTGTGGTGAGGCCTCCGACATGGCCGGTGCGTTCAATGAGGGCGACTTTCATCCCGTCCTTCGCTGCTGTGTATGCAGCTATGACTCCTGAAGATGTGCCGCCGTAGACTATGACATCATATCCGGCTGTCTGCGCCGCAGCGCAGACAGTCAGCATAGATGCCAGTACTGTGGAGATTGATTTCCTGATTTCCATTATTCTACAATCTGGGCTTTGATAGATATTACGATATATACTGGAGTGTCGTTAGGTGGTGTGCTCGTGCCTGTGAAGGAGTTACGGCTTCCTACCACTTCCTCTATGCGTACTATACCGGTGCAGTTCGGACATGTCGAGAGAGTACCTGTCTTGAAGAGGAAGCAGTCTCCTGCCTTGTAGTTGATCCAGTCATCGTTGGTCTTGCCCTGCACTATATATGACTGGACTGGTGAGCTTGTCAGGTCTGCGACAGTGACATTGTCGAAGTCAAATGCATAGGCGTTCGTCAGCCTCTTGATGTAGGTCGCATTACGTCCTGTCCATGATGACTCTGATGCGGAGAGTACCGGGATGTTGTCCACACCTTCCGGATCCACATACTGGAACCAGCTCGGATCCTGTCCCGCACGGTCTTCGCTTGCCTTCATTATACGTGTACCGTTATCTGAAGAGCCGCCCGCATTCCATGCGAAATAGAAGAAGTCAATGTTCCTCCTGTTGGCTGTGTCCCAGAAATCGAACAGACTGTAGGTCTTGAAGTCTCTTACGGAGAAGAAGCAATAGGATTCTCCCTCATAGCTGTCGAGGACAAGAGGCTCCTTGGTATTGCGCTGTGAAGCTATCACGATGTTCTCTCCGAGGCGCATATCCACGATGGTATTTACCTGGAATGAAGTCGAGTGGTTGAGCCTGTCGTAGACATCGAAACGCAGTGCATGGCAGGAATTGTCGAATGATTCGGCCGTATATGAGAAGTCTGTATTGAAGTCTGTGCTGGCATCATAATGTGTGATGTCGACCCTTTCAGTGATATCTTCTCCCTGGATATCCTTCTTGACCTTGAGCACTTCGATGTATGAAAGGCCGACTCCGGCTTCAACCTTGAAGTTGAATGTCCTTGTGTCTGTGCTCCTTACAAGTATCGTTGTGCTTGACGATGCCTCATCCGGAGTGAGTATAGGGGCCGGTGCAGGTATGTAGTTGACAGGAAGGGTCTCGATCTTCATCTTGCCGTTGGCATCGGTGGCAGTCACCTGAAGTCCACGGTAGCCTTCGAGATAGTCTATGTCCTGCTCGAAGTGGTAAGATGCGCTGCCCGGAGTGAATGACGGCGTCAGGGCGAGTTCCACGACACCGTCAGCAGTGAACATAGCTGCCTTGAGGTCTGAAAGGGTATTGGATGATGTGACATCGAAGACAGTCTTCACAGTCGTAGGGTCTTCCCTTCTCTCGTCGATCTCTATCTTCTCGACCCCGAAAGTAATCACCGGTGCCGGCTGGATAGGGATCACGTTGACATCCATGGATGCTTCCGCCTTGCGTCCGGCCTTGTCAAAGGCCTCTATGCTTACCATTGTTATGCCCTCGTGCCATGAAGGGTTCTCTTTGACAGAATACTGATATTCGTCGTTGAATTCGGTGATTTCCTTGAAAAGTGTCTTCTTCTGTCCTTCATGCAGATATACATCTACCTTGGAAAGTCCTGCTTCAGAGAATATGACGCAGACTACAGGTGTATTGTCTACCCTGTTGAGATCCGGACTGAGGGATTCCACCATCAGGGTGATCCTCGGTCCTTCCATGCCTGAATAGTCAGGCTCCTTCTGGGAACATGACGCAGCGCAGAGACCGGCCAAAGCGGCAAAGGCTGCCATAATTATTCCATTTGCTGTATGTTTCATATCGGAAGTATCAATAAGGGGTAACGTCTGTATCTGTCTTGCGGAACATCGAGTAGTCGTTGAAGATATGGATCACTCCGTTGACAGGCATTATATTGGATGTCACTGAGCTTATCCTCTTGGACCTGAAGTTGCTCGATGTCTCGTTGGCGACAATGTTTCCGTTTGCGATAGGAGATCCTATGGAGTTGGAAGAGCTCTTGTTGACCTTCAGTGTCATAAGGCCCCATTCTCCGTCAAGCAGAGTCTTCACATATATCGGCTGCACAGGCAGCTTCATGTTGAGAGAGTGGTATTCACCCACGACAATATGATAGAGAAGAAGGCGTCTTACCTGCTCCTTGTCGCAGTAGTATATCTTGTCCACCTGGGCATGCGCATTGCGGAAATTCGCGATTGCGTCGTTGTTAAGGAAGAGATATGTGAGGCAGCTGTCTGTCTGGGAATAGTATTCTTCCATTCCTGTATACTGGACTGCTTCAACCATCTCTGATAGGTCCTCCCTGGACTGCATGTATTCCCATGCCGTCATGTCGATGTGCGGATCAAGAGGGCAGGACTCATATTTGTAGTCCTTCTGGAGTCCGAAGCCGGAGCAAGCCGAAAGAAGGACTGTGGCGAGTGCTGCAATTATTATTCTGGTTTTCATACTGATTCTGTTTAGATTGTCAATAGCCGATGTTCTGTTCGTATGCTCCCTGGCTGAGGTCCAGGATAGTCTGGTTGATCGGGAAGAGTTCCTGTGACTGGCTGTCTATGCCGTTGATCGGGTTCATCACTTCCACTACCCTGTGGTTCCTGACGAGATCAAACCATCTCTTGGCTTCACCCACCTGCTCGATCTGCTTCTGGTCAAGGATATAGTCGACTAGTTCGTCACGTGTGGAGAAATCGCTGATCTTGGCTATCTTGGATGCTACGCCAGCTCTATTGAGGACGAACTGCACCAGGTTTAGCGCTTCTTGCCACTTGTCAAGCTTGGCCTTGATCTCAGCCTGCATGAGTATTACATCGGTGTACCTGTAGACCGGATAGTCTGTCTCGCAGTTGATCACATCCTGGTAGTTTACCGATGCTCCGTTTGCCATATACTTGTGCACCTGGTAGCTTTCCATGCTGCTCTTGGAGCCGCAGAGATAGTTCTCGAACCTCAGGTCAACCGGAGTCTTGCCAACAGACTCTTCATATATGGCCTGCAGCTTAGGTGAAAGCACCACTGTGGAGCCCTGTCCCATGCCGCAGCCGTAAACGTTCCAGATCATGCTGTAGTTGTTGAGTCCGGCTTCGCTGATGTTCTGGTGTATGACGAAGATGAATTCATTCGGCTCACCGTACTCATCGATGGTAGGATTGTTGTCTCCTGCCACCCCGTTGAGATGGTTCACGAAAGAGTTCTTCAGCTTGACTATGTCTGGCTCGAAGATATATTTTGAATTGCTCTTCGGAGCTGCCGGGCTGCCGTATGCCGCCATGAACCTGTCGATGGTCGCGTCAGCCGCCTCGTTGTCACCGAGCCACATCTGAGCATCGGCCAGTATGCAGTAGATTGCTGCACGGCTGATCCTCTTCCTCTCGACATTGGACGGATTGACCAGGGATTCAGCCATCTCAAGGTCAGGTATGATCACATCCCTGAGGACCTCCTCCATAGGAGTACGGCCTTTTATCTCAGCGTTTGCAATGTTGTCCACCGGTTCGAGATATACCGGAACAGCTCCCCATACCCTGACAGCATAGAAATAGCAGAGACCCCTCATGGCATAGGCCTGTGCAAGATAGTCGTCCTTGAGCGCCTGGTCGGCTATATCTGCACCAGGGATATTCTTTATCGCGAAATTGGTGTTGCTGATGACCTTGTAGAGACTTGCCCAGTTGGTGCATGCAAGATCAGTCGTCATCTGGTTAAGGATAAGGTTCCTGAACTCTGACGGAAGTTCCTGGTAGAGGACGAAGTTGTCAGACCTCATCTCACCCCATGAGAAGTAGTTGCTGCGGAGAGCTGTGCGGAAAGATGAATATATCTCGGCGATCCCCGCATTGACATCACGCTGGTTCTGCCACATCTGATCCTTCGGGATCTCGCTCAGAGGATCCACGTTGATGAATGAGCATGAGCTTATGCCTGCAGAAAGCAGGGCTGCCATTGCATATCTTATGATATTTTTCATTTTGGACTAGAAGTTTAAAGTTAAACCGAGGCCATATTCCCTGTTGCGAGGGAATCTGTTGGTATCCATACCTATAGACAGAGCGCTGTAAGTCGAGAATTCAGGGTCGTAGCCGCTGTATGATGTGAATGTGAGAGGGTTGCTGACATAGCAGTATATCGTCAGGCCTTTCATCTTCATCTTCTGCACCACTTTCTGGGTGAACCTGTAGGTAAGGCGAATGTTCTTGACCTTGAAGTATGACCCGTCTTCGATGTAGAATGAGCTTACGCTTCTTGTATTCTGGTACTCATCAGAGTAAGGACGCGGATAATCAACCACATCACCCTGCCTTACCCAGAAGTTGTTCACGGCATATATTGTCGGAGTCGTTGACCATGCCTGCATGCTGGCCTGGTCCTGGTTGTAGCGGGCGAAATTGTAGATCTTCCCTCCCACTGAGAAATAGGAAGCCACAGAGAGTGACCACTGCTTGTAACGGAAGCTGAAATTGAGACCTCCGGTCAGGAACGGCTGTGCATTGCCCAGGATCATACGGTCACGGTCATTGATGATTCCGTCCTGTGTCTCAGGGTTCTCTGCCCAGTTGATGTCACCGCCGCGGAACGGCTTGCCGCTCGGCAGACATTTCTGCTTCACTTCGCCGTCGTAGCGTACGCCTCCGAGCTCATAATGGTCGAATGCTCCGCTTTCATTGAATATAGGGGTGAGCTGCTCCCATCCAGGTGTGAAGGCGTTGCTCTCATCGTATGGGAAGACTCCGAGATACTTGTATCCGTAGAAGTCACCGAGAGGACGTCCTTCAGAGATATACCAGTTGTCGTCATGGATGTAGTTGACATGGTTTGCGAGTTCTTTGACCATGTTGCGGCTGTAGGTGATGTTGGCATCCACATGGAAGTAGTAGTCCCTCTTGTTGACAAGAGTGCCTTTGAATGCCACTTCAACTCCCCTGTTTGTGATCGAGCCTATGTTCTTGCGGACTGTATTGAAGCCCCATTCCTTAGGTATCTCGTAGTTCGCAAGGAGGTTGTCTGTCACCTTGTCATAGTAGTCAGCTGTAATCTGGTATCTGCCTTCACGGAAAGAGAGGTCAAGTCCGGCATTTAACTGCCTTGTCCTTTCCCAGCCGAGGTCATTTACCGCTATCCTTGACGGAGTGACACCAGCGATACCGTCGTAGATGCCGCCCACCGCGTAGCTGAGCTGTGAATCGAAGTCTCCGATTGCCTCATTACCCGTGACACCGTAGCTGACACGGATCTTTGCATCTGAGAGCTTCAATGCCTTGTCCACCTTCTGCATGAACTTTTCATCCGAGATTCGCCATGCTGCTGAAGCAGACGGGAAGAATCCGACTTTCTTGTCCGGAGCGAAACGGGATGAACCGTCAGCACGGAAATTGGCGGAGAGGATGTATCTGGACTTGTAGTTGTATGTGAATCTTGCGAAGGCTGATGCCATCGTATGCCTTGTCTCTGTCGTACCTGTCGCGGTAAGGTCGAAGTTAGCGGCAAATGCGTTCATCGTATATATCGCGTCAGTGGCGGAATCCTTTCCCTTGAAGTAAGCAACGTCTGTCTTCCATGACTGGAGGGAGAAACCTGCCATCGCCGTGATGGTATGGGCATCGTTGAAAGTGTAGTTGTAGTTCAGATAGTTCTCGTTCATCCAGTCGAATGTCAGTGTACCTCTGAACTGGCCGCTGTTGGTGCGGTATTGGTCACTCAGTGCCGTCGGACGCATATATGTGTACCCGACATATCCGAAGTTAGCATTGAAGTTGCTGGTCCACTTGAGGTTCTTAGTGAAATTCAGGTTGAGATACTGGAAGATGTTGAGCCTGTAGTACTCATTGAAGTTGGTCTGGAGGCTGGCCGAAAGCGGGCTGATTCCCCAGAGAGTACCGATGAGCGTACCGTCCGGATAGTAGAGCGCAAGCGTAGGCTTGCGGGAAAGTATGCTGTTGAGATATCCGGCCTCGTCTACACCGTTCTTCAGTGCATAGCTTGCATTGATGTTGGTGCCGACATTGAGTATCCGGCTGGCCTTGTAATCAGCGTTTAGACGTAATGAGATACGGCGGAAGTTGGTCTTGCGGATGATACCCTGCTCGTTGTAGAAACCTCCCATGAACATGTATTTCAGCTGCTTGCTTGCGCCGCCGAAGCTCAGGTCAACCTGATCCTTGTTTGCTATGCGGTAAGCAATCTTCTGATAGTCGTTGTCATTGTTGAGCAGTACGTTGTATGGGTCGCTGAGCTGGGAGTCAAGCACATTGACCACAGCCTGGGATACGATTCCCGCGCCTTCTCCCTGTGCATATTCCATATACTGGTGCTGCATTTCCCTGTATTGGTTTGCATTTATCTGAGGAAGCTTATGGGTGAGGTTGGCAAGTGAATGCTGGTATCTCACTTCAAGGACAGGCTTGCTCTCGTTACCTCTCTTTGTGGTGACGAGTATGACACCGTTTGCAGACCTGGCTCCATAGATAGCTGCTGAAGCCGCATCCTTCAGGACTTCGATTGACTCTATGTCATAAGGGTTTATCTGATCGATGTCAGTTGAAGGGACACCGTCCACAATCCAGAGAGGTCCGACACCTGCGTCATTCATTGTAGAAGTACCGCGGATGACCACAAGGGAGCCTTCTCCAGGCTGTCCTGATCCTGATGTCACCTGTACACCGGCAGCCGAACCCTGCAGTACATCATAGATATTTGTAGGCATCATCAGCTCGATGTCATCTTTTGTCACAGAGACTATGGATCCGGTGATATCCCTTTTCTTTGTTGTACCATAGCCGATGACGACTGTCCCTTCAAGTGTACTTGAGACATCTTCCATCACGACGTCCAGTCGGGAGTTCTTTCCGGCCGGAATATCTACATCCTTGAATCCAAGGAAGCGGAACTGCAGGATATCGTCAGGTCCGGTGACGCCGATGGAATAGTTTCCTTCTGAGTCGGTAATCACACCTTTGTTTGTCCTTGTGTTCAGCACAGTCGCTCCAGCCAGAGGCTCCGGCATGAACCCTTCGGTAGACACCTTTCCGGTGAGTGTCCTGGTGACCTTTCCGGCATTGGTCTGGGCTCCGGCCCTTTGCTGCGGCATTGCGCACAACACAGAAATCAGTACAAAAAGAGGGATTACCCTTTTGAATAACTTTTGTCTTGAGTTCATAGTGTTAATAATTAATGGGAATTATACTGTTAATGGTAAATCCTTTTGTTGTCGTGGCAGATCTTTGACACAGAGTCATCAGGTGTCCTTACGGTCTTTTGACTTTCAGGCCACTCGCATGAAGTTTCATGTATGCAACGTCATAACTGGTTTCCGTGACATCTGATTTTGGCTATTAGCTGTTCGTTTCTTCGATTTTCGTTGCCAAATATATTGTCACGGTGCTAACAGAAGACTTAACAAAAGGATTAATGCGATTTATTTTTTAGAAAATCGCTGAAATTTAAGCCGAACGGCTCCCCCATAACAGCGGCATATTCTTCTGAGAAATGTCCGAATACAGCATTTGCCGTACCGGCTTTCCCCATGGAAATCAGCGCATGGCATTTCATCCGGACGGCCTCCTCGTCCAGAGAATCGAATTTCAGCCTTGCATCCGCAATCTGGACCGTCCGCTCAAGAGCAATCGGGTCATTGGCCACCATGTCTGCCTGCCTTGAGATGTCAGCTAGACGGGAAAGGACAAGGTCCGCATATTCCGATTTGAATGAATCAAGCCACTCAAAATGATATTCCGGCAGCAGCGGCCCATACATCGCAGCAGTGATGATGTCCAGGGCACTTCTCCGGTGCAGCATTTCTCTTGCAATCATGTAGTCGCATAGCCCGGACTCATCGCGGACCATCCACAGTCCGCCTTCGGTAACTATCTGGATATTCCCTACTGAGGCAAGCAGCTTCCTCAGCTTGGTGATGTTCACACCTTTGTTGTTGTTGAACCTGTCATCGGACTTGTCAGGCCACAGCAGTTCCTTCAGTGCTGCATTGGAGACCCCTCCTTTCTCTGCAGTGTAAAGGACAAGAATCGAAAGCAACTGGATAAGTATCGGAGAAAAAGATGGTGTGATTTCATTGCCTGCGGTATCGAACACATGGAACCCTCCCAGCAGATGGATGCCGGGCTCTCTCCCACGGTCTTCCCTGTCAACTGGAGAACGGCTGTAATCCTTTTCCAGGCTCTCAGCCTGCGCATTGTCTTTCCTTGGTTCAGATACTGTATCCATTCCCGGGCCAGGTGATGGTTCTGCCAATGCAGTTCCGCCTTCCTGTCCTGCTTCCAGTCCTTCTTGGGATGCCTGTGCTTCCGGGTATCCCTTTCCTTCTGGATATGCTTCTTTATTGGCCGAGCGGCGCTTTTCCCGTCTGAGTATCCAGTAGCCTGTCATGGACAGGACGGCAAGTATAATCAGTGGTAAAGCAATATTGCTTATGCGGCCTCCTGCGGCAGAAGTGACAGGATTTCCCAGTATGTAGACTTCTGCCTTATCCTGTCCGGAGTCCGACCTGTAGCACAATATGGCGAGATATACATCACGCTCCTTGTTATAGCACAGGCGCACGTCTGAATATATGTCAGTAAACCTGTAAGGCAGCGGCTGGAGCAGCGCTTCGGATTTACCGTCAGCGGTGCTGAATCTGGTGAGCTGCAGGCTGGACTCATTGGCCTCCGGATTATAGAGCAGAGCAAGGAAGAAGTTTCCCCCGTCGGTGAAGACTATGTCCTTTGCCGGAACCATGCTCTTCAGCAGAGGATTGTGCCAAAGGTCCTGGAAAGTACCGTCGGACGGATCTATCTCCGAGAAGGTGTCATAGAACTGGGTGCCTAGCTCCTGCTGTCCTGACACATTACCTTTGCCGCCCAATACATATATCTTCCCGTCCAGGGATGCCGCTCCGGCAAGATATCTCGGAGCGAGTCCATCTATGTAAAGAGGCCCTTCGAGTATATACGGAGCATCTCCATGACTTCTTGTCTGAGCCCATACAAATATCTCAGATGAATATCTGTGCTGTCCGTAGCCGAACATCTGGACGCAGGTAGAATCAAGGTAGACGACATTGTGATGGAGATGCACTGATACATGGTCTTTCACATTGGAATCAGTCCAGTCCCCCGATGTCTTGTCATACCGGATCATCTTTCCGGTCTCCATGTCAGCATAGCATAAAGTGCCGTCCGGTAGGCACATGAACTCTCCAGTGACCTTTCCAAGGTCAATGTCAGTGGAATATGGCCAGACTTCCTCCTTGTCTCCGGCAATGTCGTATCTGATTATCCTGTCAGACGATATGATATAGAATTCAGAAGTATCCCTTGAAATGCAGATGTAGCTTGTCGACGGAAGTTCCGCGGACCAGATCTTGGTCCATCTGTCCCCGAGCCCGCTGATGAACACCGGGTCCCTCACATTGATCTCTATTCCGTGTCCGGAAGTCAGGTCTTCGCTCCCGGAAAGCATCCATGCCGCCCTTTTCCTGCCTCCGTCACACGATATGCGAAGGTCTGCTACGGACATCGGGGCGACATCGGTAGTCACCAGTCCCGGCTCATCGACCTTTCCGAAGAAGAGTCTTGCCTTGTGCCTCTTCCTTTGGGTGTAGAGCGAGACCACCGGAGAATCATTCAAGGAAAGCACAAGAGTATCCCCTTTTTCAACAAGGTCGACATATATGTCATTCCATTCCTCCACATTCTCGACCAGACCATCCACGGCGACAATGTTCTGATGGTCGGCCGTGATGCAGTAGACCGGCTTGCCGTCTTCCGGCGAAAGAAGGAAATCCACGGACAGCATCTCGTCGACAGCGAGCCTGAAGACATATCCGAACTTACCTTTGTCAGGGTCAGTCTTGAGAGAAAAAGAAAATGACAGGGAATCCTTGAATGTGAGAGCATTTCCATTGGTGCCGGTCAGGACCATGGATGTCCTGTGCTCTGCCGGCACATCATACGAGCGGAACAGTATACCGGCATCGGCCCCGGCCGCTGACGTAAGCACAGCCGGGAGCAAGGACAGTACGGTAAGTATGCTTCTCAAAAAATTCACCACGCAAATATATGCAAAAAAAGCAAAATGACATCCTGCCCAAGCAACGTCCTTCCGGCAGCCCTTGCGCCGTCGACTGTCATGTTATCACTCCGCAAACCGCTCCACTAATCAGTGCCTGATTTGTCCTCTAGTCACTCCATTAATCAGTCCACCATGGTGTATCTCTTTCGCATACAACTGTAACTTTGTGGCTGATAGGCGTGGTGGAATGCATATATCATTTAATTGTTTCAGTGCTCAAATCACATGACGGATGCTATGTTCCAGACCCAAAAGCATTGCTCTGTTTTCAATGCTTTGAATAACAGATAGTTATAAATAACGCTGCGCTTTTGACCCGTTATAAATGACCCAAAAGCGTTGCTGAGTTTTTAATGCGTTGAATGATAAATAGTTATAAATTGCATGATGCTTTTGCCCTGTTTTAAATGACTAAAAAGCATCGTCCTGCTTTCAATAGATTGAATGACAGATAGTTATAAATCACATGATGCTTTTGCCCTGTTTTAAATGACCGAAAAGCATCGTTCTGTTTTTAATACGCTGAATGATAGATAGTTATAAATAGCACCATGCTTTTGCCCCGTTTTAAATGACTCAAAAGCATCGTCCTGCTTTCAATAGATTGAATGATAGATAGTTATAAATCACATGATGCTTTTGTGTATGAAAATTTTTCTTTATAATGTATAAAACTGCCCATGCTTCTTCATCATTTTGCAACATCCTTTTATGACCAGCAATCCATAATATTCAAGACTTTGCTCAATCCTTCTGCCATTTTCAGGATAATTTTGTAACTTGAGACGTTTTTATGCGGGAGCCCAAGCGGTTTCCGGAAATCTGACCTGAAAATGAAAGATTACAACGTATCGGTCTCTGACGACAGGAACGGACTTATGTTCCCGGGGTTTTCTGTCGTCTTCATGCAGACCTTCGCCATCAACCACAGGCTAGTGTTCAGGATGCCGTCCCCGGGTGATGATGACTATGACAGAGCCCGTGAAATTATAAGAGAGACAGACCTGGACATAGAAAGGCAGATCTTTGTCCTTCCCGCCGAGGGCGGCAGCGACAATGTCAGCAGATATGCCCTTAAAGGCTTTGACTTCACGATGCCTATAGACCCGGCTGAAGACGAGGATTTCTATCCGGTGACTCTCCATGGCCACGTGGATGTGGAGATGAATCTTTTTTTCGGGAACACGGTATCAATCAACTATTATTTCCTTTTCGACAATGCGGGGCATTGCTACAGCAGTAGCCCGGTAGTCACTGATCATCTTATCGCCCTCCTTTCGACATTTCTAGGGGCCGAGCATTGGTCCAAGGTAAAAGACGGAGGCGACAAGACAGATATCAACCTTGAGTCAGTCTTCAAGCTCGACAGCATATATCTGGATGAGAATGGTCATCCTACAACATCTCCACGCACCCGGGACCTCAGCGGCAAGGGCCGGAATTTTGACGAGATTGCTGTCCTCTACAAGAAATTCATCTACAGCCACTGTACTGCATTCTCCCCTGATCTCGACAATGAGGAAAGGAAGTGTTACGTCCAGTTCAGGAAAACGCATCCGATCACTGTCAACAATGACTACCATTATGCGATGGTGGACATCTGGGAGAATGTCATGCACCCTACCGAAGACGGAGATCTCTTTGCACTTGACAGGACACCGAAATTTTCCGAGGCGGAAATCGTCAACCATATCAGGGATTTCCACAAGCCGGAGCTTATCGGGCTTCTCACAATGTATCCCGGTGAATGGCTATACCGTGATGCCGAGGCATACGATGAGGTGTGCGGCGAGAACATAGCAATTGATACTGACGATCTTGTGCTGGTGGGAAGCAACCTCTGTATGGTCCTGGGCACATACGGCAGGAGAAACGGCACCGGACAGGGTGTGGATTGGGAGGAGCACCTAAAGGAGAGAGCCCATTACTATGTCTCATGGCCAGAATACCTTCTGATACTTCAGATGGTGATAGCCAAGAAATACACCATAGGACTGGCGAATGATGCTCTTATAGAAGCCACTCTCAACAAGAAGCACATGTCTGAACAGACTATCATCGGCGAAAATGCCCAGCTGAGCATGAGGCTGTCAAGGATGCTGCTTCAGCTTGATGTAGTAAAATATTCGAAGTTCCCGTCACACAAGGTGATGTTCGACAGGACGACGCTTAGGTTCGGTCTCGACAGTGACCTGCAGCGGTTCAATGACATGATGGCCATGGTCGACAGCAGTCTCCATAATCTGAGTGACTACAAGTCGATGAAATCGGATTTCATGCTGAACATCATCCTGGCGATAATATCATGTGCATCTACATTTGAATTGTTCTTCCAGCAGTCAGAGATGCCGTTCCTAGCCTATTTCGGGCTGGAAACAAACAGATTTGCAGCTGTTCTGGTCTCTGTCGTCGCCGGAGTGACGATCTTTGCGATACTTCTTGTCATAAAGAACTCCATTGTCAGCGTATGGGAAAGAATCAGGGAACATCAATGATTATGAGAAACGATATGGGATTCAGTCAGTGATATAGTCTTTAATATAGAATATAGAATATAGACTATAGTATGTAATATAGCCTGGAATATAATATACAGTCTGTAATTCTGTAATATAGTACGGGATGCAATATTGAATATAGTATGGAAAGCAATATGTAATACAATATTTAATTCAGTAAGGAAAGCAGTAAGGAAAGCAATATGGAAAACAGTATGGAAAACAATATGGAATGCAGTATAGTCAAGGCGACAATGGAAGATGTTCAGGCCCTTGCCGACCTGTTCCTCGGACATATCCGGAATCACAAGGAGTATATTTCCCACGGAGAGATACAGATGGGGGTAGGTATCGGAAGGTTTGAGGACGGACAGCTTGCTGCTGAGCCTACTCCGGATGCTGAGAGAATGTGGAAGAAATATATCACAGCCAATATCTCAGACAGTGAAGGCGCCTTCGTCTGCAAGGCTGTCTCTGATGACGGAAGCATTGTCGGGTTTGTCGTGGCTGAAATCCAGGAGGACGGAGCCGAGCCGTTCGGGATGCTCTGCGATCTTCTTGTCAAAGACGGAAGCCGCACTCATGGAACAGGTACGGCACTCCTCGAACATGCCCTGGCCTGGTTCAGCTCAAAGGGGATTTCCGACATCTATCTCGAATCCGGACTGAACAACCACGCTGCCCATGAATACTTCCGCCGCCGCGGCTTCGTCAAGGTCTCAGAAATCTTCAAGCTTTCCAGATAATACACGATGGCGCATCTCCTTCGCATACAACTGTGAGTTTTGGGCCGATAAGCGTCGTGGAATTCATATATCATTTATTGTTTGCAGTGCACAAATCGCATGACGGTTGCTTTGTTCCAGCCCCAAAAGCATCGCTCTGTTTTCAATACGCTGAATGACAGATAGTTATAAATAGCACCATGCTTTTGCCCTGTTTTAAATGACCCAAAAGCGTCGCGTGATTTGTAATTAATTGATAATTATTACGTTAGAAAACGTAAAGTGCTTTTGGGTACAAAATTCAATCCTGACTTCGTCTGACGGCTGGTTTGCTAGACATCTTTGACTGGAGCACTATATTCGTTAATTGTCTGTATTTTAGGATTAGGAATAGAGATATTTGTTTCAAAAAGTTTGTTTATGAGCTCTAGTTTTTGTTTAGGTTCAAGAGCAGAACATTCGTCTGATAATAACCATCCTATAATAGCTGAATGAATTCTTTCAATATCAACCACTGCGATTTTATCAAAAAATGAGTTTTTTGATTTCAATATCCTTTGTACACATTTTGATTTAATTGATTAAGTGTTATAATTTTATTTTAATGTTAAAATTGTTGGCCCAAAATACATGCCGATTGATTTGTTTCGTACCCAAAAGCATTGTCATATTTTCAACGCTCTGAATGACAGATAGTTATAAATCGAGCTACGCTTTTGACTTGTTTAGAATGCCCCAAAAGCATCGTTATATTTATAATTTATTGATAATTATTATGTTAAAAAATGTAAGATGCTTTTGAGTACGGAAATTTTTCTTTATCAAGTATAAGACTGTCCATAGTTGTTCATCATTTTGCAACATCCTTTAATGACTCGCAAGCCATAATATTCAGGACTTCGCTTAATCCATCGGTCCGTTTCATGGTGAAGTCTTTACGGACATATTTTGTTCTGCCAAATCCTTTGTAATGTCTTTCTTGCAATATCACCAGAAATTCGAGGAGGCAGGATAATCCATGTCATTGAATATTGCTGTAGAAAACTCTTTGAGTTCACAGATAATATGTCTATTTTTGGCCAAAGAAGGCTACGGGTGTACTTGTCTTTTCAAATATTAATCCGGTGGACATTATAGGATTATCCGTGCTCTTCCAGCTTTTATATACTATCATTTCAGTACTTGCGAAACTTAAGGACGTAAATATAGTTTAAACATCTCCAATAATTATATTGTCCTGACTCGAGGATACTTAATTTATAAAGATCAAAATCCGACAAGTTAAAAATTTGAAATATTGCTATATATGAATCATATCAGTCGTATATTAACATCAATTACAATCCTGTCAGCATTTGTTTCCGAAGCTCAGGAATCCAAGTCAGATCTTGATCTCAATTTCAATCAGGTAGGGTTTTACCCTCAGTCAGAAAAAATTGCCGTTCTTTCTTCCGATAACCCGAAGATATCTGGCAAATTAAAGATTACTTCATTGACTGACAACAAATGTGTTTACGAAGGCAGATTGTCAGAATCTAGGAAATCTCCTTATGCAGAATCCTTCACGTATATCATTGACTTTACGTCCTTGACTACTCCGGGTATCTATTGCATATCAGTAAATGGCCGTTCACTGAAAAAGACATTTCAAATCAAAAAAGATGCATTTGATGAAACTCGTGATGCAGCACTGAAGGCGTTTTATTATCAAAGGGCATCTACTGAACTTCAGGAGAAATATGCGGGCAGATGGAAACGTACCGGTGGTCATCCTGACTCTATCGTTGTTGTCCATCCTTCAGCCTCGAATCTTTCCAGGCCACAGAATTCCGTCATATCAAGTCCCGGAGGATGGTACGATGCTGGAGATTATAACAAATATATTGTCAACTCGGGTTATACAGTTTCAGTGCTGATGTCCCTTTATGAAGATTTCACCACTGCAGTCAGATCCGACAGCCTGAATATTCCAGAGTCCGGTAACTCCGTTCCTGACTTGCTTGACGAAATCAGATGGAATCTGGAATGGATGCTTACAATGCAAGATCCTTCCGACGGTGGGGTTTACCATAAACTCACTACAGACTCATTTGAGGGGTTCATTTCTCCTGAAAAATGCAAAAAGACAAGGTATGTTGTCAAGAAGACAGTGACAGCGGCTTTACAATTTGCAGGTTCCATGGCTCAAGCTTCCAGAATATTTGCTGAATATGACAATGAATTTGCAACAGAATGTGCCAATTCAGCAACCCTTGCTTTTGAATGGGCAGTATCCAATCCTGACGCAACTTATACACAAAACATAATAAACGAGCTCTACGATCCTGATATCAGAACCGGCGAATATGGTGATGAAAACACTTCTGATGAATGGTTCAGAGCATCTTCTGAATTATATCTTCTGACAAAAGACAGTCAATACCTCGAGTACATTAAACAAAACCTGCCCGTATCATTCATACTCCCAAGCTGGAAAAATATAAGCGGTCTTGGAATAATGACATGTTTAAGACATAGATCGGTTTTCGATTCTTTGGTTGACACGGATAAGATGAGCAGGCAGATTGACAACTTTCTTTTCAACATTATTGAACCTGTTGAAGATTCATACTATCTGGTCCCATTTGGAACCGACAGGAATGACTACGTATGGGGGAGCAATTCCAGAGCTGCTTCTCTTGGTTCTGTCATGATGTTCAGATATTCGCAGACTGGTGACAGACGTCTGCTGGACAATGCATTGAGAATATCAGACTATCTGATGGGAAGAAATCCGTCAGGCTATTGTTTCATAACCGGTTACGGAGAAAAGAGTCCGAAAAACATCCATCATAGGATTTCTGTAAGCGACAATATTGTAGAGCCGGTTCCCGGACTATTGGTCGGTGGACCGAACAAGGGACATGAGGATAGATGCAATTATACGTCAAGTC
This sequence comes from Candidatus Cryptobacteroides faecigallinarum, assembly GCA_017695015.1. Classification (GTDB taxonomy): domain Bacteria; phylum Bacteroidota; class Bacteroidia; order Bacteroidales; family UBA932; genus Cryptobacteroides; species Cryptobacteroides faecigallinarum. Next base: position 21,278 of record JADIMD010000021.1, on the reverse strand, counting down.
AGCCGGACCTTGCATACATCGATGAAATAAATTCCTATGCATCAAACGAGATAGCCATAAACTGGCAGGCCAATCTTGCATATCTGTTGACTTCTATCAGTCAATATCTGCAAGTTCAATGACAGAAAAATCTTGATTGTGTTTAAACAACAAGAAGCCGACCTCAAACTTTTTCGGGTCGGCTTCTGTACATAAAATCAAATTTTAGCTATTTCAGCGGGAACTATTCTATATTCGGAGTCTGCCAGACAAATGTTTCGCTGCATTCTGCAAACTGCACCTGGTCTCCGCATCTGAACCTGAAAGTTCCTTCCTCAAGCCTCCACTTGCCGTCAATGCCTACAAAAGCGAGATCAGAAGCATTGATCTGCATTGTAATTGTCTTTTTCTCACCAGGCTCCAGGAAGATCTTTTCAAAATTCCGTAGTCTGATCACATCCGGTATTGACGATGCCACCAGGTCGCTCGAGTAAAGCAGCACAGATTCCTTGCCGGCAACGGCTCCTGAATTGGTCACATCCACAGAGAATGTAAGGATATCATCAGGACCGAAAATCTCCTTATCTAGCTTGAAATCAGAATATTCAAACTTCGTATAGCTCAGCCCGTGACCGAAAGTCCACTGGACATCCATCTTTGCGTCATAATTGTACATTCCCTCCATTGTCTCCACATTCTCGGAAGTCTTGTAATCATAAGTGGCAAAAGAGTTGATGTGCTTAGGATAGGTAAAGGGAAGTCTTCCGCTGAAGTTGGCATCTCCGGAGACAAGTTCCGCCAATGCATCTGCACCATAGTTTCCTGGGAGCATTATATGCACTATGGCATCTGCCAGTGGTTCTATGTCCCCGATTATTCTTGGACGACCCTCGTTAAGAACCATGACAAGCGGTTTACCTGTTGCTGCCAATGCTCTGACAAGGTCTTTCTGGTTGGCAGACAGGTTCAGATCATCAAGATTGCCCGGAGTCTCACAATAGCTGTTCTCTCCTACACATACAACTACAACGTCAGATTCCATTGCTGCGGCCACTACCCTGTCCATGTCCGTTATATGGTCTACCCACCAATCTTTCTCGTCATATTCTACTCCTGCGATATATTTTACATTTGACTTGCCGAATTTTTCCGAAAGCGCCTCATATATGGTATTGTATTCTCCGGCAAATTCATCAGCACGACTGCCCTGCCAGTTGTATGACCAGCCTCCGTTGAGACATCTCATAGAGTTTGCGTTAGGGCCAGTAACAAGTATTTTTGTCCCTTTTGCCAAAGGAAGTACGGATTCGTTTTTAAGGAGTACTTCCGACTCTATGGCTGCAGCCATGGCAGACTCTTCAAACTCCTCGCATGCAAATCTCTCATACTTGTCTGTATCCCATACTGGATTTTCAAACAGTCCAAGCCTGTACTTGAGGCGGAGGACTCTCAATACAGCATCATCTATTCTTGACATGGGCACCTCACCTTCATTGACAAGTTCGACAAGATGTCTGCAGAAATTCCAGTCATAAGGGACCATAGACATATCTATCCCTGCATTAATGGCTAACTTCACAGCCTCCTTCTCACTTGAAGCAATGTGCTCCCTTGTATAGAGATTATTTATATCAGCCCAGTCCGTTACAATCATTCCATCCCAGTTCAGATCCTCTTTCACCCACTTTGTAAGCAATTCATAGTTCGCATGGAACGGAATGCCGTTGTTGCTTGCAGAATTCACCATAAGCGACAATGCTCCAGCCTTTATGGATTCTTTAAACGGCTCGAAATATTTTTCCCGCAAGTCACGGGATGCTATTGAAGACGGTGTCCTGTCCTTGCCGGATACAGGGACTCCATATCCCATATAGTGCTTGATGCACGCTGCAATATTGTATTGGTCAACTTGATTCGGATCCGTCCCCTGAAGTCCTTTTACCGACTCAACAGACATTGTGCTGTTCATATACACATCTTCGCCATAGCTTTCCCACATCCTTGGCCATCGGGGATCTCTTCCCAGATCCATTACTGGTGCAAATGTCCAGGGAACAAGGCAGGCACGTGTCTCGTATGCCGTGATCTCACCCATGATACGGGGATATTCTCTGTTGAAGGTTGCAGCCAGATTGATTTCCTGAGGAAAGAATGTCGCGCCTACCGTATAAGTGGCCCCGTGGATCTGGTCAAGTCCATACAGACAAGGTATACCGGTTTCCTCAAGCGACTTTTCTTGTATTCTGCGGATAAACTTATGGTAGACTTCTGCAGGTTGTGCGACCTGTCCTGGGACATTGAAAATCGAACCAATCTTATACTTGCCTATTACAGAGTCTAACTTGGCCTCATCAATGTCCATTCCGTCTTCAGTACTTATCGCTGAAACTGTCAGCTGTGTCATCTGCCCGACTTTCTCCTCTAGGCTCATCCCCTTAAGAACATTACGGATGTATCTTTCCATTTCCCTATCGTACGGAATTGCAGGTCTCTGTGCGTTTCCGCACGAATTGAGACACAGGCAAATACATAAATTAAAGAACAATAGCAAATAATTCGTTTTCATATTACAGTGAAAAATTATGTTTTTTGACAAATGGTTCATTCCAGAGATTGTTTAACACAAATTATTCATTCCTGATATAGGATGATGGGGTCTGACCGAAATATCTTTTAAACACAGTACTGAAATAGCGCTGATCAGGAAAACCTGTCTTTGCCGCTACTTCAACAATAGTGTAGCGTTTTGTTTTCAACAATTGGGCTGCATATTTGAGTCTGATTTCCCTTAGCAGATCATTAGGAGATTTACCGGTTATAGCTTTTATTCTTTTATAAAAGACAGATCTGCTCATGGCCATCTCTTCACAAATATTTTGGATAGTATATTCTGAATTACTGATGTTCTTTTTTATCAATGAAAGGACAACCTCATAAAACTGAGTATCATTCTCATGACAATCCTTAACTATACTACCAGGACTCTCTGGACCATCAAACACCAAATCTTTTGCTGTTCCATTATTATGGATTCCAGACAATTTATTTACAATAGTGTGGCGACTGTATATAAGGTTGTGTATGTATGCTTTGAGCACCTGCATGTCAAATGGTTTGGTCAGATATACATCCGCACCACTTTCCAGCCCTTCTACAACATTTTCAACCTCTGACATTGCTGTCAGCATGATAACAGGGATATGGCTGGTTTCTGGATCTGCCTTTATCCTTCTGCACAATGCATCCCCGTTGAGATTTGGCATAAGAACATCTGTAATTATCAGATCTGGAATATTTTTGTGTATTTCATCCATCACAGCTGCACCATCGGATATGGATGTTACACGATAATATTTGCTGCTCAACGAATTTTTCAGATACTGAAGCAGTTCATCATTATCATCTACTATGAGTATGTCAGCTTTCCTATATTTAGGATTTTTTTCAACTTCATGCTTTTGGGAAGCTTGTAGAGGAGTGAAAGAATCGGCTTTCTTTATTGTTCCTGCACCCGGCATCATTATCTGCTCCGGCAGATAATGAGATTTTCCTAAAGGTAACCTTACAGTAAACTCAGAACCACCATAGTCGCCAGGTCTATAGCTTACATCACCGCCCATAAGTATTGAATAGTTTTTTACCAGAAGCAGGCCTAAGCCGCTGCCGCTTGTTTTCAGATTGACTGCATTTTCTGCACGATAGAATCTGCTGAATATTTTCTTTCTTTCCTTTACGGGTATTCCAATACCGTTATCTGATACCGTTATGCAAAATGATGATGAATTGAAAACAAGAGACAAGTCTATCACACCTTTCTCTCCAGTATACTTTATAGCATTAGACAAAAGGTTCTGTATGATTATGTCCATCTTTGAAACATCAATCCATACCGTTCTTGATTTGTCCGGACTATGAAGATTCAATTCCTGTTGTTTTTCATTTGACCACAGTCTGAATTCTTTTACTTTTTCATTCAGATAAGAAACGATGTCAATCTCTTCCACGCATAATCTCGCAGTCAGCCGTTCTGAATTCTGGAAATCCATCAACTGGTTGACAACGAACAGCAATTTCTCTGAATTATTCAATGCTATGGATAACGACTTCTGCCCCTCGTCACTGAGCCTTTCATTTCTTATGACATCCTGGATAGGTGATTTTATAAGAGAAACAGGAGTCCTTATCTCATGTGCGACATTTACAAAAAATTTAATTTTCTCATCAGAAACCTGCACTTCCATCTTGTTCTTCTTCATCCGGAATAACATTATGAAAAATGTTATACACAACAAGATAAGTATGCAGAAAAAATATGACGATTTAAAAAACGGCGGTCTGATTTTAAATGAGATGAAAGTTTCTGCATTAAGCACTGAGTTGACATAAGCACGCAACTCAATTCGGTATGTTCCAGGACTGAGATACAGCAAATTGATACGATTATCAGAAGTCAGCTCACTCCACGAATCTGTAAGTCCGTCAATCTTCCATGAATAGCGGATATCATCCATAAGATTGTAATCAAGGAGTGCAAATGATATGTCAACAGAATTCTGATAGTATTTTAGCACTATTTTAGATTTTTCCTGTTTAGGCTGATTATAGTCTTTGACATGCAAATATTCTTTATAGGATGATTTCGTGCCTGCTACAGCAAACTTTGTAAATCTGAAAGGATATTCTTTCTGGGCTGGCGAGTGCCAGGATGGATTGACAATAACTGCACCGTTTGCTCCGCCGAAAACAAATTTTCCATTGCTGAGCTTGCAATAAGAATTCTTGTTGAAAGGATTTACGGTAAGGATATCAGTCAATGGGAGCAGATTGTTTCGCCCTGTCTCCGGATCGGCACAGACGATTCCGGAAGCAGAACTGATCCATAAACGCTTCAATCCATCCTCAAGAACGGAAAATGTAGGATTGTCCTGATTGAACCGGGATTCTATCTTTCTTTGATCAAGATTATATTTCATTACTCCAGCCTCTGTAGATACATATAGACAATTTTCATCAATATAATCAATTGAATAAATACGGTTGTACTTATTGTCGTCTTCTGAGAATACTATTGTTTCTATTGCTCTCGAATCTGTATACAGAAGGATCAATCCCTCCATTGTCCCTATGAGCAATCTATTGTCCGGAATAACTTCAATTACCTGCCCATTATATATGTGATAATACTCAAAAGAGTTTGTCTCTGGATTCATGACCGACAACGGCCCGTGTATTCCGCTGAACCATATATTTCCTTTTTCATCCCCTGCAATATCAAAAACATAGTTAGTACCGATTCCAGATGTTACTGTGGTATAATGGGTGATCTCCCCGGTTTTCCTGTTTATACGAAAAGCTCCTACAGTATATCCACCGGCCCACATATATTCTCCGTCTTCGTACAGACACATAATGACATTACATTCTAATCTGCTTGACTTTCCTGCCGATTTCAGAAAATACTGCCACCTTCCTGAAGCAGGAGAATATACACTTATACCATTATTTGTTCCGAACCAGATATTTCCATCAGAATCTTCCAGGATGGTATTTACGCATACATCTCCCAACTGAGTTTTTCCGTCATTGTCAAACAATGAAAAAGATTCTGCTTCTATCTTATTGCTGTCATATATGTCAACACCTCCAGTATAAGTGCATATCCACATCAGATCACCGTCTTTGAACAGTTTATAAACACCATTTGCGGTCAGGCGCTTTGAATGGTCCGGACTATAAGTGTTGTAATGTTCCTTTAGTTCAAGAGTTTCCTGATCAATAATATAAACTCCATTTCCATCTGTTCCAATCCATATTGAAGTTCCGTCGGATTCAAATGTCCTGACAGGGTACCTTTTCGGGACGCATGATATGCTATCGAGTCTGTCTGATCTAAAGTCATATCTATAAGAACCAGATGAGTATGTTCCGACCCATAATTCTCTATGCTTCCTGTCGTACATCAACGATTGCACAAAGCTGTTCTTCAAGAGTGTATCCACATGTCCTACAGAATCAACAGCCACAAGACAATTTTGCGTTCCTGCAAAAATGGTATTTCCCGGTCCTTGTTCCAGACAGAATATATTCTTTAAATCAAGGATTTTTACTGCATGTCCCATACCGGCATCATATTCAATACGGAACAAACCGGATCTTGTTCCTGCAAACATCTCATTGTCATCGTTAAAACATATTGCGTTTACAATCTCTGGTGACAATGACACATATTTGCTGAAGGAACCTGCTGTTTCATCATATCTGTAGATTTCCCCCTTTGGATTATAGGAAAAAAGATTCCCTGACTTGTCAATGATGACATTACCGTTTATATCGTCATATGAAACAACATCTGTCCCGTCATATCTGTCAATTCCAGACTTGGAAGCAAACCATAGATATCCCTCCTTGTCTTTTTCAACAGAAATGATCGAATTTGAACTGAGACCATTCTTCTGTGATAAGTTAGGCAGGGCCGATATCGTATTATGATAAGGCCCAGCCAGAAGAATTGATAGCAGTAACAATAACCTATATAATAACAGTAATGGATTGTGCATGCGGACGATTTATATTTCTTTTGAAACTGTTTCGCTGTCTCTGAAACCGATTCTTACAGCCTTGGCCTCAAGAATCGATCCATCTGGCAGATGCAACGGACCGGAATACAGATGCCAGGTTTCAGGACACTTTCCCTTCTCTACTCCCTTGATCCTGTATACAATCGATGCCCCTTCTGTTGCGGAACTTATTTTCACAAAGTGTTTCCTGACCTCTATTTCCGGATTGGCCGTTGTACGTTGTATCCCATCCGGATAAAAAGATCTGAATGATTCAATTTCAGGAATGAACCACGCACTGTTGTATTTCCTCATCCATTTCCTGTATTCCTTGTCCAATCGTGCCTGAATATCAGCATATTTTTCCTGTCCCGCAAGATTTTCCAGCTCATATGGGTCTGACAATATATCATAGAGCTCAATGTCGGGTCTAGGCGATGTAAACCACTTTGCCTGTGCCGGTTTCAACTTGCCTTCCGAATACAGACGTTTCATTTCACCAATTGTCGGAAGATTATTCTGATATTCATTATCAAGAAAATCAGGCTTCTCAGGCATATAGTTGTGTATCAGATGATATCTGCCGTCAAATACTGCAGCCTGCTTATCTGTACAGGCATCCATCCTGTCCCTGGCTGCATAGACCACTTTTCTTTCTTTTTTTTCAAATTTTCCCGCGAATGGCTTTCCATGCATGTATTTAGGAGGTTTAAGTCCTACCAGAGACATGATTGTTGCCGGGATGTCTACAAACATACAAAGGCGATCTTCAACATCCCCGGCCCTGTAACCATCAGGATACCGTAACATAAACGGCACTCTTGTCCCGCTTATGTATATTTCCCGTTTCCCTCTCGGTATCGGACCACCATTATCAGAATACCATATTATTATGGTATTATCCAGCAGCCCGGCTTCTTTGACCTCCTCAATCAGGCTGCCGACCTGACAGTCCATTTCATAGATATTGGAGTACATTATCGCCAGGTCTCTCCTTACTGTTGGTGTATCAGGCAGATATTCCGGGACTGACAGGGAATCGGGATTCACGGCAAGAGGTTTATCCGCCCTTTCCCAAAGCTGTGATTCATGTGTCACTCCAAGATTGAAAATTGCAAAAAACGGTTTTCCTTCAGGCCTGTTCTTCCAATGTACTCCATCACCTCCGCACTCGTCCCATGCCGATTCCGGCGCTTTGAACTGATAGTCAGTCTTCGGCCCATTGACGCAGTAATAACCCGCTCTCCTCATGAATTCCGAATAGCACTTGACTTCAGGAGGTGTTACCACTTCGTATGGTCTGATTCCCTCCGGCATATACTTTTCGCTATTACCCATCGTCCTCATGAAGTTGGCTCCGCATGAAGACGGATACATACCGGTTATCAATGCGAATCTGCTTGGTGAACTGACCCCTACGGTGGTATGCATATTTGTGTAGCGGACAGAAGATTCAGCAAGTCTGTCCAGATTTGGAGTTCTGGCATTGACATCTCCATAACATCCAAGATATGGACTGATATCCTCACACACTATGCACAAGACATTCGGCAAATCTTCGCTTCTGCTTTTATTTTGTGAAAATGCCTCTTGATTATTAAAGCAATATGAACTCAAAAGAGCGGCACATACTAATTTATTACCTAGCTTTACCATTTCGTTTTATAGGTTGATATGATACCTCTCATCTGAGAGATTATCTTTTTAAGTCTGTTGTCGGCGGCTATATTAAAATTCTCCGATTTATCTGTCGTATGGTCAAACAGCATTTCATTTACGATCTCTCCATCCTGGTCTCTCCATACTGTATAGCCGAAATCCTGCCTTACCGAAGCCATGGACATCCCCCATTTCACAACAGCAACATTCTTCCATCCTTCAGTCCTGCCATTCATCAAAGGGACCAGACTTTCACCATCCAACGTGGAAGGAACAGGCAAGCCACTCGCTTCCGCTAAGGTAGGATAAATATCGACAAACTCGACGACTTCATCGATTATTTTGCCTTCCGGCAATCCCGGAGCTGAAATTATAAGAGGTGCATTCATGACTATATCAAATGTGGAATGCTTGCACCATTGGCCATGCTCACCAAGGCTCCATCCGTGGTCCCCCAATAGAAGGACTACTGTATTCTCTCTCAATCCTGTATCATCAAGAGCTTTCAATACTTTGCCTATCTGAGCATCAGTATAGGTAACGCAAGCTCTGTATGCTTTGATCAGACTCACAGCATAATCAGGAGAAATATTTCCTTCTCCCACATCAGGAATATCTTTATAATACCTCAATTCGCCCCAAGTATGGAATGCTTCTTCGGGTATACTCTCATTCAACAACTCATAATTATCAGGGACAGATACTGCAACCGTATCATACATGTCCAGATATTTTCTGGGAGCATTGAATGGAAGATGAGGCTTGAGAAAACCTACCCCCATGAAAAAAGGGCCGTCTTCTTTTTTTATGGATTTAAGTACACTGACTGCTTTTTCTGCTGTCTGACCGTCATAATAGGCTTCATCTTCAACATCTGCAAACTCCATCGACATTGACCTCCCGGTCTTTTCCATGATAATATTATCTTCCTCTACATAGTTTCTCCATGACCCGCTTCCGTCATCCGGTCTCCAATTGACATCCCAAGACTCAGAGAAGTCATCCTGATGGTGAAATACTTTGCTTAATGAGTATGTCGTGTATCCCATAGACTTGAAATACGCCGGCAAAGATGTTGCCCACGGTGCATCATTTTGTGCATATGACTGAAAGCTTACGAACCTTTCGTGGGCAGGCCGCAGTCCTGTCAACAAACTTGCACGTGATGCTCCTGATACTGGAGCATTACAATAGGCATTTGAAAACAGCACTCCAGAAGAAGCCAGGCTGTCAATGTTTGGAGATATTACACCATCCCTTCCGAAACATGTCAGTTCAGGACGCAAATCATCTACCATTATCATCAGGACATTCAGCTTATCTGATTTTTTATCCCCATGGTCTTCCGCATTCATATCGGAAGGATTCGCATATCCCGAATTGCAGACAGAAATCAGGCCAAATGTAAATAGCAATTCTTTTCTCATTTTATATGTTCTATTTTATATTTTTCATTTTATATTCATTCCAGATTTCTCTCATCTGTTCCAGTGCACCTCTGTATTTTCTGGAATCAACAAGATTGACCTTTTCATATGGATCTGATTCATAATCGTACAATTCTTCTGCACGTATATTTTCTGTATCAAGTACCCTGTCTTTCCAGTCAAGCCAGACGGTATATCTGTATCTTGATGTTCTTATGGAATAGCCCATAGTGTTCTGTCCTCCCGGCCACTGACTTACCGCATACCGATCATCTGACAAAGGGATATCTTCGGAATCTGCGTGATACAAAGACTCTCCTTCAAGTCCAGCGGGAATTTTCATACCTGCTGCATCACATATTGTCGGGAATATATCCAGCATCTCCACTGGATTGGATATCACGGCACTTGCTTCACCAGGAATATGCACAATCAATGGAACCCTTGTAGCATTTTCAAAATTCGTATGCTTGTTCCACAAACCGTGATCGCCTAAATGCCAGCCGTGGTCTCCCCAAAGCACAACAACGGTATTGTCTGCAAGGCCGAGTCTTTCTAAGGCCGACAGGATCTTTCCGACCTGGGCATCTATATATGAGACACAGGCATAATAGCCGTGGATCAGTTCCCGTTGCTTTGATTTCGGCAAAACGACATTGTTTATATCGGAAAATGTATAGACAGGGGGTATATCGGTATACGATTTAAGTTCACCGCTTCTATGGTTTGCAAAATCTGGTGAGCCCAATGCCCTTTTCTGATATTTTGCCAACGGGACATTATCTCTCTTGAACATGTTCCAATACTTCAGTGGTGCAGTAAACGGCAGGTGCGGCTTTTGAAAACCGACAGCAAGAAAGAACGGTTCGTTTCCTTTTCTTTCAGTCAGAAAATCTACAGCACCATCAGCTATAGCTCCATCCGGGTAGGCGTTGTCTGGCAGATCCATAGCTTCAGTTGATGGTTTGATATATTTCAACGCATACATCATTCTTGCATATCCGGTCATGCCGGCATCTTCCGCTTCCCGGATATATTTCTTTGCGACGGCTACAGTTTCAGGATTCTGATAATTAAAAAATGATGACCATCTGTATTCCGGATCTATATATTTCTTAAAATCAATATAATAACTCCAGGACAAGGAATCCTGGGCAGTATCAACGCTCCTTCCGTCGAAAATCTTGCCTATCCCTACTGTTTCATAACCAGAATTGCGGAAATATTCGGGAAGAGTAAGTATCTCCGGATTTACATCTCTGATTTTTGTCTTCAAATCCCATACTTCAGTACTGTCCGGTCTCACCCCTGTAAGGAGACTGGCTCTTGTCGCTGAAGAAATAGCCTGCTGGCAATAACATGAATTATATACTGTACCAGCAGATGCAAGCTTGTCGATATTGGGCGTGATTGCATATCTATCCCCATAACAGCCAAGTACGGGCTTCAGATCATCGACGGCTATCATCAGCACATTCAACCTGCCGTTATCATCAGATTGGGCATGTAATGCTTGTGCCATGAAAGGCACAAGCAATGTAAAAGTTCCTCTGATAAAATTCCTGTTCATTACCATCCTATATTCTGATCTTCCTGCGAGATTGACATATTGTTGGTTATTTCTTCCAGTGGAATCGGCCACAACATCAGTTTCCTTACCTGCTCAATATCCTCAGGATATTTATACATACCTGGTTTCGATGCATACTTTGTAGTGGTTGTCCTTGAATTGTGATTCCTGAAGCATTCAAGAAGCCACTCCTCTCCCCTACGTCTTTCATCAAACCAGGAATGACATTCTCCGAGCAGTTCAAAACGGCGTTCCTGCATTATAGCCGCCCTGAACTCCTCTTTGCTCATACCGCTCTCCCAGGCAGCCGGCTGGATTTCTGTCTCACTATGGTTTCCATCTCCATCCGCATCCCTCGCCCTGTCCAGAAGTTCATTGACATATCCCAAAGCCTCTGGATATCCAAGTTCATTTGCTGTTTCGGCCAGAATGAGCAGGAGTTCACCATATCTCATATAAATGAAATTGTTTGCTCCTTTTGTTCCGACAGAGTTCTTGTCTATGAATTTCCTGCAGAACGGAAATACAGACCAGATAGAGGTAACATCTGAAGGATATATATATCTCAGTGGTGTTGTTCCGTTGTTCATCAGCTGGTTTATTGATGTATGCAATATGGAACATTCAAATCTCGGATCACCTGGATACTTGGATACAAAATCGTCATATATTTCAGGATTAAGCCGTATACGTGCAGTATTGCTGTTAAATGTCACATTAGGTATCAGGTTTACATCCTGAGGCATGTTGACGCTCATCAGCCTGCCTTCTGTCATCTCGCTAAGCTGAAATTCCAGTATCGATTCGACGGAATTCTCTTTTGTCGGATCCCACAATGCCGAGAAAGGACGTACAAGCTGATAGACACGTTCATCATAGACTTCTTTTGCCATATTGTACGACAATTCCCAGTATGGCGAATCTTCCTTTCCGTCCGTCATTGTGAGATATACTTTAGCCAACAATGCTTTCGCTGCCCACTTGTGTGGAAATCCCGTCTGATTGGCTCCCGGTTCCGGAAGATTATTCCATGCCTCATCAAGATCATTTACTATAGCCTCATATACACTCTCCTTGGATGCTCTGGGGGAATGTGCTTCTTCCAAAGTAGTTATGCTTTTCTGAACAAGCGGCACACCGCCGAATTCCCTTACAAGATTGAAATAAAGCATCGCCCTGAGAAGATGGCCGTTGCCTTTGATATTCTTTGAGACGGCCTCAGAAACCGGAGCATCTTCAATTTTCTCGAGCATGAGATTTATAGCATTGATTCCCGCGTATGCAGTTCTATAAATTGAATTGTAGGTGCCAAGAGCTGAATTCGATGTAAAATTGGAAAGCTGTGTCGCATAGTTTCCGTTGGTAATGGCCGATGTATACTCGGTGGAATTCATATTATGTGCCTCCCAGAATGTCTGGGCAAAATAATCATACTGACAGAGCAATGCATAACAGCCGACCATTGCAGATGTTGCAGATTCGTCATCTCCGAATACAGCAACTGATGTCAGTGTCGTCTTGGGTGTTTCCTCGAGAAAACCCTCGCACGAACAGAACATTGCCGAAGAAAGCAGTGAAATAAAAATATGGCGTATTTTCATGATTCAATATTTAGAATGTTAATGAGACTCCCAAAATGAAATTCCGTGATCTAGGATATGAATTGAGGTCTATGCCTATTCTGTTTGGATCGTTTGTGAAGCTGTCCACCTCAGGATCATATCCGGAATAATTCGTAAAGACCCATAGGTTGTTTACAGAAGCATTGATAGTAAGAGATTGCACGAATTTCATCCATTTCCTGAGATTCAGTGTATAGCCGAGGCTTATTGACTCGATCCTGAGGAAGCTTGCATCTTCAATAAACCTGTCTGTAAGATTGGATGTCATAGGAACATATCCTATCTTCGGATAATAAGTATCTTGATTTTCCTGTGTCCAGGCATTTACTACTGCAGGCCTGAACTTGTTGTTTGCTTCCGAAAGATTTTCCAGACGGGCCCTTGTTGCATTCACGATCTGCGCACCGAAGCTTCCATTGAATGAAATATCAAGGGAGAGGTTCTTGTATATGAATCCCGTCTGGAATCCATAGGTAAAATCCGGATTCGGGTCTCCAATTATGACCCTGTCATCAGGAGTGACATTGTTGTCCCCGTTCTGGTCAACATATATTATATCTCCCGGTTTGATTTCATTTCCATTAAGCTTCAGTCTATTGGAAGGGTCCTGATTGTCATAGAAATCCTGTGACATTATTCCGGCTGTCTGATATCCGAAAAATACTCCAATCGGCATACCTTCAAAAAAGGCATTTGCCGGCGCCTGGATTGACTGGCCTGAGGTTATGTTGCTTCCCAGATAGCCGGCAACATCCTTCAATGCGCCTATCTGAGTTGGCTCCATGCCAAGAGAAATGATTTTATTCCTGTTGACAGATATATTGGCTGAGAGATTCCACTCAAATTCGGCAAATCTCAGGATTGTAGCATTCAAGGTTGCTTCTATACCCTTGTTCTGGATCACACCTCTGTTGAGCCACATGTTCTTGAATCCTGTCGATGATGGTACCGCAAACTGCTGGAGGAGGTCCTTTGTATTCTTGAGATATGCATCAACAGAAAAGTTCACCCTGTCTCTGAAAAGGCCTACATCCAGTCCAATATTTGTCTGTTCGGATGTTTCCCATTTCAAGTCGTTGTTTGCTATATTGCCTGGGACATATCCTGTGATGATACCTCCGTTTCCAGACTGGGCATAAGAATTCTTGTTATAGAGAGGCAATGTCTGATACGGAGCAACTGCCTGGTTTCCTACCTGTCCCCATCCCAGTCTCAATTTGAGGTTTGAGACAAAATTTACATTATCCATAAAAGGCTCCTCTGTGATCCTCCACGCTCCCGCAAATGACGGGAAATATGCGAATTTGTTCGCCCCATAGAATTTGCTGCTTCCATCAGCCCTGAAAGTTGCTGTCAGCACATACTTATCTTTGTATGAATATATCAGCCTTGCCAAAGCTGAAAAAAGCTGCTGGTCATTTGCATTGTATACGATGGGATAATATGTCTGGGCTGCAGCAATACCTGAACCCCTGAGCAGGAAGTTTGCAAAATTTTCTCCCACAGCGCCATTGAACTTATAGGTCTTGTCATTGAACACAATACCAGCAGTACCCGAAATGTTGTGGAAAGAGGCAAATTTCTTGTTGAACTGCAGCAAGGACTCGACATTGTATGTAAATGTTCTCATTTCCGCGAGAGATGCCTGTCCGTTTGCAAGGTTTCCCTGATATGTTCCAGGACCATACCACCTCAATCTGGATGATGACCTGTAATCTATGGTGAGTTTATTTGACCATGTAAGCCATTTGGTCAGCTTTGCATCAATTCCGAGTACAGAGTTCACCCTGAACTCTTCTGTCTCATCGTCATAATTATCAAGCCATGTCAATGGCGTTTCAAGGACAGAACTCTCATCAAAAATACCATCTGCATTATAATTCCCTTCGTACGGTCCTTTTGCAAGGACCTGATATAAAAGACTGGCGTTTCCATTGAGATTTGCCCCTGTTGTCATGTTGTTTACTGTCCTTGACAGCATTGTGTTGGATGTCAGATTTATGTAGTCATTAAGCTCTTGCTTTAAATTCACCCTGAGGTCCTGCTGATCAAGTCCCGTTGTTGATACCAGTCCGTTCCTGTCCGAAAATCCGCCTGCAATATAATAATTGGTACCCTTGTTGTTTCCCATGATACTCAATCTGTGAACTTGGCTGAAGCTCGGCTGAAAAATCCTCTCCTGCCAGTCTGTTTCGACAAGATTCGTCATATCCATCTTATCTGTCGTATTCCCATTTGCAAGATAAAGTGCATTACGGAAATCAACATATTCCTGAAGAGAGAGCAGTTCAAGTTTTTTCGCTAAAGTCGATACGGTGAATGTCCCGTTATATTTTATGCTCATTTTTCCTTTCCCGGCCTGTTTTGTGGTAATAAGGACAACTCCATTGGCTCCCTGAGATCCGTAAATCGCAGTTGCTGATGCATCCTTCAGAATCTCTATTGATTCGATATCCTGTGGATTTATCATCGACAACGGATTCTGTCCTTCTTGGGTCGCATTGCCCTTATTCTGACCGTAGGTCGAAAGCGGATCCGCCATTGCGTCTGCCTGAAGAATGCTTCCGTCCACTACATAAAGAGGTTCATTGTCACCTCTGAGTGAGCTTGTACCCCTGATGCGGATCTTGATGGCTCCTCCTGGAGCAGCACTTCCCTGTGTCACTACAACACCGGCAGCGCGGCCGGACAACAATTGGTCAATTGATGTTACCCGTCTGGATGTAACATCATCTACGATAACAGATGTCAATGCCCCTGTGATATCACTTTTACGCATTGTTCCATAACCGGCAGAGACAACAGCCTCCTGGAGGGCCATCCTGTCCGGTTCCATGATTACATTGAATTCTGTCTGGTTACCTATCTTTACCTTTGTGTCTACATAGCCAAGGAACTGTACAGTAAATGTACCGTCATTTTTGGATGGAAGGCTAAGTTCAAACTTACCGTCTGGACCGGTAGTGGTGTGGACATTTGTTCCATCAACCTTTACGGTCGCACCTGGAAGGGGAAGGTTGCTCTCATCAAGCACGGTACCTTTCAGCAATTTGGACTGGGCGGTACCGATATCCTCGAAAGCCAGGAAAAATAGAGCGTGCAAAACGCACAAAAACAATAATTTCACCCTTTTCATGTTTAGTTTGTCTAATAATTGGATTATTTGGTTATATAGTTTTTTCTGGTCATGAAATTGACCATCAGTTCTACTGTTTCATTATAAAACTCTTCTGTCTTTTCTGTTTTGTTAAAAAAGCCATGTGAAGCATTCTTGAAGATGTGCAGTTCACAGTCTGCCCCGCTTGCTGAAACTTTATCGCGGAAAGACTCCAAGGTATGGACAGAGACAATTTTATCTTTATCTCCAGACATTATAATTGTATCAGGGAATTTTTCTGTGATATTGTGCATCGGGGAGAAATATATATAATCATCCTTTACTCGGTCGTATCCGTAGCCGTCAGGAGAATTATCTATTACAGGGTTGAAAAGCACCAGCAGATCTGGCCTTGGAGATATATTCAGGTTGTCACCATAATTGTCATATTTTGAAATACAGGCACAGGCAGCAGCAAGATGTCCACCTGCAGACCCTCCTCCTGCTGCTATTCTTGATTCATCAATGTGGAGCATCTCAGAATGTCCTCTGACAAAACGCATTGCAGACTTTGCGTCAGACAATGATTCAAATGGTGTTGTCCCCTGCCTGTTCCTTACCCTATAATCCGGAAGAAATACCACCATTCCTTTTTGGGCAAGGACCTTTGCCTGTGGAAAAAATTGTCCATATGTCCCGGAATTCCATCCCCCTCCGAAGAAGAATACCATTGCTGGAATATCTGTCCTGTTTTCCCATCCGGCCGGCTTGACAACAATCATCGACAAGGTATCCTTGCCTATAATCTTATAATCAATTGTATCTCTGGTTATTTTCTGGCCGGACAATTTGCCGGCGGTCAGTATGGCTAATGTCGCCAATATCAGAAGTTTTTTCATAATCAAATGTATTATTGAACCATATTACTCAAGAATGAAATCCGTATGCTCATCAATGTCTGAAGATCCGCCTATATATATTTCAAAACCACCTTTTTCAACTATAAAATTGAAATCATTGTCATAAAACCCCAGTTGTTCATCCCCTATTTCAAAAGATACTTCTGCGGTCTCGCCAGGATTGAGGGTGATTTTTCTGAACCCCTTGAGTTCCTTGACAGGTCTTGTAACAGATGCAGCCTTGTCCCTTATATAAAGTTGTACAATTTCACTGCCCGACCGGTAACCTGTGTTGGTTACATTGACAACAGCAACAGCATGGATATCACGGCCGTTTCCAGGAAGAAGCTCTATGTCCCCATATTCAAATGAAGTATAGCCCAATCCGAAACCGAAAGGATATGCAGGTTCGCTGTCCATGTCAATATATCCGCAGGAATAACTGTTGCGAGGGTCGTGCGGACGTCCTGTGCTTTTGAAGTTATACCTGATCGGTATTTGTGCTATGCTTTTAGGAAATGTCATGGGAAGTCTTGCAGAAGGTTCTGCTGTGCCGTCAATCAAATCACACAATGCATTGCCGGCTTCCGCTCCAAGCCACCAGCTGAACAGAATTGCATCTGCCTCGCGGCTTACTTCGTTGAATATCAAAGGTCTGCCTCCCATTATTATCGCAATGACCGGTACACCTGTACGAGATAGTTCAGAAACTATTCTCTGCTGGGATTCAGGCAATTCAATCAGACCTTTGGATTTTGCTTCTCCGCTTTCATTCCATCTTTCTCCCAATACGACGATCGCTGCATCCTTTCCTTTTGCTGCATTCAGGACTTTTCTGAGATTTTTCTGTGAATTATCCATTAATCCATAGCCGTCGAAATATTCTACATCTATATTTCTTTTTTTAAGCGCTTCATACAGTGTCACATTCATTGTCGTATCAGATTCATTTGCCCAGAAACCGGACATATCCTTCTTTGATTTCGACAAAGGTCCTACCAACAACACATCTTCAAGTTGCTTCGGGAGGATATTCCCGTCATTCTTAAGCATGACTACTGATTTTTTTGCCATATCCAAAGCAAGTTGCCTTACTTTTTCTGAGCCGGTAATCCTGGCTTCCCTTGCTTCATCACAATATCTGAAAGGGTCCTCAAACAGACCTAATTCGAATTTTTTGATCAGTATTCTGATGACAGCATCATCAACAGCACGCTCACTGACTATGCCGTCCTCAACAAGTTCCTCAAGGAAATCACTGTAGCACCCTCCTTCCATATCCATGTCAACCCCGGCTACTGCAGCTTTACGGGCCGCATCACATCTGTCTTCAGCAACCCTGTGGGCTACCAATTCTGCAACCGAGCCCCAGTCACTTACTACGAATCCGCTGAATTTCCATGTATCACGAAGAAGAGTCTGCAATAAAAACTCATTTGCCGTGCTTGGGATATTGTTGAAGTCACTGAAAGCAGTCATAAAGGTTGCAGCACCTGCTTCTGCGGATGCCTTGTACGGAGGCATATAGAAATTTGCAAACTCTCCGGAATTTATATTTACACTATTGTAGTCTTTCCCGGCTTCGGGAGCACCGTATGCAGCAAAATGTTTACAGCATGCCATCAGTGTAGAGGTATCTGACAAATCCTGGCCCTGAAAACCTGAAATGCGGGCCTTTGCCACTTGAGCACCATAATATGGATCTTCCCCGGCACCTTCCATAACCCTGCCCCATCTCGCATCATACGAAATATCAACCATAGGTGCAAAGGTCCAGTTCAGACCAGCTGCTGTAGCTTCAGCTGCTGCAGCTGCCGCACTTTGCCTTATTGCCTCCAGATCAAAACTCGACGCCTCGGCCAACGGAATCGGAAAAGCAGTTCTGAATCCATGGACTACATCAAGACCAAATATCAAAGGTATCCTGAGCCTTGATTTCATTGCAGCCTCCTGATATTTTCTGACATTCTCCACACCATAGACATTCAGCACTGACCCCACCTTTCCCTGGCTTATCAATTGCAGCTTGTCACTTGATATCATTTCCGGTCCGGTTACATTGAGCGGACTTGAAAATTGAACCATCTGACCGATTTTTTCCTGGAGTGTCATCAAGCCCAAAACGGAATCTGCCTTATGATAAAAAGCGTTTTCTTTAATATAGTTCCGCTGTGCTGTCCTATATCCTGTCTTCTTTGCCTGTTCAATAATATCTTTTCTATCAGCGTTCAACTTCTTCATCTGATTGTTGCCCGACTGTACCATTGGAGCAGGAATTTTCCCGAAACAATTTGCAAAAGAATCCAGTTTCTCCAGCATTTCCTTTGCCACAACCTTTTCTTTTTTCCAGAGGTTATCTGATTCATCTGAATCTGAAACCAAGTCGATCAGCATTGTATCCCTTGGCGCCACTGGCTCTTTCCAGAAATTTCCCCGATACCCGTTGTCCGGTAAAAGAATCTTCCATCTGCCGCTACGATATGCCGTTACTTTGTTGTTTTTTGCAAAATAGGCATATTCAGAATTCACTCTCTTGCCTTTGCCATTTAAAACATCTGCAAGATTGCAACCATCGATAACAGAATTGTCCGGAACCCGTACTCCTGCGAGATCTGCAAATGTAGGAAACCAGTCCATCATAGTGGCTACATCATCATAGACTTTTCCTTCAGCTATGTTCTTGCCATACACTATGCACGGGACTCTGACACCGCCTTCATAGTCGGTGCCCTTCCCTTCTTTCAAAGTTTCTGCGGTTCCTCCATAAGGACCTTCCTGAAGCCATGGTCCGTTATCACTCGTAAATATGACAATGGTATTATCCAGCAGATTCTTCGACTCAAGTGTTTCAATCAGCCTGCCGACACTCCAGTCAAGCTCTGTCATTGCATCTGCATACAAGCCCTTTCCTGTCACACCGTCAAATTCCGGAGATACATAGATCGGGACATGCATCATATTGTATGACAAAAAGAGGAAGAATGGAGAGTCTGAGTTTTTGTCTATAAAATCAATTGCCTCGGATGTATACCTCTGTACAGTCATTCTCTGGTCTATATGAAATGATTCAACCTCATTATTTCTCATATAGATCTGAGAGGCCATATCATTGCTGTATGGAATTCCGAAGTAACTGTCAAATCCATTCTGCAGCGGCAAATATTGGCGCATATGCCCCAAGTGCCATTTGCCTACGATACCAGTAGCGTATCCGGCAGTTTTAAGAAGCTCTGCAATAGTAATTTCATCAGAAGGGATCCCTGTATAGCTATCAGGAAAAAACACACCCTGGATTCCAAGTCTTGCCGGATATCGACCTGTAAGAAATGCAGCACGTGAGGGGCTGGAGACAGGCGAAGCAGAATAAAAACTGGTAAACAGGATCCCTTGTGATGCAAGTTTGTCCAATTGCGGTGTTTCCCAGCGTTCCTGACCATAGCATGATAGATCTGAATACCCAAGATCATCCGCCATTATGAACAATATGTTAGGTCTTGCATCATGTTCAGCCGATCCTGTGGTACGGCTTTCTGCTTGAGAAACCATAGGCAACACCATGGCTGCCATTGCTCCCAAATTTTTGATTCTTGACATAATTATGTGGTTTCAGGTGCATCAAATGTGCAAAGAATATCCATATGCTATGTTAAATATTCATTTTCGAATGTTTGTTTTCTGTTTTTTACAGATACACAATTCAGGGATTTATAATTTTTCATTTGAATCAGTAGTTGAAAATAAGGTATAAAAAAGCGATGGCAACCTTACCCATCGTATGAATTAGGAGTCCGCAAGTAGAGCGGCACTTACAAGCTCTTTGAATATTTGTTTTTTCGTTCAGCCAACTGAAGAGAGCCTCAATGGGTTCCCTGACAGATGAAACGGCTTGAGAATAAAGGTCATCGGCGGCCTTGCACCTCTGCTTTTCTTCCTCAGAAGCCCCTTTGATGGACTTGACAGGAGCATAGAACACATTGGCCTTGTTGCGTCTCTCCTTCTCCCAGTAGTCACTGCTTCGGTATATCTTGTCAGCGAAGATTTTCTTGTTGAAAAGATCCGGCATGCATTCGCTCTGGAAGACCTTCAGATCATTCTCGGAGGCAGGTGACAGCGCTATCTGGCACGGGTGAGGAAGATGTCCTTTCCTGCAATAGCCTACCATGTGAAGCTTCAGTCCATGATAGTAGAGGTTCTTGGTAGAACAGTATCCCTTGTCAGCGATATCCCTGGCGACCTTGCCGGTACGGTTTCTTCCGCAGCATGTGATTATCGGCATTGAGTCAACGATGACGGTATCTTCCTGACAATCAGAAGGCTTGAACATGCGCAACAACTGCGAGGACAGTTCCGTGACAGCTCCGGCCATCCTGTTGAGACGGTAATTGAATGTCTGATAGGACACCAGCTTTGGGAACCACTCCCGCAGGTACTCTTTAGCGAAGTTGTGAATATCCTTGATGAGGGTGTA